>CAZZVI010000039.1:2778-21115 GCA_964657335.1 uncultured Terriglobus sp.
GGTGAGGCATACACACGCGGCTTGACGGTGTTTGCCGCGATGCTGCAACGGGCCCCGGTGAAGACATTCGAGCGTTTGGATCCAGCCGCGCGTGAGGACCATCTCCGCTCAGTTGCAAATGGTGATGTCGATGCGACAGCTCAGTTTCCGCTGTCGAAATGGTTAGGCATGTTACGAACCGATGCGGTGAAGTTCTGGATGGCGCACCCTTCGACCATGCAAAAGATCGGGTACTACGGCTTCGCCGATGGGGAGACCGGCACAACCGATGGACCCACGCCGAACGAAGGCTGGGGAGCAATCACCGCCAACACTGCGCTGCTGTTTGAGCACGGCATCGATCTGCCCGTGATCGTTCATGGGCGCCAAGCATGAAGAAGCCGAAGGCCATGCGGCGCTTTTCAACCGAAGAGACAGTTGATGCAGTTGTGATCGGTACGGGAGCAGGTGGTGCTCCTCTACTGTGGCGTTTGGCGCGCGCGGGTCTGAGCGTGGTGGCGCTTGAAGCGGGACCATGGTTCGAGAATCCCGCCGAAGAGTTCCCAACCGACGAGGCTGCCGCGAAAATCTACTGGCTCGATGAGCGCCTGTCCAGTGGTGCCGACCCGACGACTTTCGGCGCGAACAACAGCGGCACCGGCGTGGGCGGCAGCACGCTCCACTGGGGTGCCTATGCGCCACGGCCCGACACGCGCGATCTGAAGTTGAAAAGCAACGATGGTGTCGCGGTGGACTGGCCCGTGACGCTGGAGGAACTGACGCCTTACTACGAGGAGATTGAGAGCTTCATCGGCGTATCGGGTCCAGCCGACTATCCGTGGGATCCCGCGCGCAGGTATCCTTTGCCTCCGCTCCCCTTGAACAGCTCTGCGATGTACATGGCCGCGGGTTGTGAAGCGTTGGGCATTCGCGTCGCGCCTGCGCCGATCGCAGCGGTGTCGCAGGCTTACTCGCGCCCGGAGTACGGCACGCGTAATGCGTGTACCAATCGCGGCTACTGCCATCAGGGCTGCCGCAACGGCGCTAAGGCCAGCATGGATGTGACCTACCTGCCTGCCGCTCTGAATGCAGGCGCTGAGATTCGCGAAGAGTGCTTTGTGCATGGCGTGGAGCGTGCCAGCAAGGGGCGCATCACTGCCGTGCTTTACACCGACAAAGATGGCCGTGAGCAGCGGCAGAAGACGCAGCACGTCTTCCTCTGCGCGGGTGGAGTCGAGACACCGAGGCAGCTGCTGCACTGGGGCATTGGCAATTCAAGCGGCTTGGTAGGCCGCAACTTCATGGCGCACATCTCCACGCAGGTTTGGGCCACGATGAACGCGGAGACGCGGCCGTACAAGGGCTTTCCGGCGTCGCTCATCACCGAAGACTTCATGCGCGCGAACGATGCTGACTATGCCGGCGGCTATCTGTTGCAGAGCTACGGAATTCTGCCGCTGGCGTGGGGAGAGCAGGTGGTGCGCGGGCGCGATCTTGTGGGACCGGCTTTGGTTGACTATCTCGCACAGTACAACAACGTAGCGGGCATCGGCATGAATGGCGACACGCTGCCCAATGCGAACAATCGCGTGACGCTATCCAATGAAAAGGATCAACGTGGCCTCCCGAAGCCGCTCATCACTTTCTCCCTGAGCGACAACGAGAAAAAGATGAGTGACCATGCCGAGGCCAACATGCGCCGCATCCTGATAGCAGCGGGCGGCAACGATCTGTGGAGTTCGCAGCGCACCGCGCACACCGTCGGCACCTGCCGCATGGGCGACGACGCGAGTGAGTCTGTGGTCGATCCCCGTGGGCGCAGTTGGGACATCCCAAATCTCTACCTGGCGGACAACTCTGTGTTCCCCACGTCGCTCGCAGCCAATCCAGCATTGACGATCATGGCGCTTTCGCTTCGCACAGCAGACGCGTTTCTCGCCCGCACTGCATGACTGTTGGCTACCTTTGCAGTGCGTTGAATGGCGTTGCCTGAGTGGAGTGCATGTGCATCTGAATGTGAGTCATGGCAGCACCGAGAGCTTCGCAACGCAGCACAGTTCCTGCACATCATCGTCCACCATCACGCAGAGGCGTTGCGTCAGCCAACGCCGAAATACCGTGGGCAGACCTGCGGCGAGAAGCAAAGAAACGTTTCGGTGTAACGGCCTTTCGCTCGGCGCAACGTGAGGTTCTGGAGTCTGTCTTTCATGGGCAGAACACACTCGGCATCATGCCAACTGGCGCGGGCAAATCGTTGACGTATCAGTTGGCAGCGCTGTTTCTCCCGCATACAGTAGTTGTCGTCTCGCCGCTGATCGCGTTGATGCAGGACCAGCAACGCAGGGCTTCGGATGCCGACATCCATGTGCAGAAGATCGATTCCACGCTGACGAAAGGCCAGCGTCGCGAAGCCGAGGAGGAGGTCGCCGCCGGCATTCCGAAACTGCTCTACGTCACGCCCGAACGTCTGGAACAGCGCGAGTTTCTCTATGAGCTGAAGCGGGGCGGCGTGTCGCTGTTTGTGGTGGATGAGGCGCACGTGATCTCGCAATGGGGTCACGACTTTCGGCCCGCCTACATGGGCCTGCGATACGCTCGCGCGGAGCTTGGCAATCCTCCCGTGCTGGCGCTTACGGCGACCGCCACGGACGAAGTCATAAGGGACATTCTGCGCGATCTCGATGCGATGGACGCAAAGGTCGTCAACGCTGGTTCGGAACGTACCAATCTCTTCTTCGCCGTGCATCCCACAGTCAACAACGACGCGAAGCTTGCGCGCCTGACGCGGATGATTGCGGATGAGCCGGGCAGCGGCATTGTGTACACAGCATCCGTGCGCAGCGCGAACGATCTGCATGATCGTTTCACCGAAGCGGGCATCGCAGTTGGTCACTATCACGGCAGACTCACTGCGAAGGAGCGCGAACATGCACTCGCCGACTTCATGGACAACAAATATCGCGTGATGATTGCGACGAAGGCGTTCGGTCTTGGCATCGACAAGCCGGACATTCGCTATGTCTTCCACTACGAATTCCCTGACTCGCTCGAGACGTATTTTCAGGAAGCGGGGAGAGCGGGCCGCGATGGCTTGCCGTCCCGCGCGGTGCTGCTGTTTCGTCTGGAAGACAAGCGAATCCAGAGCTTCTTTTCTGCCGGTCGGTATCCGCGGGCAGACGAACTGCGCAAGGTGCTGGATACGCTCTCGCCACACGACGCGATGAATGCAGCCCAACTGGCAACGCTAGCTGAGATCGGCAGCAAGCGTGCTCAGGTGTTGCTCTACCTGCTGCGCGATACGGGCCTTGCGATCAGCCGGGGAGCGGGCTATGTCCGTACAGATGCCTTGATCGTCGACGACGAGCAGATCGAAGCCTTGATGTCCGCATATGCAGAACGTACGGAGAGCGACCGCGCGCGTCTGGACGACATGATGCGATATGCGGAGACGGTGCAGTGCAGGCGGCAAGTCTTTCGCGAGTACTTCGATGAGCCGGCAGGCGAGCCCTGCGGCACTTGCGATAACTGCGTGAACCACACTGCAGAGCAGCACAAGACAGTGGAACTGCACGCAACCGCCGAGGCGAACGGCGTCACCCGCATCGAGACCCTAGCCGGCACGATTGTGACGACCGCTCCCGAGACGTTGCCGCATCTGGTGCAGCCTTCACTTTCCATAGGCGATCTCGTTCGACACAAACGTTTTGGCCGAGGCATCGTTCAGGATGCGAACGGCGATACGCTGCTGGTGCGCTTTGACAAGAGCGGCAGCAAGAAGTTGAAAGCAAACTTTGTTTCCGCGGCATGAAGGGCTCAGCCGGTCGCAACCGGGCCCGCATGCGATACTGACACACGGCATGTACAAACGCGTCCTCCTCAAAATTTCAGGTGAAGCACTGGCCGCAGGCCGTGGTTTTGGCATTGACGCGATCTTTGTAAGCCGCGTCGCGGAAGAGATCGTCCAACTGGCCAAGGGTGGTTGCCAGGTCGGTGTGGTCGTGGGCGGCGGAAACTTCTTCCGCGGTGTCGCAGAGCAGGCCATCCACATGGATCGTGTCGCCGCCGATCACATGGGAATGCTCTCGACGGTGATCAACGCAATTGCCATGCAGGATGCCATCGAAAAACTCGGCGTACAGTGCCGCGTGATGAGCGCCATTGAGATGCATGAGGTTGCTGAGCCGTACATTAGACGCCGGGCAATCCGCCACCTTGAGAAAGGGCGCGTTGTGATCTTTGGAGCGGGTACCGGCAATCCGTACTTTTCAACCGACACTGCGGCCGCGTTGCGTGCAATGGAAATCCGCGCGGATGTGCTGCTTAAGGCTACTTCCGTCGATGGCATCTACACCGCGGACCCGAAGAAGGATGCCGCAGCGACGATGTTCAGCACTATTACGTACATGGACATCATTCGCATGAACCTGCGTGTGATGGACACTTCCGCCGTTTCGCTCTGCAATGACAACAACATGCCAATGGTGATCTTTTCCATGCGCGAGCAGGGAAACATCGTTCGTGTCGTTGGCGGCGAAAAGCTTGGCACACTCGTCACCTCCTAGCATGGAGTCGCAAGCCGCAGTTGCCGCCGCCGTTTCGCCCCCGCAGACGGTACCTGGCAATGCTGCTATCGAACGCAAGCCGCCGTTGCCCGGGCTTACCGGCGTTCGAACCTTTCTAGCGCTCGGCATCATGTTCTTCCACTTCACGCCGCCGCATGCGACGTATGTACGCCCCATGATCGAGGCGGGTTTTACTTACATCAGCTTCTTTCTGTTGATCTCGGGTTTCGTGCTTGCCTATAACTATGCGCATCGCGCGGACACGCTGAAGCCAGGCCGATTTTACGCTGCGCGGCTATCGCGGTTGTATCCGGTGTACCTGCTTTCCCTGGTGGTTTCGCTAGCGATGCTGCATATGGAGTGGCTGGGTCGCCCGCATGCCGAGTTCTGGCGGGGTGCGCTGCTCACGCCCTTTCTGCTGCAGGGCTGGAGTCCGACGCTGGCGACATTCTGGAACACCGTTGCATGGACGCTTGCAACCGAGGCGATGCTCTACCTCGCCTTTCCGCATTTCATTCGCATGAAGTGGTGGCCGCGCCAGCCAAAGCAGTTACTGCTCTTGTTCGGTGCGTTCTGGCTTTGGGAGATGGTGTTGCCTAGCCTCTACATCTGGCTGAACCCGGATGGGCTGCACAACATTGATCGCTATTCCTCCGGATACTGGCTGCGCGCGCTCAAGTACACGCCGCTGCCGTTCCTGCCGATCTTTCTGGCGGGCATGACGCTCGGCCGCCTGCATGCCGTGACCGATGTGAGTGATCGCACGAAGATGTGGCTTGCTCTTTCGGCGATGGCTGTCGTCACCTTTATCTTCTATTTTGCAGTGCCTCATCTGCCCTATGTGCTTCTGCATGGCGGCCTGATTACACCAATCTTCGCGATGCTGGTATTCGGCCTGACCGGCACACACTGGATCACGCGTGCGCTTGGCTGGGGACCCATCGCGGCGTTCGGCCGTGCCAGCCTGTGCCTATACCTGCTGCACTTCAACACGTGGATCGTGCTGCATGAATTCCATATTCCCGAGCGTCTGCATGTCCAGCAGTTCGATCCGTGGTTCTCGTACGCAGTAATGCTGACGTTTGCTTACACAGCCTTCCGTTTCATTGAGAGGCCGATTCAGAGTTTTCTGCTCACGCGGTATGTGTACAAGGCGCCTCCGCCGATGCAGGCGAGCGCTCCGCTTGGGTGAACGGCGGAGGAGGCAGATTTGCCCTCAGCGAGACAGTGGTTGAGCCGCCACGACAAAACGTGGCGTCTGCTGATTTGTTGTTCGCTGTCTTGCCAACTGCGCGCAGCCACAGCGCAGATGCCGCAGCCAACCTTCGCGGTCGCAACGGTGAAGGCGGCGCCAGGGACCGACCCGTACACAGGCAGTTGGAGCCCGCCGAACACGGGCAAGTTCTTTGCGAACCATGTATCGCTTGCGTTGCTTCTCCAGCTTGCCTACGGCGTGGAAGACAGCCAGATTGCGAACAAGCCGGACTGGCTCGAATCGAACCTGTACGACGTTCTCGCCAGACCAGAGGGCGGCATTCCCCTCAGTCGAGACGAACTCAAGCCGCGCTTGCAGGAACTGCTCAAAGAACGGTTTCACCTGCGGGCGCACATGGAAACGCGGCCCAGCCACGGCTATGCACTTATCGTCGCAAAGGGCGGTCCTCATCTGACGCCCACGAAGGCGGAGCACTTCGCCGGCTATCGCATCAATGTCAGTTCTGGGCAGGTGCGCGGCCAGAACTGGTCGATGCCAATCCTTGCAAAATACCTTACCTCGTTGGCTGGCTTTCCGGTGGTCGATCAGACGCGTCTTCCAGGCAGCTACGACATCGGTTTCAGCTATGCGGCAGAGCGAGTCACGGATGACGCGGACAGCGACCTCCCTTCCCTCGGAGAAGCGCTGAAGAAGGCGACTGGACTTGCACTGAAGCCGCAGCTTGTGCCGGTGGAGACGGTCGTCATCGACTCGGTCGACAAGACGCCGAGCGAAAATTAGATCCATTCCTTAACTAGTCTCACGGGGAGCCGGATCGCCCTGAGCGTTGCTGCTTGGAGCCTCAGGCATTCGTCTGTCATACTGTTGTTGCAACCCAGACAATCCAGCCGTGGAGAAGCGCGAAAGCCGCAGATCTCCCGCATCCGTGTTCTTGCCGTTTACCTAGCCGCCGGTCCTTGGCATTTCGCGCCCGGCAGGCAGTGAGAAGGAGCAGATCTTCGATGTCGATCTCCCGTCGTAATTTCCTCATGCGTGTCGGCCAGGCTGGCGGCTACTCCGCGGCGTTTTCTACCATGCAGGCTCTCGGTTTGTTCCCGATGAAGGCCCAGCAGGTCGCGCCGATTGAGGCCGCTCCCGGCGTGGGCAAAGGCGTCAGTGTGGTGGTGGCCGGCGGCGGTGTCTCGGGCCTGGTGACCGCGTACGAGCTGCTGAAGCTCGGCTACAAAGTGACGCTGCTGGAGGCGCGCAGTCGTCCTGGCGGACGCAACTGGAGCGCCCGCAACGGCACCGTCATCGAGTTTATCGAAGGCGAAAAGCAGACCTGTACGTGGGAAGAAGGGAACTACCAGAATCTCGGTCCCGGGCGCTTGCCGTCGGTCCATACGACCATCCTCAGCTATTGTCGCGAGCTCAACGTGCCACTTGAAGTCGAGATCAACACGTCGCGTTCCACCATCCTGCAGAACGACACCGCCAACGGCGGGGCACCCGTGGTGCAGCGCAAGGTGGTCAACGACACGCGGGGGCACGTGAGCGAGCTTCTGGCGAAGTCGATCAAGGGCGGTGCTCTCGACGCCGAGCTGACCAAGGAAGACAAGGACCGCATGATCTCGTTCCTGCGGACCTATGGACCGCTCGGTCTCGACAGCAAGTACCACGGATCGGACCGCGCAGGCTTCAAGCAATATCCCGGTGCCGGCGATCAGGTCGCCATCAATCAGGAACCGATGGACATGCACACCCTGCTGGACGAGAACTTCTGGGCCGGCATTCTGTATGAAGAGGCGTGGGACTGGCAGGCGACCATGATGCAGCCGGTCGGCGGCATGGATCGCATCCCTTATGCGTTTGCCGCGAAGCTAGACCAGACGAAGACCATCATCTACAACGCACCGATCACAGGTTTCAAGCGCACCGGCGACAAAAAAGGTGTCGAGGTCACCTACATGCAGGCCGGTAAAGAGAAGGTCATCAAGGCCGACTACATGGTCAACTGCATGCCGCTGCCCATTATCAAGAAGTTGAAGAACGACCTGACCGCGCCCTACCAGACGGCGATCAATGGCGCGAGCTACGCAAACAGCTACAAGCTGGCGTGGGAGTCGCGGCGCTTCTGGGAGCAGGACTACCAGATCTACGGCGGCCTATCCTTCCGCGCACCGGGACCGACGACCGTCATCTGGTATCCGTCAGCCAAGCTGATGGCGCCGAAGGGCATCCTCGTCACCGGCTACGAGGACGAACTGAACTGGGGTTGGGAAAAGCTAAGCACGCAAGAGAAGTTCGAGACCGCGCGCAAGCAGCTCGAAAAGATTCACCCCGGCCACGGTAAGGAGCTGACCAAGCCGCTGATCTGCCTGTGGAAGCACATTCCCTACAACGAGGGTTCGTGGATCCGCGGCTATGGCGGCGGCAACGCGGGCTACGAAACGCTGCTGCAGCCCGACGGCCCCATCTTCTTCGCGGGCGACCACACGACACATGTGGTGGGCTGGCAGGAGGGTGCGGCGCTCAGCGGCAAGCGCGCCGTGCAGATGATCAGCGATCAGGTAAAGGCTGCCCGGCTGACCGGCGAACACCAGTCTGTTGAAGCCTAGGCTGTCCGCAACACAGAGGAGATGCACATGAAATGCAAGCACACCATTCTGGCCGGGGCACTCGCGCTCACCATCGCTACCGGACACGCAGCGCATGCGCAAGTGACGGTGAAGCACATCCAGACGGATAAGTCGCCGATTGCGACCGCCGTCTGGGCCGGCGACACGCTCTACGTCAGCGGACAGCTCGCCAGCCCGGTCACGCCGGCCGACGCTGCCAAGGGCACGCCCGCGGACTACGGCGACACCAAGACGCAGACCTTCAGCATTCTGACGAAAGTCCAGGCCATTCTCAAAGAGCAGGGGCTCGACATGAAGGACGTGGTCAAATGCACGGTCTTTCTTGCAGCCGATCCCAAGCTGGGCAAGATCGACTTTCCCGGTCTGCAGGCCAGCTTTACGCAGTTTTTCGGCACGAAGGACCAGCCCAACAAGCCCGCCCGGTCGGCCTTTCAGGTCGCTGGCCTGGTTGCCCCCGGCTATCTGCTGGAGATTGAAGTGATCGCGGTGAAGGGCAAGTAAGCACCGGCCGGTCGCGAGAGGGTGCGGATTGCAGCCGCACCCTTTTTGCTGCCGCGAACGCAGCGCGATGCCGCACCCTTGCTGATTCGTCGTGCATCGAATCTGAGACCAGCTTGATCGGCGTTCCCATGACGCTTACACTAGTATTGAGCTTCTGAGGAGACCCACACATGGCCACTGCCGTTACCACTCCCGAGATTGTCACCGCACCTCCAGCCGTTGAGGTTGTGACCGCAGCGCCGACGCAGCCGGTGAACTTGACCGCGTCCGCTCAGGCCAAGGTGAAGGAAATCATGGCGACGCAGGATCCGCTGCCGGCCGGTCTACGCATCGGCGTGGTGGGTGGCGGCTGCTCGGGCTTCCAGTACTCCATGAGCTTCGAAAATCAGCAGGGCATGATGGACAAGGTCGTACGCTTTGACGACCTAAAGGTGTTTGTGGATGCGACCAGCGCCATGTACCTGAACGGCTGCGTGGTCGATTACGTCGAAACGCTCGAAGCCGCCGGCTTCAAGTTCGAGAACCCACAGGTCAAGAGCACCTGTGGTTGCGGATCGTCGTTCTCGGTCTAAGTGATATCGCCTGCAGTTCCACTTTGAAGGGCCTCGCTTCGGCGAGGCTCTTCTGTTTGGCGAAATCACACGTCAGTCGTCGAGAGCCGTCTAAAATCATGCTGACTGCAGAATGAATGAGTTCACCGTAAAGCTCGCCGATGACCGTGGCCGTGTGCAGGAGCAGACGCATGCCGCGGCCACCGCGGAGGAGCTGCGCACGCGGTTCACGCAAGCTGGATACCTTGTTTACTCGGTGAAGGCGCGCAATGGGTTGGGCGCGACCGGCACACGCAAGAAGGTGAAGCTGCAGAACTTCCTCGTCTTCAACCAGCAGTTCGTCACACTGATCAAGGCGGGCCTGCCGATCACCGGCTCGCTCGAGCTGCTGGCGCGGCGGCAGAAAGACATCAACTTCAAGGCGCAGCTCGAGAATGTGGCAGCGCGTGTCAAAACGGGCGAATCCCTCTCCGGCGCGTTTGATGCGCAGGGGGGCTTCCCCCTCATCTTCACAACGACACTGCTTGCAGGTGAACGCTCCGGCAACTTGGAAGAAGTGCTGCAGCGCTACACGGACTTTCAACGCGTCTCGCTGAGTGTGACCAAAAAGCTGAAGTCGGCGCTGGTTTATCCGACGCTGCTCATCACTTTAGTCATCTCGCTCTTTGTCTTCCTCATCTCGTTTGTAGTGCCTCGCTTCGCGCAGCTTTACGACCAGCTCAACGCACCGCTGCCTGCCATCACGCAAATCCTCCTGAAGGTTGGGAACACGGCGCAGGCCGACGGCCTGTATGTGGTGCCGATCGTGGCGCTGGCCATTTACCTCGCCTATCGCTGGTCGAAAACAGATGCGGGCGCCAGCACCGTTGATAAGCTGCGCCTGAGCATCCCGCTGCTTGGCGTCATCTGGTTGAAGTACCAGGTCGCGCTGTTTTCCCGCACGCTGTCGACGCTGCTTACGGGCGGTCTGCCGTTGGTACCGTCGCTTGAAACCGCCGCTCGATCCATCTCGTCGCGGCAGGTCTCCAATGCGGTCTTCTCATCGGTCACGCAGGTGCGCGAGGGGCAACGGCTCAGTTCGTCACTGGAAGGTACTCGCGTCTTCCCCGAGCTCGCCATCGAGATGATTGAGGTGGGCGAATCGACCGGCGCGCTGCCCGCCATGCTCAACTCCGTAGCGGGCTTCTTCGAGGAGGACGTCGATACGTCTCTCGCCGGCGTGCTCTCGTTGATTGAGCCGACGCTGCTCATCTTCATGGGCGTCGTCGTCGCAGTCATCCTTATCTCGCTCTATCTTCCCATTCTGCAACTCGGCGCGGGCGTCAACGGCGCAGCGCCGGGTCAATAGCTTCGCCTAAGGCTTAGGAGTCCCCAGCATAAAATGGCAACACCCTTAGCAATCCCCATCGCCAACCCCGAATTGAATGAGACCGAGCGTGCGCAGCTGATGGCGCGCCGCTATCACTCGGAGTTCATCGATCTTCGCGACTTCAAGATCCAGCATGAGCTGGTAAAGTCCGTGCCAGTCGAGCTGATGTTCCGTTACAACTTCATCCCGCTGGAGCAGTTGCCAGATCGCCTGGTGATTGCCGTCAGCGACCCGTCGCGCCTGATGGTGCTGGATGAGATCTCGGGTCTTCTGGGCCAGCGGCTCTTGACGCGCGTGGCCACGCTGTCGCAGATTACCGATCTGCTGAAGAAGACAGAGCAGTCGCAGCGCGTGCTGGAAGAGGCGACCGAAGGCCTCACCTTCGATGTGCTCTCCGCGGATGACAACTCCGACGAGAACATCTCGATTGAGCGCCTGACGAGCGAAGACGACATCTCGCCGATTATCCGCCTTGTGGACACCACCATCTTCTCCGCACTGGAGCGGCGCGCGTCAGACATCCACCTGGAGACTTATGACGATTCGTTGCTGGTGAAGTACCGCATCGACGGCGTGCTGCAGCAGGCGATGGCGCCCATCGCGCGCGAGCATCACCAGACCATCCTGTCGCGTATCAAGGTGATGAGCGAGCTGGACATCTCTGAGCGCCGCGTGCCGCAGGATGGACGTTTCCGCGTCCGCTACAAGGGCCGGCTCATCGACTTCCGCGTCTCCATCATGCCCACGGTTCATGGCGAAAACGCCGTGCTCCGAGTGCTCGACAAGGAGAGCATGAGTGAAAAGTTCAAGAAGCTTTCGCTCGATGTCGTCGGCTTCGGCGAGGAAGATCTGCGGCGCTTCCGCAGGTACATCAAGGAGCCGTACGGCATGGTGCTGGTCACGGGACCAACCGGCTCCGGCAAGACGACGACGCTGTATGCAGCGCTGAACGAGATAAAGAGCGAAGAAGACAAGATCATCACCATCGAAGATCCGGTCGAATACCAGATCCGCGGCATCACGCAGATTCCGGTGAATGAAAAGAAAGGTCTGACCTTTGCCCGCGGTCTGCGTTCGATTCTGCGGCACGATCCAGACAAAATTCTTGTCGGCGAAATTCGCGATGCAGAGACGGCGCAGATCGCCATTAACTCCGCGCTCACGGGCCACCTTGTGTTTACGACGGTCCACGCGAACAACGTCGTCGATGTGCTCGGCCGTTTCCTGAATATGGGTGTCGAGCCGTACAACTTCGTCTCTGCGCTTAATTGCATTCTGGCCCAGCGGCTCGTGCGGCAGATCTGCGATTTCTGCGCAACCCACCGCACCTACACCGATGATGAGCTGCGTGCAAGCGGCCTGGATCCATCTGAGTGGCAGGGCTTCCGCTTTCGCGAGGGGACTGGCTGCATCGAGTGCGCTGGCACAGGCTATCGCGGACGTTCCGCCATTCACGAACTGCTGGAACTGGACGACGAGGTGCGCGAGATGCTGCTCGACAAGAAGCCCGGTTCCGAGATCCGACGGAAGGCGCGCGACAAGGGCATGCACTTTTTGCGGGACTCTGCGCTGGAGCGTGTGCGGGCCGGTGTCACCACGCTTCACGAGATCAATAAGGTGACGTTCATCGAAGCGGGCCGGTAAACTACTCCTCTTCGAGCACCAGATCTTCCGCGATGCGCTCGCGCTTATTGCCCCGCTGCAACAACACCTTTACGCGGCCTTCGGCGGATTCAAGTTCCTTCTTGCACGCCTCGGAGAGCGTGACTCCCTGCTCGAAGAGCGAGAGCGACTCTTCCAGCGGCAGATCGCCCCGTTCAAGCTTGTCCACAACGGTCTCCAGGGTTTTCAGCTGTTCCTCAAATGTCGCCATGGCCTTCCTCTTATTGTGCCGCTGCTGGCTGCAGCAGGGCTTCAAGAACTTCCGCCGCAGCGGTGTAGCGTGCGAACGGCGCGCTGACCTGCACGCCCTGCACCATTGGCTGCGCTTCTGCCAGCATCTCCCGCGCAATGCGAATGCCCTCGGCACGTGACGCGTCGGGCGAGCTTGCGGCGCGGCCCATGCGGGCGAGAATCTCCTCGGGCATGCGGACCTTCAGATCGTTCTTCATGAACTCGGCATTTTTCACGCTGGTCAGCGGCCAGATGCCGGCAACGACGGGAATGCGGAACGCTTCGATACGCCTGAGGAATGTCTCAAGCAGGCGCATATCGAAGACGGGCTGGGTAATGCCAAACTCCGCACCTGCTTCGACCTTGGCGGCGAAGCGGCGTACCTCTGCGTCGAGGTCGGGCACACCGGGATTGGCTGCCACCGCAATGACGAAGCCGGTGCTTGCGCCGATGCTGTTGCCGCCGATATCGAGCCCGTGGTTCATATCGCGCGCGATGCGTGTAAGGCCGACAGCATCCACATCAAACACAGCGGTTGCGTCGGGATAGCTTCCCATCTTCGGCGGATCGCCGGTGAGGCAAAGCATGTTACGCAGGCCGAGTGACGCGGCGCCAAGCAGGTCACTTTGAATGCCGAGCAGGTTCCGATCGCGGCAGGTGTAATGCAGCACCGTCTCGATGCCGACCTTCTGCTGCAGCTGCAGGCAAAGGCTGCCCGCGCTCATGCGAGCGCTGGCGCGAGGCGAATCCGGCACGTTGATCGCGTGTACGCCTAGGCGCTTCAACATGCGCGCGCCTTCCAGCTCTCGTGTGGGGTCAATGCCTTTCGGCGGCACAATCTCCACGAGCGAGACGAACTCGCCCGTTGCGATGCGGCGTCCAAGTGACGATCTCTCGGCCAGCGGCGGCGGTTCCACTTCGCTGGCTGCGGCTTTCACGCCGACCGCGGCGACGCCTTCCGCCTGCGCCTGCACCGCGCGCAAAGAAGACCGCATGGCCTTGATGTGTTGCGGCGTTGTGCCGCAGCAGCCGCCGATGATGGTTGCTCCCACCCGCATGGCCTTACGCGCAAAGCTGGCGAGGTACTCCGGAGACGAGAGATAGATGCTGCGGCCATCCACGCAGTTCGGCAGGCCCGCGTTCGGCATGGCGGCGATGGGTAACCTGGTGACCTTTCTCATGCGCTCGATGGTGGCGAGCACAAGGCCAGGACCATCGCTGCAGTTGCAGCCGACAGCCCTCGCGCCAGCCTGTTCGAGTTGCACGGCCGCGTCTTCCGGCGATGTGCCATCGGCAAGGTTGCCGGAGTCGGTCACCGTCACCATCGCGATCACAGGACGCTCTTGCGCCGCCGTGCGAGCGGCCTGCAGAGCGGCGTGTGCCTCTGCCATGGACGTGACCGTCTCCACCACGAACAGATCGACACCCGCTGCCGCGAGCGCCGCGGCCTGCTCAGTGAACGCAGACAGCATTACCGCAGGATCGCGCTCGCCGTCTTTCAGGCCAAGCGGCCCCATCGCCCCTGCAACCAGAGCGTGGTGTGCATGCTTTTCGCGCATGCCATCGACCGCGGCACGTGCTAGTCGCACCGCAGCGTGATTGATCTCGGATACTTTCGTTTCAAGGCCGAACCGCTTCAGCCGGATGACGTTGGCTCCGAACGTATTGGTTTCAATCAGCTCCGCGCCGGCCAGCAGGTACTCTTCGTGCAGTTCGCGCACGAGTTGCGGGTCCGTCAGGTTCAACTCGTCAAAGCAGCGATTGATGAAGATACCGCGCGCGTAAAACATCGTTCCCATGGCGCCATCGCACAGCGTGGGCGACGAGCCAAACAGGCGTTCAATCGGCGACACGGCGGTTATGGAAGAAGAAATGGGCATGCGAGTCTGTGCTGTCTATCGTACTGCGATGCGCTTGCGGCCGCGAACCTGCATCCCTGGTCAGCCAGTGCTTTGATATACTTCGACAGGCGCCGGAAAGGGAAAATGCCGCGCTCATAGTTGAGGTTTCCGTTGAAAAGTGTTTCCGTTGCGCGGTCGGCAACCGCCCTTGTGCTTGCCACGTTCGCGCTTCTCCTTACGGGTTGTGGAGACCGCCCTTACAAGACCACTGAGAACCAGTTTGCCGGCCGTCCTGTGCCGCCGTCGAAACTGACTCAACGCATCATGGTTGCCATTTCGCAGACCAGCGCGCTCGGCGGTTCGCTCGAACTGCTGGACGCAAAGCGTGATATCCGCTCAAACGTATACACGGCGAACAGCACGTTTACGATCGGTTCTTTCTCGGGCAACGCGCTGCAGATCATCAACTATCCGGAGCAGACACGCGGCTTTGTCTACGCCAGCGACGGCACTGTGAGCACGATTGATTACTCAACAGAAGCGGCTCTGGGCACCACGACGGCGAATCCGGGCGTGTCTTCTTCCTTCTTTGTGCCGGAAGACACGCAGGCTGTTTACTTCGCCCTGGAACGGCAAGGTCTCTTCGCGATCTCAGCGCCCTCCACGGCGTCTCTCACCAGCACGTCCCTCACGACCAGCTACACCTTCCCGGTTCCCAGTGTGTACAAGGTTGTGGCGAATCCTTCGCACACCGTCGTTTTGCTGATGTTGCGCAACTCGAACCAGGTGTACCGCCTGCTCCTGTTGAACAGCGACCAGACCTCGCCACCGGGTGCGCTGACGTGTCAACCGGTCAATAAGCCGGTCTACTGCATTGTGCCGGTGGGCGCTACGCAGGCGGACGGCAGCATCAGCGAGCCATCCTTCCACCGGCCTGTCGACGCGTACTTCTCGCCTGACGGATCGCAGGTGTACTTCATGAGCTGCGGCCGCGAGTGCGGCGGATCCCCTGCCACCGGTGACGATGTACCCGGCGTAAACTTCGCCAACCTGAACAGCCTGCGCATCGACTACTACCCGCCTAGCGCAACCTATGTGTCGCCCGTGGTCAGTACGACGGTCGTGCCGGGCGGTGCGACACAGGCGCTCTCTGACGGCACCACCGTTTACGTCGCGGGCCAGTCGCTGCAAGCCGATGGACTTTTCGGTGGCACCCTGTCCCTGATTCCGCTTGCGACGAAGACGGTCTCCGCGACCTACTCCATCTCAGACGGTACGCATACGAAGCTGCTGTTCGCCGACAATAGTACGCTGTGGATCGGTGCGAGCAACTGTGCCAGCGGCGAGCGCGCGGCGCACAACCAGAACTACAACTGCCTGACGCGCTATGACATCTCCGGCAAAGTTGCCTCCATTGTGCCGGCGGTGACCCCGGGAACGGCAGCAACCGTGCCCTATCCGAACGAAAATCAGGATCAGTACTACTACGGCAGTCTCACTGGCCTTGCCTGGGTCGAAAACCTCAACAAGGTCTACACCGCGTACGGTGGGCAGGTTCATGCCTTCAACACCGCCGATGGTTCTGAGATTAACAACACCAACATCACGGTGCAGGGAACTGCGAACGACGTCGCCTACATTGACGCGTCGACCAATCAATCCGACTAGCGACTGACCTGCACTTGGCGCGGGAGCCGCGCCTGCAGCCACCTAAGCGCATCTTCCACCAGGCCGTCTTCGCGCAAAGCAAAGACGGCCTTCTTGCGAACAAAGCTGCGCAGGATGGATGGCGCGACACCTGGCCACGCGTGGTCGATTGCGCCTCTACCCTCGGGCGTAAAGATCGCATCGGCACGGTCAAGATAGCGCAGCGCGGACGCCTTAAAGTCCGCGACATGCGAATCAAGCACTGCAACATACAAATCGGGCTTTAAGAAGCGAAGGATGCTGTTTGACTCGATCAGCACGTTGCCACCCGTGGCGGTCTCTTTGCGAACGCGCGGCATCGCTTCTGCAAGTGAACCCTGCTGCGTGCGCACCCACAGCACGCGCTTTGCCCCCGCGGCAAGCATGCGGGATGTGTCTGTGCCGGAGTCTCTGCTGCGCTCTTCGCTGATGGCGACCGAGTGATCGGCCGTGGCGCAGTCGCAATCCTCACCATTCGCAGAGCACACGCCGTGACCGTACTGCGTGATCTTCATGGCGGTCCATTGCAGTTCGGTTGTCGCCGTGAGAATCTGCGCGGCAAGCGTCGTTTTGCCGATGTTGCGAGTGTGCCCGCCGACCACAACGATGGCCATCTTCAACGTCCCCGGCTCAGGCGAGCAAGGTCTCGCAGGTACTGCTTCAGCGGACGTGCGGGACGGCCCCAGAAGACCTGGCCCTGCCCATAAAGCTTCTTGTTACTGAGCACGCCTGCGCCGCCGCCAAGGATCACTCCCGGACCTACCAGCGCGTGTTCTCCGATGCCGACCTGGCCGCCGAGGATCGCGCCATCCTCCACCACACTGGATCCGCTGATTCCCGTCTGCGCGGCGATGATGACGTTGCGGCCGATGCGGCAGTTGTGTCCGATGTGCACAAGGTTATCGATCTTGCTGCCTGCTCCGATGCGTGTCTCGCCCAGGGCCCCGCGATCAACCGTTGTATTTGCACCGATTTCGACATCGTCTTCGATCACCAGCGTGCCCTGCTGCGGGAAAAGCAGGTAGCTACCATCCGGCTTGCGGGCATAGCCAAAGCCCAGCGAGCCAAGCACCGCACCCGCCTGCACGCGCACGCGCTCGGCGATCAAAACACCCGGCTCAATCACCACGCGCGCACCGATGCTGCAGCCGTTGCCGATGCAAACGCTCTCGCCGATCACAGCGCCCGCTCCGATGGACGTGCCCTTGCCGATGCTGGCTGATTCTGCGATCACCGCGGAAGGTGCGATCACCGCATCAACACGTGGCTTCAGCCGCTCCGCAGCGATGGCAAAGGCAAGCCGCGCATCCAGCACGCACACGATGCGACTGTCCTCACTAGCTGACGCGGTTTTACCATCGCACAGGATCAATCCAGCTTCGGATGCGAGCGCTTCCTGCAACGCAGCCGGTGTAACGGCAAAAACAAGTGCCTCGGAGCTGGCTGCCTCGGGCGTGGATACGCGGACAATCGACCCAGCCAAGCTGCCGGAAGCGGTGCCATCCACCCATGCCGCGATCTCGTGCGCTGTGGCCAAGCTTGTCTCCAAAGATGATTATGCAGCCGTACGCGAACTGGATTGCGCGGCGCCGGGAAGTGGTAATGCCGAAGGGCCATAGACGGGCGGCTCGCCCGGCGGCCGTGTCTTCCATCGGCGATGCAACCAAAGCCATTGGTCTGGGTAGCGGCGAATGTAACTCTCCGTGACCCGCGCGAAGAGCGTCGTGTTTGCCAGCGCATCGGCCTCAGCGTCTGCCGTCACCTGCAATTGCAACTCTTCACCGAAGTGCAGCACATAGCGGTCTTCCGCTTCGCTCCAAAGCAGAAAACCCGGCACGACCGCCGCTCCGGACTTCCGCGCAACGCGGGCCAGCCCCGAAGCGGTGCATGCCTCCACCCCAAAAAAAGGCACAAAGACGCCTTGCGGCGGCGTCATATTCGTGTCCATCAGGATGCCGACGGTCTGGCCGCGGCTCATCGCGGTCAGCAGGCCGCGCGCGAAGTCATCCTTGTGCAACACGCGATTGCCGTGCCGGCAGCGAATCCGGTTGACCAATCCATCGACGAGCGGATTATCGAGACGCCGGATGACCATGCCCATCGGATGCCCGAGCAGCGAAT
>CAZZVI010000040.1:0-20917 GCA_964657335.1 uncultured Terriglobus sp.
TTTCGGGTCAGTCGAACTATAACTACGAGAACTTTCAGTCCACCCCGGCGCGCACCGATGGAGCCGACCTGCGCATCGACCAAACCATCAACGCGAAGCAATCGATCTATGCAAGGTTCAGCCGAAAGAACATCACGCAGAACGTTGCGAATCCGCTGCTGCCCAATGACGTCGACAGCGTTCACAACCGGAGCTTTCTTGTGTCGCACACGGCGACCCTCACGCCGCACCTTATCAACGAATTTCGCTTCGGTTTTACAAACGTCAATACATCGGTCAGCTTCAACATCCTTGGCGCGAACGCTCTGACCCAGCTTGATCTGCAGGGTGTCGACATCAGCCAGCATCCCACGACGCATGCGTTCCCGACGTTCAACTTTAGTAACGGCACGGGCTTCACGCAGATCGGGCGCGACAAGACGGGCGTAACGCAGTCGCGGACCATCCAGTTCTCTGACAACATCACGTTCGCCGCCGGCAAGCACACCTTCAAGGCAGGCGTGGACGTGCGTGGCGTCCGCTACCAGGATGTGGAGCTGTTTCTGCCCTCGGATGACTTCGGCCAGTTCACCTTTCAGTCGACCTTCACGGGCAACAGCTTTGGTGACTTTCTGATTGGTGCTCCAACGACCCTGTTCTTTGCCGTCTCAAGCCCGGACGTTGCCGGCAAGGCATGGCAGACAAGCACGTTCGTGCAGGACGAGTTTCAGATCACGCCGAAGCTCACCGTCAGCTATGGTCTGCGCTGGACGATTCTTCCGCCGTTCTACCTCGCTGGCGGAAACGCGGCGAACTTCGACCAGTCGACGAACTCCGTCATCGTGCCGGATGCGCTGCCGGGCTATCTTGCGTCGAACAACCTGCAGGCGTCGAACCTCGCCTTTCAGCAGTCGTTCAACGCCTGCAACTTGGGCTACACGGCACTGCCGTGCACGAAATATGTCAGCGCAAGCCAGGCAAACGTTCCGCAGGGACTGCGCAGTATCTACTGGGGCAATGTGCAGCCGCGTGTCTCATTTGCGTATCGTCCTTTCGGTGATACGAAGACCGTTGTTCGCGCAGGGTTCGGCATCTTTACGATGACGAACCTGGGACCGCTCTCGTTTAACAACAGCGGCAACCCGACCTCGAACCTGCACACCTACACCAACTCGCTGGTGACGGATGCCAGCGGCACGCATCCGCAGATCCAGTTTCCGAATACGGCGCCACCTTCGACCACGGTGCAGTATGGCGGCGGCAGCCTGGACCAGGGTGTCGATCCAAACTACCGCGATCCGCAGGCAAATCAATGGAACCTGACGATCGAGCGGCAGCTCACGCACAGCGACACGCTGCGGGCCAGCTATGTGGGCATGCACACCTATCGCCTCAGCATCACGGAAGACCTGAACCAGATACACGCAAGCACCACGCCGTACCAGACCACCACGGCGAGCCCGTATGTCGATCCGCGGGCGCCCTATCCGAACTGGTTCGAGCTATACAGCACCTTCAATGCGGGCCGCGCGAACTACACCGCGCTGGAAGTGCAGGCGACGCACACCACGTCGCACGGCCTGTACCTCGACGCGAGCTACACGCTGGCAAAGAACCTTGCAGACAACCAGGGCGACACGCCTACCGGCTTTGCGGGTGAGGTGAACTACGGCATCCCGATCACCGACCGCTTTCACGTTGGCAACGACTATGGCAACGTGTCCGGCACGCGCCGCAACCGTGCGCTGATCTCCGGCGCATACCAGCTGCCGTTCGGTGCCGGCCGGCCTTATCTCGCGTCCGGCTGGTTGAGCCACTTCTTCGGCGGGTGGGAGCTCAACACCGTCTCTTTGCTGGAATCAGGGCCATGGTTGACGCCGAGCATCAGCCCGGGCGGATGCCAGCTCACCGCCAACCCGGACGGCAGCTGCCCTTCGGTTGCCAGCGGCGTCCCGGGTACCAACGACCAGTCGAATACCAACGTGACCAATCGCGGAGCAACGCTTCGGCCCGACGTGATCTCCCGTGATCTCTACCGTGGCCAGTCGCGCGCGCAGTACTTCAACCTTGCAGCGTTTGCTCCTACGCCGGTTGGTGCAGGCCGGTTCGGCAATGCCGCGGTTGGCATGTTGCAGGGCCCCGGAACGATCGCGGTCAGCCTGGGCACGGCGAAAGTCACGCAACTCGGAGAGCATGTGCGTCTACGTTTTGAGACGAGCTTTACCAACGTGCTGAACCACACCAACTTCGCGCCGCCGGCCACGCAGATCGATAACCCGTCGACGTTCGGCGTGCTGAGCGCGCCGCAGACGGCGGAGAATGCCGGGAACCGCACCGGACAGGCGGCGCTGCGGATCGACTTCTAAGCCGTTTCATCGCTCCAGCGTTTTCAGCGGGCGCAGGGAAGTCTGCATCCCTGCAGCTTTCTGCGCCCGTTCTTTATGCGTTCTTTAGGTCCGCGCCCCGAATATGGAACCTGTCTGTCGAGGGATTTCGAATATGTCGGAGAGGATCGCGATGGCCGGTGACGAGATGGAGAACAACTCCATTGCCAAGCCAGGCAAGGGCGATCGGATGTTCCTGGCGTTCCTGGGTCGGGCGCGACGGTCTGAGGAGCCTCCGGAACTTCCCTCCAAGTCGAAACCCGTCAACGAATTTGTGGGACTGGGCATCCTGCTGTTATTTGGCGGCATGATCGCCCTTGTCCTTTGGCGTCTGTTCTTCCACGCGCTTTGAGTTGCCGCGCAAAGCGCGGTGGTGACAGGTTCTATGCTTCCAAGATTTGAACTTCACGAAGATTGGCAACGTCTCTCCGCATGGGCTGGCGTGCCTGTATCGTCGCTGCTGTCTGAGCAGCCTGAGCATGAAGTGCACGGACGCAAGCTGCATCCGGTGCTGCGCATTGCCGCGGGGACGGGTGACCGAGAGCTGGTCTGGATGCGGGAAGGCCTCATTCCGTCCTACGCCTGTGACGATCGCGGCGCGGAGCAGCGGTCAGAGGCGCATGCGGAAGCGATGACGTGCGACTCCTGCTTTCGCAGCGCCTTCCGCAGGCGTCGTTGCCTGATCCCCGCCGACGTGCTGAACGAACGCCGGCATCTCTCCAGCGGCATCGAGCACCCTTGCTCCTTTGCGCTTGAGTCGGGCGCGATCTTCGGCATCGCGGGAGTGTGGGAGACGTGGACCAATGACCAGGGCCATGCGGTGGAAAGCTTCGCGATGATCACGACGCTGGTAACACCCGTTCTGCGAACGCTGTTCGACCGCATGCCGATCGTCCTGACCGATCGCAAGGAACAGGATCGCTGGCTGCACGCAGGCAGGCACGAGCAACCACCTGTGGAACTGCTGCGGCCGCTGTCTACGGCCGAACTGCGCGTCTGGAACATGACTCCGGGCCCCGTCGACATGCAGTTGAGCCGGGTGGCTGTCGCGGCCGGGCATCCGTAGTTATCTGGTAGTTCTACAGATACCAGGGGATATTCACGACAAGGATTCGTTTGTTTCCCTTGACCAGTAGAAGCAGCTTCAACACCTGCGTGCGCTGATTGTGCAGGAAGTTCTCCCACCAGTGCCGGACAACGAGTTCTGGCAGAAGCACGGCGATCTTGCGCGTGGGGTATTCCTTCTCAAGCTTCAGGATGTAATCCATAAGCGGCGATACAAGGGTCCGGTAGGAGCTCTGTACCGTCACCAGCTCGGGCACAGGCCCCTTGTGCGCTCGGATGGGCACCATCACCAGCCGCTCCCAGGTTTCATCGAAGCCGTCATCCGTGTCGGTTTTCACGTTTACGATCTTCACGTCGTCACTCATGACGAGGCCGAACCGGACGGCCTTCTCGCTGATCTTGTCCCATCGTCCAATGGGAATGACCACCAGCGGCTTCTGCAGGCCCGTGAGCCGCAGCGGCGTCTGGTCGGCGGTTTCTTCGTTGATGCGTGTGTAGTGGTGCTTGATGCCGTGCATCACCCAGATGATGGCGGGCACCAGCAACGCCGTGATCCACGCGCCGGAGGTGAACTTCGCGACCAAGACCACGATGAGCGTAATGCCCGTGGCCACCGCGCCCAGGCCGTTGAGGAACATCTTGAGGTGACGGCCCTTCTCGTCCTTGCACTTGAGCCAGTGCTTCACCATGCCGGCTTGGCTCAGAGTGAAGGCAAGAAATGCTCCGATGGCATACAGCGGAATCAGCCTATCCGTGACGCCGTTGAAGATGATGAGCAGTAGCGCCGTGAAGCCCGTGAGGGCGTAGATGCCATGGGAAAACAGCAGGCGACGTCCACGCATCAGGAAGACGCGCGGCATGTAGTCCTTCAGCGCAATTGCGCGGGCCATGCGGGGAAAATCCGCAAAGGCGGTGTTGGCGCTGAAGCTGAGCGCTGCCAGTACGCTGGCCATGGTCAGGTAATAGAACCATCCGCGCCCGAACACCGCTGCCACCTGGATGGAGAGGACGCTCTGGTAGGCCGGATCGCTCGAGTCCATGGCTGTGACACCGTACGCCTTCGCGACATACGCAAGGCCTGCGAGCAGAACGATCAGGATGGCGATGATGACGGTCAGCGCCTGGTTTGCTTTTTGCGACTTCGGTTCCTTAAAGGCTGTAACGCCATTCGACACCGCCTCGACGCCGGTCATGGCAGCGCAGCCGCTCGCGAATGCCTTCAGCAGCAGCCAAATCGTAAGGTACTGCATGGTCGCGGGTATGGCCGGCGGCGGAGCAGCCAGGGGAGTCGGATGCCCATGCGCAGCCACGCTATGCCAGATGCCGACGCCGACCGTCGCCAGCAGTGTTCCAACGAAGAGAAACGTCGGCAGCATGAAGACGAAGCCGGACTCCTTCACCCCGCGCAGGTTGATGACCACGATGAGCGCAAGGATGACCAGGCAGAGCGACAATTGGTGCGGATGCAGGCGGGGCACCGCGCTAACCAGCGCCGTAACGCCCGCGGAAACGCCGACGGCAGCTGTCAGGATGTAGTCGATCATGAGCGCGGCGGCGGCAAGCAGGCCTGCTCCATCGCCCAGGTTCTCACTCGCTACCGTGAACGAGCCGCCGCCGTTCGGATAGGCTTCAATCGTCTGCCGGTAGCTGAAGTACAGGATGGTAAGCAGGACCAAGATTGCGCCGAAGATCGGCAGCAGATGCTGCTGCACACCGGCGAGGCCCAGCGGAATCAGGAGCATCATGGCTTGCTCCGGCCCGTATGCCGCGCTGGTCAGCCCATCCAGGCCGAAGATCGGGATGCCCGCGGCGACGCCAATGTGTTCATTGTGCGCATCGCTTGTCGCGAGCGGTTTGCCAAATACCAGGTCAGAAACTCTCATGCGGTTCACAGGCCTCACGGTCGGCTCTTTATCTCTGAGCCGCGAAAAGGATTACAGCCGACCGAGCCATAAGAAAGCCGTAAGTTCGCGGAGGTTGTTTGCAGCTGGCAGTAAACCCGTAGGCTGCCTTGCTTCGGGACCGCACGGCCCTACAAGCGCGGATGTTCGGTGGCGACATCGAATGCTTTCTCCAGCGCGATGCCTGCTTGGGTGATCGTGCCTTCGTCGTACAGCCTGCCGATCAGCGTGACACCGTGCGGCACGCGCCGTGGCGGGTTGAACTTCGGCAGCGGCCGCTTCGGGTCGGGAGCCCAGTCGCTGCGCGCCTCCCCAATTTGGACGAAGCCGGCGCGCAGCGTCAGCGAGGGGTGTCCGGTGAAGTTGGTGATGGTCAGGATCTCGTCACGCAGCGAAGGCACCAGCAGCAAGTCAACCTGCTGCATGATGCGGCCCATTTCCAACGCGACACGTCGACGCATGCGGTCTGCCTGCACGAAGTCCACGGCGGAGAGGAAGCGTGACTGCCGGAAGGTGTTGGGCCAGGCGTCAGGAACCTGCATGGTCAGCTGATCGTCGGCATGGGAGAGCGTCAGTTCTTCGAAGGCTGCAGCGGCTTCGGCGAAGAGGATCGTGTTGAGATTGCCGTAGGGCCAGTCCGGCAGGCTCACTTCAACGGGCACCATGCCGATCTGCTTCGCTGTTTCGAGTGCATGCCGGTCCACATCGGTCGCGGGAGCCTCGGCCATCCACCTGGGGAAGTAGCCGACGCGCAGTCCTTTCGCGCCGGCCGACGCGTCGAAGGGCAGCGCTGCGTTCACGCTTGCAATGTCTCCGGCATCTGCCCCCGAGATCGCCTGCAGCACAAGCATCGTGTCTTCGACGCTGCGTGCCATCGGGCCGAGTTTGTCCATCGACCATGCAAGCGCCATGGCCCCCGTGCGCGGCACGCGGCCATAGGTCGGCCGCAGGCCGGTGACACCGCAACGCATGGAAGGCGAGACGATCGAACCCTCGGTTTCGCTGCCAATGGCGAAGGCAACCAGACCCGCGGCCACGGCGGCGCCCGGTCCCGCGCTGGAGCCGGAGGAGCCTTCTTCCAGCAGCCACGGGTTCATCGTCTGTCCGCCGAACCAGATGTCGTTCAACGCGAGCGCGCCGAGTGACAGCTTCGCGACGAGAACAGCGCCTGCCGCATTCAGCTTGTGTATGACCGCGCTGTCCGTTGAGGGCACGCGGTTGCGAAACGGCTCCGCGCCGTAGGTGGTGGGTATGCCCGCGGTGTCCAGCAGGTCTTTCGCGCCATACGGTATGCCGTGCAGAACGCCATGGTAGCGACCCGCGGCGATTTCCGCGTCGGCAGCGCGAGCCTGCGTCAGCGCGTGCTGCTCCGTGAGCGTGATAACGCAACGAAGTTTCGGGTCGTAGCGCTTGAGCCGTGCCAGATAGATGGTCGTCAAGCGTTCGGAGGTGATCTGCTTCGTCTGGATCCAGTGCGAGAGCGAGGTCACGGGTGCGAAGGCGATCGATTCGTCATCGGCAGGCAGCGTCGCTGTGACCGTGCTGAAGACCTGAGACGATTCCGCTCTCGATGCGGCGGAAAGATGTTCATTTCTGCCGGACAGCACCGGATTCCATGTAGTAGCCGGTTGCAGGCCGTCGGGGAGCGCCACCTTGCGAGGGCCGGTGCGTCGCTCGAACATGGCACCCATGCTGTTCGGCCAGTTACCGGCGGCCTGTTTGCGCTGCGCGGGCGTCAAAGTCACCTGCATCAGCTTCTCCGCGTGCTCGAAGTCTGCCGGATCGATGGCCGGACCAACGGGTGGTGCCGTCCCGAACGCTGGCGGGGCGCCCGCCGTAGGCGTCGTCTGGGCCTGCGGAGTTTGCGCTCCGGCGCTCGCAGCCAGGGCTGCCGAGGCACTCTGCACCAAAAACACGCGGCGGCTTGGAAGATCCATAGGCAACTCTTTTCCTCTCAGTACTGCTACCGGCCCGGTATGGGTGCGACCGCCTGGCTGCAGGCCGATGCCGTGCAGGCTCGCACGCCGAAGAAGACGTTGTCCTTCGACACGGGCAGGCGAACGGTGCGATCACCCGTGCCGGGATACCTGGATGCGTCTGCGGCGAACTGCCAGTCGGACGCGGCGGTCTCGCGCCAGACGATCTGATACTTCACATCGCCGGACGCGCTCAGCGGTGCGTCCCACTTCAGGATGGTGTCGTTGTCGAGGTTCGACGTGATGACGCGCACGTTCTGGGGCACGCCGGGCGACATGGCGAGGGTGCCGAGCGTGGCCATGTTCAGGCGCGCGACGTTGGCGATGTAGTTGAAGTCAACGAACTTCAGCAGATCGCCGTACTCCTTGCCGTTCTCGACCCTCACATGCTGATGCTGATGGTCGAAGTTCTCGCGCCACTCGGTGAAACGAACGGCAGGGAAGCCTTCATCGCTGAACGAGCGATGATCGCCGCCACGCAGAAACCGGTCGAGCCGCATCTCCATAACCGCGTGCAGAGGCGCCGGTTGCCCGGCAGGGAAGTAGGTGCGGTCCACCTCGAGGACTTCGCGTGCAAGTTGGCGTGAGGGTGTCTCGCTCTCTCCGCCGATGTTGAGCGCGGCTCGAATCTGCTCGATGGGTGCGGACGGCAGAATGCCTTGCGAAAAGACGCGCACTCGCGTCTTGTTCTGCAGCGTGTCACCAGGCGTGGTGTCTCCGCCGACAATGTCGTTGTTCAACACACCTTCGAGCTGCCAGCCCTGCTGCTTTGCGAACTGCGCCAGGTGGCGCGAACCGTTCAGGCCCTGCTCTTCGCCCGCGACGGCGACGAAGACGATGGTGGCTGGGAATTTCAGCTTGCTGAGGACTCGTGCTGCCTCCAGCGAGACGGCGGTGCCGCTGGAGTCGTCGTTCGCGCCGGGCGCCGGATCGTGCGTGTTCATCACGTCGGTCTCGCGCGTGTCGTAGTGGCCGGTGACCAGGTACATGCGCTTGCTTGCGACGGGGTCGGTGCCCTTCAGAATGGCGTAGACGTTGCGCAGCAGCGTGGGTTTGAGGATGCGCGGTTTGCTGCCGTTGAAGCCCGGTTCCACCCCTTGCGTGAACTCGTCAAACTGCACCTGCAGGCAGCCGCCGCAAGCCTGGCTGTAGGTTTCATACTGCGCCTTGATCCAGTCGGCGGCGGCGAGCACGCCGGTGCCGGGCTGCAAGTCCGTCTCGGTGCTTGAGACGGTGCTGCGATTGTTAAACGCGACGAGATGGGTGATGTTCGCCTTGATCTGTTCGGGCGAAACCTGCTTCAGCGCGGCGGCGATCTGCCTGTCGGCCGGAGCAACCGGGAGCGGTGTGCCGGCGAGACGATAGTCTGTGACATCGTCCGCGGCGATGGCGCGGGTCTGCGCGGAAGAACATGCGGCAGCCGTCATCAAGGCCAGGCTAAGCAGCGCGTGCATCGACTTCATTCGTAGACTCCCGGGCCTTACTCGTGCCACTAACTGCCGACCAAACGAAGCGCGGCATCCTGTCTGAGGACGCCGCGCTCAGCTGCCAGTTAAAAGATGAACTTCCCGACAATCTGCAGCTGACGCGATGATCCGGAATCGCCTGTTGCGAAGCGTGTTGCCGTGATCAGGCCGAAGCTGCTGGAGTTGGCAGACGTGGACGGATTGCCGAAGTTTGCATGATTGAAGATGTCGAAGGCGTCCGCTCGGATCTGGAATTGCACACCTTCGGCGATCCGGGTGTTTTTCTCGATGGAGAAGTCGGTGTCCGCAAAGCCCGGTCCCACAAGCGCATTCCTGCTCAGGTTGCCGTAGACACCTGCAGCCGGAAACTGGAAGATACAGCCTGCGGTGAGCGCCGTGCAGGTGGCTGGATTGAACCACTGCACGCCCGTGGCGCTTACCTTCGTCTTCAGGTATTGCACCGGCGCTACCAGGTTCGGATGGACCACACCCGTGGTGCCCGTGAAAGTGGAGGTGGCCTGCGTCACGTTTAGCGGATTGCCGGTCTGGTATTGCTGAATGCCGGAAAGCTGCCAGCCCTCCACAAAGCGGTTGCCCTTGAATGGCAACAGGTAAACCGCCGTGAACGCGATGCGGTGACGCGTGTCAAAATCGGAGGGGCCATAGTTCAGGTAAGGCCGAGTCGCATCCTGAAAGGCACTGCTGCTCAGCGAGCCGAGGTCGAGCGACTTGCTGTAGTTGTAGTTGAAGTTAAAGTTCAGACCGTTGCGAAAGGTCTTCTGCGCCGTGAGCCACATGGCGTTGTAGTTGGACTGCCCGATCGACACCACTTCGTTGATATTCACGCCGATGGCGGTACCGGGCAGGATCGGGCTGGTCGTGGCCAGGTTCGTGAATGGCCGCACACCCGCAAGCGATGGCTGGTTGATGTTAAGCGGCTGCCGCAGGTGTCGTCCGACCGATCCGTAGTAGCCAAGTGACGTGACAACACCGAAAGGCGCCTGCTGCTGAACGTTGAAGTTGAAGGTCTGCGTGTAGGCGTTGTTGAAGTTGCGGGCGATCGCGGACAACGCGATTCCAGCCGCCCCCGCCGAGCCGTACAGGTTCTCCAGGGGTATCGTGGGCGTCTTTGCGGAGGTCGTAAAGGTGACGCTGTTCTTGTATGGCGGATTACTGTTTAGGCCGCTGGCCGCGTTGGTCTCCGGCTGGTCTGCCATGTAGCCATACGCTGCCCGAAGTACCGTCTTGCCCTGGCCGTTCACGTCATAGGCCAGGCCCAGGCGAGGCTCGTAGTTGTAGTTCTGCTTGTAGGGGCTGTTGCCATAGCCGTTCGTGCCGACGGGTATCAGGCTGACCGAGGCCGCATCGAAGGCGGTGAAGCGGTTCTTGCCTTCCACCGGAGCTCCGTTCCACTCATACCGGAAGCCGAGCTCCGCGGTGAAGTTGGGCGCGATCTTCCATGAATCCTGCACAAACGCACCCACGGCATTCACATAAATGCGGTTGGATGTGACTGAGGGCGTGATGGAGAAGGTGGTCGCGGAGCCGGTGTCAAACTGGGCCAGTGTCGTGAAGCCCAGCGTTCCCGCGTCTCCGGAGAAGTTTGCGTTCAGAAAGCGGCGGAACTCGCCGCCAAACTTAACCGAATGCTTGCCGACGGTGTAAGTCGCCGTGTCGGAGAAGATGCCGAATGTATCTTCGCGACCCTGGGGAAAGCCGGACGGTCCTCCAAAGGTAAGCGATGCCGCGGTAATGGTCGTTTGCGGGATGCCGACCGGACCGCTTGCGCCGTCCATCAGCCCATACGATGTGGGATCGCTGGTGAAGTTTGGAGCGAAGGTGATGGCGATGCGGTTGAAGCCCAGGCGAGCTTCGTTGACCAGGCTTGGCGAGAAGATATGCGTCTCGTTCACGGTCAGGATCTGGCGTGTCGCGGCGCGGTGATCTCCGAAGCCAGCGACCGAGTCGCCCTGCAGGGTAGGCTCTGTGCGCACATCCTTCTGAATGGCGTAGAAGCCATGGATGGTATCTTTCGCACCCATCGTTTGCGAGATGTCCAGCGTTCCCTGGTCGGTCTGTACCGGTCCGGGAGTGACACCGACAAAGTGGGTCAACTGGCCCGTTACCGGGTCCACCGGACCGGCGTTGGCGAGTGGAATCAACGCGAGCAGCTTCTGTGATACAGGGTCAGTAACCGCTGCACGCTGCGCTGTAGTGAGCACACCGCTGTTCAGCGGCAAGCCCTGATGTTGGCGAAGGCCCTCATAGCTCGCAAAGAAGAAGGTGTGGTTCTTCCAGATGGGTCCGCCGAGCGCCGCGCCGAAGTTGTTGCGCTTGAACTCCGCGATCTGAGTGCCCTTTGGCAGGAAGTAATTGCGGGCATCCAGAGCTTCGTTACGCAGGTAGTCGAACACCTCGCCGTGAAAGCTGTTGGTGCCGGAGCGGGTGCTGACGTTCACGATCGAACCGGAGGACCTGCCGTACTCCGACGAGTACGTCTGATTGTTGATCTTGAACTCGGACGTGGTGTTGATGGATGGCTGGAAGGTGATCTGGTTCTGCGTCAGATCGTTCAGGTTGACGCCGTTGATCTGGAAGTTGACGGAGTCGTCACGGTTGCCGGCGGTGATGAAGGAGTTGGCGCCCAGGCCGCGGCTTGGCGCGGTCAGGTTGCCGTTCGCCGGCGCGGTGACGCCGCCGGGGGTCAGCACAGTCAGGTCGAGGAAGTGGCGTCCGTTCAGCGGCACCTCCTGCACCGTGCGGCGATCGATGACCTGGCCCACCGTAATGGATTCTGAGTCGATCAGCGGAGCCGCGCTTTCCACCTGGACGGTCTCGCCCGCCGATTGCAGCGACATGGGCACGTCAAGGTTGGTGCGGGCATCGACCAGCAGCGTGATGCGCTGAACGTTGTAGGCGCCGAAGCCGCTCGCCGTTGCGTTCACCGAGTAATCGCCCGGGGGCAGAGACGGTGCGACATACTGCCCGGCACTGTCACTGGACAGCGTCCGCTCGACGCCGGTGCCAAGGTTCTTGATGACGATCTGTGCGCCCGGCAGTGCAGCGCCTGAGGGGTCCTTAACCGTGCCGGAGAGCGTCGCGGTGGACTGTGCGAAGACCATCGCCGGCACAGCGGATATGGCTGCGAGAGCAAGCAGGGAAGTGCGCTTCTTCATGATGCCTCCTTAAATTCGACCAACTGCTTTCGCGAGTGCGGGACATCCATGCGGACGCCAGTCACGACGCTCCTCGTGATCCGCTGCTATCGACAGGGCCCTGCTCTGCGTAGGCTCCATGACGCCCCGGCGGCATGCGGGTATGCCGAAACGGAGACGTCGGCAGCATGCGGGAACAAGCGACGCAAACGGCTCTAAATACAGGCTGATTGGTGCGTAATATATCAGATACCAATTACCGATTCTCCCCGTTCACGGCGCGATGTTGTGCAGAGTGGTAAATTGCCGTCTATCGGCGCTCCCTCACACAAAAGGCGGCCGCAAGAAAGCGTGAGCATGTCACCTCTGAAGAAACTGCAGTCCTCTGCCAGCCTCACGGAACAGGCACACCAGAGCATCAAGCGCTACATCCTGGTGAGGAATCCTGGCGGTGACGTTCGCCTGACCGAGACCTTCTTTGCGGAGCAGCTCGGCATCAGCAAGTCTCCCGTGCGCGAGGCGTTGAACTCGCTGCAGAGTGAAGGTCTGCTTCGCATTGAGCCGCGGCGTGGCGCCTACGTCCACAAATTCTCGCGCAAGGAGATCTCCGATCTTTATGAGCTGCGAGAAGCCATCGAAACCTTCGCCGCGGCCATCGTGCCCATCACGCCGCGGCTTGTCGCTGAGCTACGACGCAGTGTGGAACGCACGGCGCGCCTGCTTCGATCGAAGAAGAAGGCGGCTTACATTGAGGAAGACATCTTCTTCCATCGCATGATTGTGGGCGCCAGCGGCAACCACGAACTCTCACGCGTGCATAACAATCTGCAAGACAAGCTGTGGCTGTGCCGATGTCAGACGTATCAGCTCACCTCGTCCGACACGCCGTCTGCCCACCGCAACATTACCGAAGCCATTGCTTCTGGCGACCGTCTCCGAGCCAAGAAGATGACCAGCTCTCACATCCAGTTTGTTCGAACCGCGCTCATCGAGGCGTGGGAGCGTGCTCGCGTCAAGGACGAACAGTCTGCCGATTGCACCGATCTGCAACTCAGGTAAGAGCTAAGTTGTGGGCGCCGTCGAGCAAGGTGCAGCGGCAATTTTTTTGCTGTGCTGAAGCACAGGTGCAATTGGCAGGGAGCTCTAGCTTGATGCGCCTGTCCGTCTGCGTAGACTCAAGGGTGGGGCAGCCTTGTGGACGCGAAAGCTTTTCTCCGCCGGATTGCGACGGCGACCTTTGACAACGACGTACACGACGCGTTCGTCCGTTACGCGCATGGCATGCTGAAAGGGCAGCGCAGCCGCGATCTCTTTCTGCGCATGGCCGAGCGGTCCGGCATCGAGGCTCGCTACTCACCCTTGTCTGTGAGCGAAGCCAGCGCCAAGTCTGCGGTCGACGCGTACACGTTCTATCAGCGCGACCGCTTTCCATCAACCGCGAAACGTATGGCGCTGTTCCAACGCTTTGCGCCTCTGCTGATGTATCGCGCGCTCGACCGCCTTGCGCTGAGCGAGGACGAGCGCAGCAGCGTGCGGCACGTCATCGTGACCACATGTACTGGCTTCTATGCGCCCGGCCTGGACTTCGATGCCATCGACTACCTGAAGCTGGATCCGTCGGTGGAACGCACGATGATCGGCTTCATGGGTTGTTACGCGGCGATCAACGCCTTGAAGCAGGCGCGCCACATTGTTCGATCGCAGCCGGACGACAGCGTGCTTGTCATCAACCTTGAGCTCTGCACCCTGCACCTGCAGGAGTCGCAGAACCTCGGTGAGGTGCTGTCGTTCCTGGTGTTCGGCGATGGATGTGCCGCATCCCTGATTAGTGCGCACCCCGGCGGACTTGAGCTGACGAGCTTCAAGGCGATCCGGCTGGAGAATACAGCGGACCTGATCACGTGGCATGTCGGCGATCAGGGCTTTGACATGGTGCTGTCGGGGCAGGTGCCGGTATCTGTCGGCAGGGCGCTGCACGCGTACAAGCCTGAGCTGTTGCGTGATAGTGACGTGGCGCTATGGGCGGTCCATCCAGGCGGACGCTCCGTGCTCGATGCGGTGGAGGAGGCACTTGAACTCCCGGCCGCTGCGCTGGCGCCTTCCCGCGAGGTGCTGCGGTGCTACGGCAACATGTCTTCCGCGACGGTCATGTTTGTCTTGCAGGCAATCATGAAGACGGCGCGAGCACAAGAGCAGGGCTGTGCGATGTCGTTCGGCCCTGGACTCACAGCAGAGACCATGCGGTTTGTCGTGGCGGAGTAACAGGTGGACTTCGAGTTACGCGCTCACTTGTCCGAGTGGATGGATGAGCCTTGCTCCTACGACGACTTCCGCGCCTGCCTGCATGATCTTGCGCAGGTGAACCGGCTTACCTTCTCCCATCGTCCCACGCTGCAGTGGCTGCGCAGCGTTGTGCCGGCGGGGAGCAGTCCGTTGCACATCGTGGATGTGGGATGTGGCGGCGGCGACACCCTGCGTCAAATCGAACGCTGGGCGAAGGGCGCAGGTCTTGCGGTTCAGCTGACCGGCATCGATCTCAATCCCTATGCAGCGCGTGTTGCGCGTGAAGTCGCGCCGCCATCCTCAGCGATCGAGTGGGTCACGGGCAACGCCTTCTCGTATCAGCCAGCTGTTCCGATCGATTACGTGATCAGTTCGCTCTTCACGCATCACCTGCCCGATGACGAGATCGTTCGCTTTATTGATTGGATGGAGCGTGTCGCAACTCGCGGCTGGTTCGTGAACGATCTGCATCGGAGACGTGTGCCGTACCTGGGCTTCCAGGTGCTTGCGAAGGTGATGCGATGGCACCGCTTTGTGCAGCATGACGGGCCTGTTTCATTTCGCCGTGCCTTTCGTCACGAGGATTGGAAGCGTTACCTCGGTTTTGCAGGCGTGCCGTTGGACGGTGTGGAACTGCTGACGTTCCGTCCGGCGCGCCTCTGCCTTTCACGAGTCAAGCCGTGAGCGAGCATGCGGAGTCTCTTGTAGTGGGAGGCGGTCTGGCCGGGAGCATGGCTGCACTGGAGCTTGCCGGTGCAGGCCGTCACGTCGTCCTGCTCGAGAAGAGCAAGGGGCCGCATGACAAGGTTTGCGGCGAGTTCCTCAGCCGCGAGTCGCTGCTCTACCTCGCGCGGCACAACGTTGGCCTGCCTGCGCTGGGCGGCGTTCCGATCCGTTCCGTCCGTCTCATCACGAAAGACTTCATGCGCGAGTCTGCATTGCCCTTCGAGGCGTATTCACTGACACGTAAAAGGCTGGACGAAGAGATGCTGCGTCTTGCCGGGCAAGCAGGTGTTGAGGTGCATCGCGATGCGTTTGCCGAAGAGCTGAAACAGGATGGCGACCTGTGGTGCGGGCGATTGCGGGATGGCAGAGTGCTTCGGGCGAACACTGCGTTTCTCGCAACCGGCAAGCATGACCTGCGCGGATGGACGAGGCCCGAGGGAACGCATCGCGGTCTCGTCGGCTTCAAGATGTACTACCGGCTCGCCGCGGATCAGGCCGCGGAACTTGGGCATGCGGTCGAGCTGATCCTCTTTCCCGGCGGATATGCAGGCTTGCAGCCGGTGGAGCATGGATGGGCGAACCTTTGTTTGCTGATGGACGGAGACCAGTTGCGCAGAGTGGGCAGCCAATGGACGAGCGTTGTCGATCATCTGCTGCAGCATTCCCCCCATCTCGCAAGGCGGCTGAACGCATCCACGCAGATGCTTGACGCGCCGCTGGCTGCTTCAAGCATTCCGTACGGCCACGTCCAGCGCACCGCACCCGATGGGTTGTGGCGTGTGGGCGACCAGGCCGCGGTGATCCCATCGTTCTGCGGGGACGGCATGGCCATTGCGCTGCACAGCGGAGCGCTGGCGGCATCGCATTTCCTGCAAGGACTTTCTCCCGATGCGTACCAGCGCAGACTCCACCGGCAACTCGCGCGAAGGCTGTGGGCGGCCACCCGGCTGTCGCAGCTGTTGGTCGGCCTGCCGCAAGCGGCTCACATTGTGCGTGCATTTCCTGCACTGCTGCCGGCGATCGCTTTGATGACACGCATCCCCGATGGCGCTCTGCTGACGCAAGACGAAGCCGTCAGACTAGACTTGCGCTAGTAGGCTGAGGGCAGTCTTGACCGAGTTGGAACAGGAATGTGTTCGGAGGATTGCCCAGGCGAAAGACCTTGCGGCCGATTCGATCACCCTTGAAACAACGCTGGAATCCATCGCCATGGATTCGCTCGACCGTGTCACCTTGTCCTTTGACATGGAAGAGGAGTATGGCGTCGAGATCCCTGAGAGCCAGTTGCATGAGATTGTGACGGTTGGCGATGTGTCTGCCGCGGTGCAACGGGCGCTGCTGAAGAAGCAGGCTGTCGCCTCGAGCGGCGCGTGAGACGTGTTGTTCTCACCGGCGCCGGATGCATCACGGCGATCGGCCTCCACGTCGCCGCGTTCCGCAGCAACCTGTTTGAAGGACGCACCGGCATCCACGACATCGACGATGTGCCGGCAAGCGAACTGCATTTCTCGAAGATCGCGACCGTGCGCGGCTTCGATCCGGCGGACTGGCTGGCGACGGCACAGAAGAACCTCGCGGAGCGCTCGTCGCAGTTCGCCATTGCCTCAGCGCGACAGGCACTTACTGCGTCCGGTTTGATGAAGCACTACAGCGGCGAAGACGTAGCCGTGGTCTTCGGCTGTTCCACCGGCGGACGCACGGCAGAGGAGCCGGAGACGGCGAAGCTGTACACGCGTGGAGGCCGGGTGCATCCGATGACCGTGCCGCGTGCCATGGCCAGCGCGGGCACCAGCCTTGTCTGCATCGAGCATGGCATCACCGGGCCGGCTTACACCGTCTCGACGGCATGCGCGTCGTCGGCACATGCCATCGGCCAGGCGTTTCACATGGTGCGATCGGGCACCGTGCAGGCAGCCGTGACTGGGGGCCACGAGGCTCCGCTGAGCTATGGCTTTCTGAAAGGCTGGGACAGCCTGGGCGTGGTCTCTCCCACATGCTGCAAGCCGTTCGCCGCAGACCGCGATGGCATTACGCTGGGCGAAGGCGCAGTCGCGTTCGCCATGGAAGTTATGGAAGCGGCGGAAGAGCGAGGCGCGTCCATCCTGGCGGAAGTGGTCGGCTTCGGCATGTCGTCAGACGCGACGCACATCACGCAGCCAAGCTCCTCTGGCTCGGCAGCGGCCATGTCTCGTGCACTGCGCGATGCGAACGTGCATGCCGATGACGTTGGATACATCAACGCGCATGGCACCGGGACGGAAGCGAATGACCGCATCGAGGCGGAGGCGCTACACCGCGTCTTCGGCGAAGGTGCGCGGACGCTGCCGGTAAGTTCGACAAAGGGCCTGCATGGCCATGCCATGGGCGCGTCAGGAGCCATTGAGCTGCTTGCGACAGTGCTTGCTCTTCAGTCGGGCGTTCTTCCTTCCGCAGGCGGCGTGGCGCGGCTGGATGAAACGTTGAAGCTGGAGGGTGTGCTTCGTGAAAATTTGATCTCAAGGGCAACACTGGCACTTTGCAACTCGTTCGCATTCGGCGGCCTGAACGCAGTCATTGCACTGCAAAGGTATGGTGCCCGTGTGGAATAAGTCTTACGTGTGGTCTTTGCTTCTCCTCGCCGTCGCTCCTTCGATCACAGCACAGGCAGACGCCGTGCTTGGCTACTGGAAGGAGCCGGAGGGCTCGGTGATCCACATCGATTCCTGCGGCAAAGATGTTTGTGCCACGCTGGTCGCGATCAGCGCATCCGCCCCTGCACGCGTGGATGGGAAGAACCCTAGAGCGAACTTGAGGCAGCGATCACTCTGTGGCCTGCGCATCGGGGAAGGCTTTCACCTGACGTCGCCTGCGAAGGCTGAGGGCGGCATGCTCTATGACCCGAAATCGGGCAAGACATACCACGGCGTGTTGACGACGCATGGCGATGCCATGGACCTGCGCGGTTACATCGGCTTGTCTGTCTTCGGCCGCACGGAGCGCTGGACCAGAACCGCCGCCGTTTCGACTTGCAGCGCCGGCGCTGAAAACGCGCCCCGATAGCGTCAGACCTCGGATTTAGCGAACGGCAGCGCCGGTCACGATGCGGAGCATGCCATCACTCTTGCTCAGGATGTAGATGTTCTGCTCGTTGTCCAGCAGCAGCCGGATATCTGCGCGGCCCTTGCCGACGGGTGTGCCATAGCCCGGCATGAACGCGGCCGTGCCGCCGCGAGCGTGATACGCCGCGGACACAACCGGCGCCATGTTCGGTACGGTCTCGCTCTTGCCTTGCGGGTCGGTGTACTCGATGTCGATCGGGTGCATGCTTGCCATGGTTTTGGGATCGCCGTCATCCGCTGCGATCATCTCGTGAGGATCGGCCCACCAGATGCGACCGGTGGTGATGTCGCCGAAGAGGAACTTGCCGCGCAGAGCGGCGATCTTGCCGTTGTAAATGAAGCCGCTGGAGATCGCGTCGCCGCCGCCCTCCTTGTGCGGATAAAGGATCACAGGATAGGTCGGCTTCACCATCTCCGTTCCGGGCTCATCGCCGATGCGCACGGGCAGGCGGTCGTCCGCTGGCAGCGGCTCCGTCCTGTTGTTCGCCTTCAGGTGTTCGTTGCCTTCGCGCTCGGAGTAGCCGTAGTTCGCGCCCTTGTGGATGATGTCCACCGTCTCCCAGGTGGCGAGGCCGATCACGTTCGCGATCAGGTACGGGGTGCGGCCGTGCGGGTCGACGTACCAGGTCAGGCGATGCGGATTGCGCAGACCATAGGCCCAGATTTCGCTGTAGGCTCCCGCCGTGTTCACGAAGGGATTGTCTTCCGGGATGCGGTACCGACCGTTCGGACTTACCTTGCTGGTGCTGGTGTGCTCGTTCAGATCGGGGATGATGCGCAGGATCTTGCCCACCATTGTGTCGAGCCGCTGCGGGTTGTTACGCGTGATCGGCTTGAGGCTCTCGCCGGAGCCGCCATCGCCGCTCGAGACATACATCACGCGCCACTCGGGATCGCCCTTGCGGGCCGTGGGGTTGAAGGTGATGTCTCCCATGGGATGAATGTGGCCGAGATACGGCACGCGCAACAGCTCACGCGCAGTGCCCTGGAACTGCTTGTCCCCGGTATTGGTGTCGGTCCATTCGATCAGCACGCATTCGCGCTCTGCCGGGCCGGAGGTGCGCACGGGAGCGGTGGTCTGGTAGCCCGTGACGTTCAGCCCGGGAAAGTTCTTGTTGTCTGGAATGTCCGAGGCTTTCACCGCCGGGTCTTCCATGTGGATCGTGTAGAACTTGCCGTTGTGCCGGTAGTCGGGATCGAACTGGATGGTGATGAAGCCGCTCTGATAGCCGGTGGCGAAATTCAGACGATGGAACAGGCCGCCGCGTCCGTCCCGACCGTTGAAGTCGAGGTACGTCGTCAGCTCCTTCGTGCGCTTGTCCAGGATGTACAGCGGACCGTTCAGGTTGCTGAGAAAGAGCCGCCCGCGATCCGGCCCCGGTTCCTCACGCAGGAAGTTCACACGCGAGAGCTCGCCCTGTGTCTGTGTGGTGGGATCCAGCTTTTCTGCAGGCGGCAGCGCGAGATAGTCGCTCACCTTCAAGGCCAGCGATGCAGGCTGTTGTGCGGTGGCAGCTGGAGCTGGGAGCAGAAGCCCCGTCATCGCGAGCCGGCAAAGGCTGAGTCGCATCATCTTCATATGGTTACGCGCTCCTGCAACGGTGACGGGATGAGTAAGCCTCGCCGGGCCGTTCTGTAAATTTTCGCCTCCTAATGTACGCTGCCTGGCACTGCTGCGCACATAGCGTCAGAGTTGGGCCGCAGAGCAGGGATGCCGGGACGGCATTGGACCGTGACAGCCGCAGCAGACAGCGACAAACATCCTCACATCTACAGTTCGCTGGACTCAAGCCGGGTGAGCGAGTATTGGAGGAGAAGTCAATTAGTTCGCAAAACTAACGTTCTGCAAATCGTACGTGCTGGTGCCGAAACCGCTAAATCATAGATTCCGTTTGTCCTTCGCACGCCGAACTGGAATGGCAACGATGAAGTGGATGACGCGAGCGGAAATGATCGTTGACACAGCAGTTTGGATTTGCTAAACATGGGTCAAGTCTTCACCGCAAAACAAGTTGATCCAGTGGCCGATCGACTGGCGTTCCGCAAGGGGCCGGGCGTTCTCTGATATCTGTCGCATCCGACTTTTGCACTCTGCATTTGTATTCCATCGATTCTCCGAACGTCTTCTTGCAGTCAGGCAGCACAGCAGCAGTTCCATCTTCGCCGTTCACAAACACAACCGGGTTGCAAAGCCCGATCAGCAGCTAACGCCACTCCGCATGTTCCGGCTGGGCCGCCGCCTCCACACGCTTTGCCACGTGAACGGAGAGCTGTATCTTGCACGATCGCGAAAGGGTCAGATTGATGTTGGGTTCTTCGTCACGACGCATCGGAGTCTCTGCGCTGGTTCTCTCCCTCGCCGTTCTAGCCGGATGCTCAGCCCGGGAGAGCTTTGCGCAGAGGAGAGGCGGTGGAGGCGCCGGAGGTGGCGCTCCGCGTGACGCGAAGCCTGTCGAAGGCCTGATCCCCGTGACCGATCCGCTGGTCGTGCAGAAGTGCGGCAGCTGCCATGCGCCCGATGCAAAGGGCAACATGACCCGCATCTCCGCCGTGCGTACGACGCCGGAAGGCTGGGAAGAGGCGATCAAGCGCATGGTGCGACTGAACGGCCTGCAGCTCACGCCGGACGAGGCGCGCAAGATTGTCCGCTACCTGAGTGATACTCACGGTCTCGCGCCGGAAGAGGCCGCGCAGGTCGAATATTTCGCGGAGCATCGCCTGATTGACGAGAAGTTCCCCGACGCGGAAACGCGCAGGGCATGCGCTTCCTGCCACGCGCTTGCCAAGCCGCTTAGTTGGCGGCGGGCTCCCGAAGACTGGGATCTGTTGAAGAACATGCACCTTGCCTTCTTTCCGTCGATCCAGAACTCATTTGGCGGAGGAG
>CAZZVI010000041.1:0-20536 GCA_964657335.1 uncultured Terriglobus sp.
ACAAAAGCAGGTTTCTCCACTCCGCAGGACGATAAAGCCCGTCCTGCTCCGGTCGAAATGACAGGTTGACCGTTGTTTGGCGTCAATTCGGTAGCAGAAATGTGGCCAAAAGCGATCTAGCTCGTTCGAATGACAACACATGTCGCAACGCGATACCGTCTCTCCGACACACCTTCGCATGGAGAGACCGCAGATGCCAGCATGGACCCGCCGCGAAACCCTGAAGCTCGCGGCAACAGCAGCCGCGGCGGCTGCCATGAAGGCAGGCCCGGCAGCCGCGCTGGCCGAAGCGGCCGAACCGAAGCTCGCGCCTCCGGCGTTCCGCACCCTGCCGCTCGGCGCGATCCGCCCGGCCGGCTGGCTGCAACGCCAGCTCCGCATCCAGGCCGATGGCATGGGAGGCCATCTCGACGAGTTCTGGCCCGACGTCGGCGCGAACAGTGGATGGCTTGGAGGCACGGGCGAAAGCTGGGAGCGTGGGCCCTACTTCCTTGACGGCCTGCTGCCGCTGGCGGTGCTGCTGAACGACGACGTGTTGCAGGCCAAGGTGCGCCGTTTCGTCGAGTGGACGCTGACCCACCAGCAACCGGACGGGATGATCGGTCCGGCCACGAACAACGACTGGTGGCCTCGCATGGTCATGGTCAAGGCGCTGGCGCAGTTCCACGACTGGACGGGCGACACGCGCGTGATCGCCGTGCTGACGAAGTACTTCCACCACCAGTTGGCGGCCATGCCAACTCGTCCGCTGCGCGACTGGGGCAAATTTCGCTGGCAGGACGAGGCCCTCGTCGTCGAGTGGCTGCACGACCGTACTGGTGACCCGCAACTGCTGCAGCTCGCGGGTCTATTAAAGCAGCAGGGCTTCGACTGGACGGGGAGCTTCGCCGATTTCAAGCTGACCGAGCCGACCACGCGCAAGATCCTGGAAGACGCAAAGGCGGGCGGCCTGAACGAACGCGCGCTGCAGTCGCACGGCGTGAACAACGGCCAGGCGCTGAAGACGGCGGCGGTGCAGTTTCGCCTGACCGGCGATGCGGTTGAGCGGTCCAACTTTCAGTGGCAGATGTCTGCTCTGGATCAGTACCACGGCCTGCCCAGTGGCATGTTCTCGTGTGACGAGCATCTCGCCGGCACTGATCCGAGCCATGGCACAGAGCTGTGTACCGTCGTCGAAACCATGTTCTCGCTGGAGATCGCGCTGGCCACGTTCGGTGACGCGACCATCGCGGACCGGCTGGAGAAGATCGCCTTTAACGCGCTTCCCGGCACCTTCACCGACGACATGTGGGCGCACCAGTACGACCAGCAGCCGAACCAGGTGCAGGTTGGCCTGAACTCCAAGCCATGGTCGACCAACGGCCCTGAATCGAACCTCTTCGGCTTGGAACCGAACTTCGGCTGCTGCACCGCGAACTTCCACCAGGGCTGGCCGAAGTTCGCCACGAGCCTGTGGATGGCCGCGGCCGACGGCGGGCTTGTGGCTGCGCTCTACGCTCCATGCGAGGTAAATACCACCGTGCAAGGGACGAAGGTTCGCCTGGTCGAGACAACGGACTACCCGTTCCGCGGGACGGTCCGGATCGACGTCCACACGGAGAAGGCCGCGCGCTTTCCGCTGCTGCTGCGGATTCCCGCCTGGGCCGCGGATGCGAAAGTCCGCGTCAACGGCGCAGATGCGCGCTTGGCAACATCCGCAGGCACCTTCGCCCGCGTCGATCGCACCTGGTCGCCTGGCGATCGCGTGGAGATCATGCTGCCTATGCGACCGCGCGTGTCGCGCTGGTTCCACAACTCGGTGGCGATCGAACGAGGCCCGCTGCTCTTCTCGCATGATCCCGGACAGAACTGGGTGAAGCTCCGCGACCGCGGCCCGACTGCCGACTGGCAGGTCTTCCCAGCCGGCCCATGGAATTTCGCTCTGAAGGTTGATGAGGCCACCGCACCGAAGCTCCGTGTGACGGAACTGCCGGTGGGAGCACGCCCATTCTCGAGCGCGGAACCCGCCGTGAAGGTCCACGTGCCCGCGCAGCAACTCGACGCATGGCGCAGCGAAGACGGCGTCGCCAGACCTCTGCCGCAAAGCCCCGTTACCAGCAAGGCGCCGGAGCAGATGCTCGCCCTTGTGCCCTACGCAGGAGCGAAGCTGCGGATTACAGCCTTTCCGCAGGCTCCGGTGTAACGAGGGTGCCCCATGTCTCGCTCCTGAGACATCGGGTTTTAAGCCACCCGTCACCCTGTGAATAGGGAGCGAATTTCTCCCATGTCTCAAAAGCAAGACCTGGGGCACCCTCGATCTTGCGCTTTCATCTTTCAGGGCGCTGTTCAATCCAGCTCCGGCTTCTGCGCCGCCGTCACGATCACCACCGGCACGTCACCCTCTTCCTTCACCAGCTTCAATCCAAGCTCATCGCGCAGCGTGTCGAGCAGCCCCGGCAAGGTCGCCTCAGCGGACACTCCCATGCCGTTGTCCGTGGCGTAGGTCACCTTGAAGTTGTAGAAGCCGGAAAGACCGGTCTTGTTCACCACGACGCGCCGCCCGGTCTCTGCCATGCCCGAGATGCGGTTGGCGAGGTCGTCCATCGTCAGTCCGGACACGGAGAAGTCTGTCTTCACATTGGAGCTGTTGCGCGAGCTGTTGCCCCCGCCGACCGGCGCGCCGTCCGGACCCGCGGGCGTCACCTTCAACCCCGGCCCCAGATTCGTCGCGGACACCCGCACAAGAGCCATCCTCGGCATGCGGCGCGTGGACGCCTCCACCTTCAGGCCAAAGCGCTCCGCAAGCATGGCCTGCAGCATCTGCAGCCGCGCAGCCCGCCTTTCGGCTCTGGGAAGCGCGTCCTGCCTGCGAAACTCCTCCGGTGAGATCTTCGCGGTCAGGTCGTAATGCTCCTTGCCCGCCCAGTCCGGCGCGTTCAGCACCTGGCCGTCTGCCTTCAACTCGTACGCCTGCCGCATCAAGTCCACGAGGGTGTAGTTGGTGATCTTTGTCAGGTTGTTGTCAGAATCCCACCCCATGCCCCGGTCGTCAGGGCTCGCCGGCTTGATCACCGTTACGTCAAACGCAGGCGAAGCCTTCGTCTGGCCGATCGCACCGGCTTCATGCAACACACATACCAGAACTGCCGCAGCCAGCATTCGCATCTCGATATCGCTCTCTGTCAGTACATACGGAAATAGTCGGCTCTTAGCCGCTAATCTCTTGTCTCAGAAGTATTTGCAGCACTGCCTCACCGCAGTCACAATGCCTATGCCCGTCATCCTGAAGCGAAGCGAAGGATACCTCCGGATCGAGTCGCAGCAAAGATGCGCGAAGCTTTCAGGCAAGAAGGCGCGAGCGGCGTCGGTAAACAAGCATTCTGGGGATCCTTCGCTACGCTCAGGATGACAGCGAAACTCAGTTCACAAACCGGTTCATCCGCACATTCATCACCATGCCAAGCGCCAGGAACGTGAACAGCACCGACGATCCGCCATAGGACAACAGCGGCAGCGGGATGCCGGTGACCGGCATCATCCCGACCACCATGCCCACATTGACCGCGACCTGGAAGAGCATGACGCCCGCGACGCCCATCACCAGCAGCGTGCCCGGCGTGTCCTTTGCGGTCTGCGCGTTCTGCACCAGCCGCATCAGGATGAGGAAATACAGGATCAGTACCAGCGTCGCGCCGACGAAGCCGTGTTCTTCGCAGAGCGCGGCGAAGATGAAGTCGGTGTACGGAATGGGCAGGAAGTCGCCCTGCGTCTGCGTGCCCTTCGCGACACCTTTGCCCCAGATGCCGCCTGAGCCCACCGCGATAAGCGACTGCTGCACCTGGTAGCCCTTGCCGCGCGGATCGTCCTCCGGGTGCTGAAAGCTGGTGAGCCGCGCCTTCTGGTACGGCTTCAGCACCTTGCCGCTCTTCCACGCGCCCACGCCGATTACCGCAAAGACCGCAACCAGGATCAGGGCGCGCCGCCATCCAAGGCCGCCGAGGAACAACCCCACCAGCAGCACCGGCACGTAGGTCAAGGCGGTCCCCAGGTCAGGCTGTTTCAACACCAGCAGCATGGGCACGCCGACCAGGGCGAAGGCCTTGCCGATGTCGGCCCAGTCGAGTTCATCCTTGTTCGCCAGCCCCCAGAAGAAGCGGGCGGCGACAAGGATCAGCACCAGCTTGACCCACTCCGACGGCTGAAAATGAATGCCACCGGGCAGGCCGATCCATCGCCGCGCACCCAGCACCTTGTGGCCGACCACCAGCACCGCAAGCAGCGCGACGATGCTGACGCCGTACGCCCAATGCGCAATCTCGATGAGCCGGTGATAGTCGATCATCGACACCGCAAACATCAGCGGAATGCCGAGGGCAAGAAAGCCAAGCTGCTTGGTGTGGAAGCCGTGAAACTTGGTGTGCAGCGTCGCCGAATAAATCTCGATCACGCTGAAGATCGACATCACCATGACAAACGAGAGCAGCGTCCAGTCAAAGTCGCGGTACGAGGAAAAGCGCGTCATCCGGCGGGATGTTCCTTCGGCTTCGCAGCAGATGCTGTCGGCGCGGGCTGCTCTTTAGTATCCTTCGGCGCAGGCGTTTCCCCATCGTCGGAGGGCTTGGGAGCAGGGGTGCTCGCCTGCTCAAGCCGCAGGTTGCCGGAGAGCCGCCGCTGCTTGTCCACGAACGCCGTCACCACCTGCGCCGCAAGCTTCGCGGAGTTGGAACCCCAGTCGCCGTTCTCCCACATTACGGCGACCACGACATCCGGATTGCGGCGCGGCGCCATGCCCACGAACCATGAGTTCGGCTGCGTCTTCTTGCCCTTGTTGGTGCGAGCCAGCGCGTCGTGGCTCATGATCTGCGCCGTGCCGGTCTTTCCGGCAAAGTCGATGCCCTCAAGATGCGAGGCGAACGCCGTTCCCGTGGTCGTCGCCGCGGCCATGCCTTCGGTGATGGTCTGCCAGTTGTCTGCCTTGATCGGCACGTTGCGATCGCCCGAGCCTGGGAAGCTGTCGAGAAACGCCTCGCGCTGCTCAGCTGGAATCTGGTCGGGCGAGAGCACGTGCGGCCGCTTCAGTGCGCCACCGCTGGCTACACCGGAGAGTGCGCGCGCCATCTGCAGCGGCGTTGCCGCCACCGCGCCCTGCCCGATGCCGACGGAGATTGTCTCGCCCGCATACCACTGCTGGTGATAGTTCTTCATCTTCCACGCGCTCGACGGCATGGTGCCGCTGGCTTCTTCGGGCAGGTCGATGCCTGTTTTCTGGCCCATGCCAAGCGCGCTCGCGTACTTCGCAATGGTGTCGATGCCGAGCCGCTGCGCCAGCACGTAATAAAACACGTCGCAGGACCAAGGGATGGCATGGTCGATATCCACCGCGCCATGCCGCTTGTCGCAATGATAGTAGTGGCCGTAGAAGTCCATGCCGCCGCCACAGTTCACATGCTCGGTCCGCGCGATGCCCTCTTCGAGGCCCGCGACACTCATGATGATCTTGAAGGTCGACCCCGGCGCGACCTGCGCCTGGATCGTCTTGTTCAGCAACGGATGATCCGGGTCGTTAATGATCTGGTTCCAGTAGCTCTTCGACAGACGGACGGCGAACTGGTTGGGATCAAAGTTGGGCCGCGACACCATCGCCAGGATCTCGCCGGTATGCGGATCCATCGCGACCATCGCGCCGTTCTTGCCTTCCATCGCTTTCTCGGCAGCGGTCTGTATGTCAAGATCGATGGTCAGCTTCAGGTCCTTGCCGGGCGTGGCCAGCTCTTCGCCAAGGCGGCCGATCTCGCGGCCGTGGCTGTTCACCACCATGTCGCGCGAGCCGTCTTTGCCGCGCAGGATCGCGTCATACGCCTCTTCCACGCCCGACTTGCCGACCACATCGCCCGGCTCATAGAAGTCGTACTTCGGGTTCTTGAGGTCCTGCTCGCTGATCTCGCCGACGTAGCCGATCAGATGAGACGCAAAGCCATCGCGCGGGTACAGCCGCCGCTGCTCTTCCAGCGTCTCCAGCTCGGGCAGTTCGTTACGATGCGCCTCGATGAAGGCCTGCTCGTCGGGGGTGATGTCCTGCTTCAGCGGGATCGGCTGGTACTTGGGCGCGTACTGAAAGTGCCGCAGCGTGTATTCAAGCTGATCCAGCGGCAGATTCAACCCCGCGGCGATCAGCGGCAGGTCGGCATCACGCATCTGCTCGCGCAGCAGAAAGCAGGTGACAGAAGAGTAATTGTCCACCAACAGACGGCCTTCGCGGTCAAACAGCCGTCCGCGCGGCGCAAGAATCGGCACCTTGCGCACACGATTCGCCTCGGCCAGCACGCGGTAGTTCTCCGCGCCCACGACCTGCAGCCGCCACAGCCCAAACGTTAAGATCACGAGCACAAGCGCGATAACATACTGCGCCGCTGCCAGTTTCGTAGGCGAAATCTTCTCCTCGCGCCGGATTAACTGACCCGGATCGTCGCGGCGGATGTATTGATTCGGATCGTTGGGCAGCATGTCAGCCAAGCTATTACTCCGAGTGTAAAAGCAAAAGGCACGGAGCGAAGTCCGTGCCTTTTACAAGCTTGGTTCTCGCGCGCCGAAGCGCAACAAACTACGCGGCCTTGGTCGCCAACGCTTTCACGCGGGCGTTCAGGCGGCTCTTGTAGCGGGACGCGGTGTTGTCGTGCAGCACGCCCTTCTGGACACTCTTGTCGAGGATGGAGGCGGTCAGGCGGTACTGCTCCTTGACAGCGACTACGTCGCCCTTGGCAATGGCCTCGCGCATGGTGCGCAGGGTGCCGCGAAGTTTGGTGCGGTTTGCGCGGTTGACTGCGGTCTTTGCAAGGGTCTGCTTGGAACGCTTCAGGGACGAAACATGATTTGCCATCGAACTCTCTTCTCTTGCCGCAGCGGCGTGCCGTGCCGGCTGATTCTTGACGCGCGCGACGCGCAGCGCGTAGGAGGAACAGCGCGAACTGCCGCCGGACTCACCCCAACCGCTTGAGCATAATCGATTTCTCGCGAAAGCGCAATGAGCGTGCGAGCGAAGTAGCAGCGCCCGCTGCTCTCGTATGCGGAAGCAGACCTCGGGAGGCGGATCGCGTCAGCCCTGGGATTCAGCGGACAAATCCGCGATCTGGGAGATGGCGTGATGACGGACGTCTGCTCCCGTCACCCAGAAGATGACATCCTCCGCGATGTTGGTGGCGTGATCGCCGACACGTTCCAGATTTCGTGAGATAACGACAGCATTCAACGCCTGCTGCGTCACCTCCGGCTGCCTTCGAATGAGGTTACTTAGAGCTTCGAATGCCTCATGGTTACGCCGGTCCACCTCATCATCCAGCAGCAGCACGGCGTTCGCCAGTTCTTCATCGCGCTCGATAAAGGCCTGCATGGATTTCCGAACCATGGCGGCGGCAAGCGATGCGATCTTTGGTATGTCCACTTGGAGATCGACAGGAGGCAGGCTTTCTAGCTCGCGCACACGGACGGCGATGTTCACCGCCTGGTCTCCCACCCGTTCGAGGTCCGCATTGATCCGGATGATCGCAAGGATAAAGCGCAGGTCGATCGCGGTCGGCTGCTCCATGGCCAGCAGGTCGAGTGCAATCTGGTCGATCTCGCGTTCCATGCGATCGATCGAGGGCTCGGACATGCGGACAAGGTCGCAGAGGCCGACATCTCGCGTCTCGTATGCTTCCATGGCGCGCTGGATGGCCTGCTCCACCATACCGGCCATTACCAGCAGGCGTTCCCTCAGTTCGTCCAGCCTTTGATGAAAGTGGATGCGCATCAACCGAATCTCCCCGTGATGTAGTCTTCCGTCCGCTTGTCGGAGGGATTCGTGAAGATCTTGTGGGTCTTATCGAACTCAACGAGTTTGCCCATGAGGAAGAAACCCGTGTTCTCTGCCACGCGCGCTGCCTGCTGCATGTTGTGCGTGACGATGACGATGGTGTACTGATCCTTCAACTGAAAGATGAGGTCCTCGATCTTCGACGTGGAAACCGGGTCGAGCGCGCTGGCGGGTTCGTCCATCAGCAGCACCTCAGGATCGACGGCAAGCGCACGTGCAATGCACAACCGCTGCTGCTGTCCGCCGGAGAGGCTGGCGCCGGATTTCTTGCGAAGATCGTCCTTTACCTCTTCCCACAGTGCCGCCTGCTTCAGCGAGCGCTCCACCACTTCGTCCAGCACGTTGCGCTTGCGGAACCCATTCAACTTCAGGCCGCTGGCGACGTTGTCGTAGATCGACATGGTAGGGAACGGATTCGGCCTTTGAAACACCATGCCGACCCGGCGGCGAATCTCTACCGGCGAGGCGCTGCGGTAGATGTCAAGATCGCCCATGCAGACGGTGCCCTCGACGCGAGCAGTGGGGTTCGTCTCGTGCATGCGGTTCAGGCAGCGGACGAAGGTGGACTTACCGCAGCCCGAAGGTCCAATGAGCGCCGTGGCGCGGTTTGCCGGGATGCGAAGGTCCACATCCTTCAGCGTGTGCGTAGTGCCGTACCAGGCGTTCAGGCCTTCTACGCGGATCTCGAGTCCCACTAACTTCCTCCTTGAAGCTGGCCGCGCGAGGTGACATAGCGGACCAGGCCGACAGAAACCATGATCATGGTGATAAGAACAAGCGCGCCCGCCCACGCCAGACGGTGCCACTCGTCATAGGGCGAAAGCGCATACGTAAAGATCTGCAATGGCAACGCCGCAATCGGCTCGTTCAGACTGCGCGGCCAGAACTGGCTGCCGAACGCGGTGAACAACAGCGGAGCGGTCTCACCGGCGACACGCGCGAAGGCCAGCATGCATCCGGTGATGATGCCCGGGAGCGCCGTGCGCAAACTGATGGAGAAGATCGTTCGCCAGCGTGGCACGCCCAGGCCGTAGGCCGCCTCGCGAATGGAGCTCGGTACGGTGAGCAACATCTCTTCCGTGGTGCGGGTCACGGTAGGAATCATCATGATGGCAAGCGTGATGCCGCCGGCCAACGCCGAAAAGTGGTGCTGATGCACGACCACCAGCGCGTATCCCACAATGCCCATCACGATGGAAGGGACGCCGTTCAGCACGTCCGCAACAAAACGGATCACAGAGCCAAACAGCTTCCCTGCACCGTATTCTGCCAGGTACACGCCACCGGCGATGCCGACCGGTATGCCGAGCAGGCTCGCCAACGACAGCACAATGCCAGAGCCGACGATGGAGTTCGCCATGCCGCCGCCGGATTCGCCAACGGGTTTGGGCGTGTGCGTAAAGAAAGCCAGGTTGAGAGAACTTGCGCCCTTGTAGATGAGGTACACGAGAATCGCGACGAGCGGAACGAGAACAACAATGGTTCCGCCAACTGCGAGAGCCGTCATGGCGTGATTTGCAGCCATGCGCGTCGCGGCATTGGCGCGGCTGGATCGAATCGTCGGGGGATTGCTGCTTCTCGAAGACATAGCCTGTGCCATCAGTGTGCCTTCGCGGTGTTGCCGCGCGTGACCGCCCAGACCAGCAGGCGTGCAATCGTGTTCACAAGCACCGTCACGAGGAACAGCGCCAGGCCAATCTCGATCAGGGCCGAAAGGTACAGGTCACCCGTAGCTTCGGTGAACTCGTTGGCAATGACACTGGCCAGGGTGTAACCCGGCGCGAAGAGACTCTTCGATATCTGCGGATTGTTGCCGATGACCATGGTCACGGCCATCGTCTCGCCGAGAGCGCGGCCCAGGCCAAGGATGATGCCGCCGACGATACCGATACGCGCGTTGCGCAGAACGGCAATGCGCACCATCTCCCAGCGGGTGGCGCCGAGCGCGAGCACGGCTTCCTTCTGGCTGATCGGCACCGCCGCCATGACCTCGCGCGTGATGGATGAGATCACCGGCAGAACCATGATCGACAGGATGATGCCGGCGGTCAGAATGCCTTCGCCGAAATTCGAACCGCTGAACAGTCCCGTCCATCCCAATGTCTTCGCCAGCACCGGCCCCAATTGATCGCGCACGATCGGCACCAGCACAAAGATGGCCCACAAGCCATAGACAACCGATGGGATTGCAGCGAGCAGTTCTGTCAGAAACGAAACCAGACCGCGAAGACGCTTGGGGCAGATCTCCATGATGAAGATCGCGACGCACAGAGCCAGCGGGACAGCGATGCATAGAGCCAGAAACGAGGTGGCAAGCGTGCCGAAGATGAACGGTAGCGCGCCGAAATCGCCCAGTACCGGATTCCACGCGGTGCGCGTGAAGAATTTGAAGCCGAACGCATGCAGCGACAGCCTTGAATTGGCGATCAACACGTACAGGATCAGCAGAACGATGACAATGATGCTCAGGGCGCACGCCAGCATCAGACCGCCGAAGACGCTATCGGGTCCCGCGCCGCTGCCGCGTCCGGCAAGGTACTCGCGGATCCCATAGCGCGGGGGGGCCACCACTGGCGGCGCAGCTTGGGTTTCCCGGTCAGGAAGGGTGACGTTCAGCATCGGAGATGGAGCATCAGTGGTGTTGTAATCAGCCATGTGGGAAGTAAAGCGATCAAACAATCAATTCAGTAGATCTAGGAGTAGCTTACCGGCTCACTGCAAACACTGGACGCCGCAATTGTTAATGCCGCGTGAATTGCAGCTTAGACGTGCACAAAAGCGGCGACCTGTGCGGTCTGCAATTGCTCGCACAGGTCGCAGCGGAGGAGAATCACCGTTCTATTTGAGGTAGTTGATTGCGCCTGCTACCTTGACTGCGACCGGTTTGGGCAGTGGGGCATACGCGAGGCCCGCAGCTTCGCCTTCGCCGTGATCCAGCATCCACTGCAGGAAGTCCCTCAACACCTTGCCCTTGGCAGCATCCGGTGACTTTACCGGAATCAGCAGCCAGGTGAAGGAGGAAATCGGGTAGGCGTTCGCTCCCGGAGCATTGGTGATGGAGACACGGAAGTCATTCGGCATGTTCTTGGCTGCACCGGCCGCAGCCTCGCTGACCGTGTCCGTTGAAGCCTTCACGAATCTGCCGGCCGGATTCTTCACGGTTCCGTAAAACATCTTGTTCTGAATCGCATAGATCAATTCGACATAACCGAAGGCATACGGGCTGTTGCGCACCATACCGGCGACACCCTCGTTGCCCTTCTGGCCGATGCCGACTGTCCAGCGCACAGAGGTGTTCTTGCCAATGCGCTGCTGAAACTCCGGCGAGCTCTTGGAAAGGAAGTCCGTGAAGATGTAGGTGGTCCCTGAACCGTCGGAACGATACACCGGCAGAATCTGGTGATCGGGCAGGCTCACTCCGGGGTTAATCGCGGCAATCCGGGGATCATGCCAGTTCGTGATCTTTCCTAGATAGATGTCAGCGATGATGTCGCCGGTGAACTTGAGTTCACCGTTGACACCAGGCAGATTGTAGCTGGGTACCACAGCGCCAAGCACCGTCGGAATGTGAAACAGCTTGACCTTCGCGCTGTTCATCTGCTCGTCCGTCATGGGACCGTCCGAAGCACCGAAATCGACGATGCCTTCAGAGGCCTGCCGGATACCCGCGCCCGAACCGACCGACTGGTAGTTAATCTGCACACCCGGGTGGCTGGCTGCATACTCGCTGAACCACTTGGAGTAGATGGGATTTGGGAAAGTGGCGCCCGCACCATTCAATTGCTGCGCACCGGCGGCCGAGACAACAAGGCCCGCAGCCAGCATCGTCGATAAATATTTGATCTTCATTGGTCGTTCTCCTGAATCCGTCGATCGATCCGCCGTTACGGCGGAGTGCTAAGACAATGAGCCGTGCATAGTAGGATGCGCTTGAGCAGTCGGCCCGGCAAGTCATGTTCCGGCTGCCGGGCTGACTGCATCCGTCTATGGAATGTAGTAACGCATACTGGTGAATACCATGCTGTCTCCAGCGTGCGGTCCGGCCGAAGTGGTGGCCGAACCCACTCCCGTCCAGAGGCTGCGCGTGATGTACTGGTAGTTCACGCTGTACTGCAGACGCCCGTACGTCGGGCTGCTCGCCAGACGGTAGGTGAAGCCGACCATACCTTCTTCGATCAACCGGGTGGGTGAGGCGCAGCTTGCAGCGCTCAGGCTGCCGGCCGTACCGCTTCCATTGCCGGAGTTAGCAGGCAGGTTGTAGCAGCCGGCGTTACTCAGGTTGCGTGGACCGTAACCGATCAAAGCGCCCTGAGGTGTGGTGTAGACCGTACGCTGTGCATATTCGGCCCCATAGTAGGCGTAAACATCCAGCTTTGGCATGGGATGCGACTCGATGCTGAACAGACCGTGGTAGTTGCGGATCGGTTCGAGAGTCATATCCGGGCGCAGGGTAGCGTCCGCCAGCTGCGAAGAGCCGTAACGTCCTACCCCCTGTCCACCCATTGCCTGCACGGCAAGGTCGAGGTACTTGCCGACCGATACGCGGCCGCTGCCGAAGATGCCACCCGCTGGAGCCGTGTGGCTCGTCTCCTGCGTGGAGTAGGAGTAGGTTGGCGCTGCGGCGGTACCTGTGTAAGCAGTGATCGGGAAGTAGTAGTCGCGCATGAACCGGCCAAGGCCGCCCAGTTCGAAGTGCGCGTGCGTGTAGTCCAACGTGCCCTTCACGATGACGTCAGGAGCGACGTTATTCGCGTAGGTGGTGATGCCGCCGGTACCAGCCGTATTTCCCGAGCCGATGTTCCCTGCTGCGTTGTAGAGGCCGCCGTTCTGGCCGATTCCTCCAAAAAAGAAGGCAGTCGGGATGGTGCCAGAGGCGGTGAAGTTGGTGATCTGTGCCTGCTCTACCGCCATGGCCGCGGTGAACATGCCGGTCTTCACGTTACCGAACTTCTCCGCGATGCGGAAGCCGGGCTGGCGAGTCCAGCTGAAGCCGACCATGTATTGCGCGTCAATGGTGTTGGGCAGCTTTTCCGTCCGATTGTTGACACTCAGACCCGTTTCAGTAACCAGCGACCACATCTGTCCGCCCGTCACGGAGAAGTTGCCGATTTCACCTTTGCCCCAAAACTGGCGCTGCCGGAAAACGTAGCTGTTGGATTCGTTGTTGTTCGACGAGGTGCCCACGCCGAGGAAGTCGCCTTCGAAGTAGCCGGACAGCTTGTACTTGCCTGCATTGCCTTCAAACAGGCCTCCGAGACGGCTCTGGCGTCCGGAGAAGTTCAGTTCGCCCACATGCCCTTCGTTCGCACTGGGGAACGGAATTGAGTTGAATGGCGTATTGATGTCGGAGTTGACTGCGCGCTGCCGCCAAACACCTTCACCCGCAAAGAACGCGACCGGCGTGATCGTCACGCCCTTGTAGTGGATCGCCAGGGGCGACTGGATCTCGCCTTCCAGGCGAGTCTGGTTTGCGATGACCGTCTCCTGCAGGCCGGTGTTCGTGGTCTTCAGATCGGTGACTGCCGTCTGCAGTGTATCGGCCTTTGTCTCGGCCGCTGTTGCTGCGGTGGTCGCCTGGGTGGCGGCCGTGGTAGCAGTCGCTGCCTGGGTCTGCGCTTCGGTTGCGCTCTGCTGGGCCGTGGTCACCTGCTGCTCGCGCGTTGCGAGCTGCTGTTTCATGGCATCGATCTGTGCCTGCTGCGTCTCGAGTCTCTCGCGGAGCACGCGTATCTCCGCTTCCGTCGCGGACTCTTTCTTGACCGCAGCCTTGCGAATCGGCCGCTTTGTCGTCTTCCGCGCAGTTGGTGTGCTCGTCTGCGGATGAGCGGGAGAAGAAACCAAAGTCGACGCAATCATCATCGCGCCCAAGGTGGCTAGTCGTTTCATCGTTCCTCTGACGGAACGGCTAAGGTCACCCTTTCCGAGGCGGCGAACATCTGCCTCGGTGCGCAATCCTTGCCAGTTTGTCCGTGATGCGATGGTCGCAACCGAACGTAAACACGCGGCGAACGGAATGTGAATGGAAGGTGTAATGTGCCACCGAATTGGCACTGTTCGTCACCTGTTGTGGCTGAGCGAGCGCGGCGCTTGACGAACGCGCGCCTTGGCGCTATTCTTTGCGCAACTCCGAGCCGATTTGGTGATTCTCGCCAACCCGTTGCAACCGTCACAGCGCATCGCGCTGAGGGGCGGCGAGCGTCGTCCCCGGCTGAAGCTCTCCCCGTCTACAACTCATCCAATCACCAGCACCCCAGCCGCATGGAGGCATAATCCTTTTGGTCAAGAGCCTGCTCGAAATCACGCCCAATACAGAAGCCATGTTCGGGCTTCGCGACGAAAACCTTCGCTTGATGCAGAGCGAGTTGGACGTGACGATCGATCTTCGATCGCAAGGCCTTGAGATCGAAGGAAAGCTGGAGGCCGTTGAAGTTGTCGAGCGACTGTTTGGCGACTTCGATAGCCTGCGGAGGAGCGGAGTCGTACTGGCAGGGCCAGAGCTGCACGCGCTGCTGAAGCTAGCCATCGCAGACCCGACGACAAGCTTGAAGTCACTCGTGGACAGCGGCAGGCAGCGCTCTGCAAACGGCGTCAAGCGCATGGTGAATCCACGCTCGCCAAACCAGAAGAAGTACGTCGAAGCCATCGAACAGTCGGACATGACCTTCGGCATTGGCCCGGCTGGAACGGGCAAAACGTATCTGGCGGTTGCCATGGCGGCGTCTGCGCTGATGGCGAAGAAGGTCAGCCGCATCATACTGGTCCGCCCCGCGGTGGAAGCAGGTGAGCGCCTTGGGTTCCTGCCTGGCTCGTTGCAGGAAAAGGTCGATCCCTACCTCCGTCCGCTATACGACGCGCTCTATGACCTGCTGGAGAAAGACCGCGTCGACAAGATGCTCGAGAAGGGCATCATCGAGGTGGCTCCGCTTGCCTTTATGCGCGGGCGTACGCTGTCTGACGCCTTCATCATCATGGACGAAGCGCAGAACACCACGAATGAGCAGATGAAGATGTTCGTCACCCGCCTTGGCATGAACTCCAAGGCCGTGATCACGGGCGATCTTACCCAAATCGATCTGCCGAACCCCAAGCGCAGCGGTCTGCTGGAGGCGCTGAACGTACTTAACGGCGTTGAAGGCGTGCGCTTCTGTCACTTCGAAGACGGGGACGTGGTGCGGCACAACCTGGTGCAGCGCATCGTGCGCGCCTACGACACGCACCAGCGCGAGCAGCAGATGTCGCTCGGCCTGGGCGAACCCGCACTCGACGGCGCCGTAACGCCTATGACTCCGCGGCCCCAGGCACGCAAGACGCAGTAGCCGCATCACAACGCGATAGCATGACAGGAGAGAGCCCTCACGGTTCTCTCCTGTTTGCATGTGAGGCGAATTGATCGTCATCGAACCTCCGAGTAGCGACGCGGCGAGCAGTTTCGCCGCAGGCACAAAGCAGGAACTCGCCCGTTTTCTGACCCGCGCGCGCAAGGCCGTCGGCCTGGACGGCGAGATCAACGTCCTGCTGGCCGACGATGCGCGGCTGAGAGCTCTGAACCGCAGCTTTCGCGGCAAGAACAAGGCGACCGATGTCCTCAGCTTTCCTGCTGCGACGAACGGTGAAGGCGCGGCCGGAGACATTGCGATCTCCGTCGAAACCGCGGCTCGGCAAGCGGCGGAACACGGACACACCCTGACCGAGGAACTGCGCATCCTTCTGCTGCATGGCGTGCTGCACCTTGCGGGCTTCGATCACGAAACCGACGCAGGCGAAATGCGCGCACGCGAGCAGCTTTTGCGAGTGAAGCTGCGCTTGCCGGCCGGGCTGATCGAGCGCGTGCAGCGACACAGCGCACGTCCCGCAGAGATTGATCGCCCAAAAGCGGTTATGAAGCGGGTGGCCCGATGACGCTGCTTTCCGCGCTGTTAGTTGCGTTTCTGCTTGCCGCTCTGACGGTGGCTGCCTATGCCGATCGCGTGTACTCGGAGATGGGCAAGTTTCTTGCCCGCAATTATCAGGACAACCTTGACGCGTGGGTCGAACTCATGGAGCCGCGCTTCGGCCTGTCACGCGACAGCATCGCGCTCTCCGCGTCCATACTCCGGCAGACCTCGCTGGCGGCCATCGCGCTGATCCTTGGCGGGCGGCGCTTCTCCGCCGGTGACCGCGGATGGACGACGTATGCCGAGGCACTGGCGGAGCTTGCGCTGATCATCATCCTCTTCGATCGCATGCTGCCACAGGTGCTGTTCGCCCGCACGGTAGGTACATGGATCCGGCGCATACGGCTGCCGCTTCAAGGGCTGTTCTACCTCATTCTGCCAATTACGCTACTGCTGGGTCTGCTGCTTTCCATCGCATCGCTTGCGGAGCATAACAGCGACGAGCAGGAGGAGCATCCCGACGAAGGTGTCGATGCGCTGCTGGAGGCAGGCGAAGAAGAGGGCATTCTGGAAGAGAGCGACCGCGCTCTGGTGCGTTCCGTCGTCGAGTTTGGCGACATGGTGGTGCGCGAAGTGATGACACCTCGACCTGAAATGTATGCCGTACCGGACACGATGACACTGGCAGACTTCACGCAAGCGATCAACGAACGAGGCTTCTCACGCGTGCCGGTTTACAGCGGGACACTTGATGAAATTACTGGCATCGCCTTCGCGCACGATCTGCTGCAAATTTCCGATGCCGACGCGAGTACGCGGACTGTCCGCGAGATGCAGCGGCCGGCGGAAGTGGTGCCCGAGCCGAAGAAGGTCAACGAGTTACTGCGCGAGATGCAGAGCGCGAAGCAGCACATGCGCATCGTCATCGACGAGTATGGCGCGGTGGCGGGGCTGGTCACCATCGAAGACCTGATCGAAGCCATCGTCGGAAACATCGAAGACGAGCACGATCACGCGGCGACAGGGGATATCGCACGCGAAGACGATGGCTCGTATATTGTGCCGGGCAGCATGGATGTCGGCGACCTGCGGGACCTGCTGGAAGACAAGACCAACGAAGAGCAGGAGCCATTACGCCTGCCCACCGACCTGGAAGCGACCACCGTGGGCGGTCTGGTATCGGAACTTGCCGGCCATATTCCGCTGCCCGGCGAGGTCATCGAGAGTGAAGGCCTGCGTCTGGAAGTGTTGGCGGCGACATCGCGGCTGGTGACACGCGTCAGGGTCAGCGCCACGCCGACATCTGCTGCTACAGAGGATTGAAGCTCTATGCTTCTTTGAGCATCTCGGTCTTGTACTTGGGCGCAAGTCCCATAGCCTTCTTGCCGAAGGCCTCCTGCTCTGTCGGTGTGAGCTTTGGTGGTGCCGTCGTACGCGTTGCTACAGGCACTCCGACTTCGCGAAAGAAGTCTTCCTGTCCGGCAGGGGAACAGATACAGAACGTGCGTACCGGAGACGCAGACACGTTGTGAAACTGGTGTGGCGCGTTCGCCGCGATATGGATCGTCTCGCCTGCCTTGACGGTCGTCTTTTCGCCGCGGAAGGTCGCCTCGATCTCGCCCTCAAGCAGGATGAAGGTCTCTTCAAAGTCATGACGGTGCGGCGGCGGCCCTCCACCCGGAGGAATGTGCATGTCGATCAGGCAGAACCGGCCCGCCGTCTCATTCCCAGATAGCAGCACCGTGTAGGTGTCGCCCACGAGCCCGATGTGCGGGTGGTCTGCATCGTCGGCAGACGCTTTGATAAGCAGTCTTGCCAGATCATCCGGCGGCAACGTAGGCGCCGAAAGCGTATTACTCTCATCTGTCACTTTGCGTCCTCCTCTACTTGTGTCTTGTGAGACACCGCATTCGAAGCGATGTTTGCCCGCGGTGCGAACGACAGGCGACATACACTGAAGGAATGTCCTTTCGTTCTGGATTCGTTGCGATCATCGGCCGGCCCAACGCAGGTAAGTCCACGCTGCTGAACGCACTGCTGGGCGAGAAGCTCGCGATTGTGACGCATAAGGCGCAGACCACGCGCACGCGCATCCTCGGCGTGCTCGAAGTGCCCGCGCAGCCAAAGGGCAAGACGCGCGACGCGCAACCGGCTGCGCAGGTCATCGTGGTGGACACACCCGGCGTTCACAAGCCAAGCAGCCAGCTCGACCGCCGCATGATGCAGGAGGTGCATGATGCGCTCGAAGCGCGCGACGTCGTGCTGTTCCTCGTCGACGCGACGCACCGCCTGCACGAGCCGAAGGAGCGCGTTGAAGGCAAGCAGCCGACACCATCGGAGGATAAGAAAGCGCTCTCCGCCGCGGAGGACGCATTCGCACTGAGCCTGCTGCGCAACGTGACCTGCCCCGTGATTCTTGTGCTGAACAAAATTGACCTGGTACGCCGCGAAGACCTGCTGCCCCTGATCTCTCACTGGTCCAGCAAACGTGAATTTGCCGAGACGGTGTTGATCTCCGCGACGAAGAAGGACGGCCTCGACCTGCTGGTCGAAAAGGTCGTGGACCGGCTGCCCGAGGGCGAGCGCTACTTCCCTGCCGACCAGCTCACCGATCAACCCATGCGCTTTCTCGCAGCAGAGCTGATCCGCGAAAAGATCCTGCTGTTCACCGGCGAAGAGGTGCCGTACGCCTCGGCCGTCGTCATCGAAACATGGGAAGACCCCGGTCCACAGCGCAAGCCGCGCAAGAACGCCGTGGTCACGGAAGCACCAAAGCTGCCCGTAACCAAGATTGCCGCGGCCATCTTCGTGGAGCGGTCGGGCCAGAAGGCCATCCTGATCGGCAAAGGCGGCGCCATGCTGAAGCAGATCGGTACCGCCGCCCGTAAAGAGATCGAGGGTCTGCTTGGCACGCGCGTCTTCCTTGAGCTATTTGTGAAGGTGAAGGAAGACTGGCGGTCCAAGCGCGGCTTTGTGGAAGAACTGGATTGGCGGCGTCAGCTAGAGGCGTTGGGCGAGAAGCAGAACAAGCTCAAGGCTGAGTAACGACTATGCCACAGCTTTCCTTGGTCTTCCGCCCTCGGCACCGTTCGCTTGAGAAGCTCGGCGCTTCGCTGGAGTTTTCGCCCTACCACCCTTCTTCCCCATGTCGGCCATGCAGCGACGATTCCCATACACTCCCTCGATCAGAGCTGGCAAGTATAGATCGACATCAAGATCGGGAAAGCTGATACCCGTCCCACGTCCGACCAGTTCGTGATTCTGTAGCTGTTGGAGTGTGGCTTCACGAAGACCTTGAATATTTGCAATCGGCAACACCAGTCGCTGGTGATTGCTCAATCCAACGATGACTAGGTTGAGACCCTGGATCAGTTCGATGGATTGTGCGAGCGGCTCGTCCTTGCGGCGCGCCGCCCTTTTAATACTGCCTCGATCTCGGCCATCTGTTGCGATCACTTTGTGCTCAGCCATGATGCTTCTCCCACAGAGCTATCAGTTCAGCAAAGTGTTGCGCGGCCACCTCAAGCACATGCCGCACGTCTGACTTGCTTCCATTACATGGCCTTACGGCATCCGTCCTGTTTGTCAGTGAAACTGTTCCGTCGCGTCGAAGGTCGACAATAGCCTCTATTTCACCGTAGAAGCCATGCACATGCCTGGGCGCGTGGTCCATGGTGAATCGGATGCCTTGGAACCGGACGGATCCCGTTTTTGCTGATTACACCTAAGCCGCTTCGGTATTGCGAAGGCGGCATACACATTGCTTCAGAGGCACAGGGCGATGCGAAGCTTAAGCCTCCTTGAACCCAACTCCGAGCGCCTTCATCTTGCGGTACAAGTGGCTGCGCTCGAGCCCTAGCGCCTCGGCCGTGCGGCTTACGTTGCCGTGGCACTCGTCGAGCTTCTTCAGGATGTAGTCGCGCTCGTAGGCTTCGCGCGCCTGCAGCAGCGTGCCGAACTCTTCTGCCTTTGGCCGCCCGCCGTCGCGCGAGACGAGCACCGGCAGGTGCTTGCGTTCGATGCGCTGCGCCTTCGGGTTCAGGATGAGCACGCGCTCGATGACGTTGCGCAGTTCGCGCACGTTGCCGGGCCACGCGTACTGCTTCAGGACTGCGAGAGCATCGGGCGTCATCTCGGCGCGAGGCCTTCCGTACTGCCGGCCGAACTCCTGCAGGAACTCCTGGACGAGGGAGGGCACGTCTTCAATGCGGTCGCGCAGCGGCGGAACAAAGAATGGTATGACATTCAATCGGTAGAAGAGGTCTTCGCGGAAGTTGCCGCGTGCGATCTCCTCTTCAAGGTTCTTGTTGGTGGCCGCGATCACGCGCACATCCACGTGCACCGGTTGCGACGCTCCCACAGGATAGAAACGCTGCTCGTCGAGCGCACGCAGGACCTTGGCCTGGGTCTTCAGGCTCATGTCGCCGACTTCGTCGAGAAACAGCGTTCCGCCATCAGCGCGCTCGAAGGTGCCGCGCTTCTCGGCGAGTCCGCCGGGAACAGCGCTATGGCGAAAGCCGAAGAGTTCGCTTTCAATGAAGTCTTCCGGAATCGCGGCACAGTTCAGCTCGACGAAGACACGGTCAGCGCGAAGGCTCTCCGCGTGCATGGTGCGTGCGATGCGCTCTTTGCCCGTTCCCGACTCGCCGTAGATGAGCACGCGGCCATTGGTCGGAGCCATCAGCTTGATCTGCTGCCGCAACGCCTTCAAGGGAACGCTCTCGCCGGTAACAAACGCCTGTTGCGTGAGCTGGTGTTGCAGTTCCTGATTGTCGCGGCGTAGCTGGCGTGCCTCGGTTGCGTTCTTCAGCAGCAGCAGCGTGCGGTCGAGCGA
>CAZZVI010000042.1:0-12905 GCA_964657335.1 uncultured Terriglobus sp.
AGCTGGTCGAAGGCCGCGATCTGGTCACGCACGACAACGTCGTCTACATGCGCACAACCAGCGGCCTGCGCCGTGTGGATGTGATCTACCGACGCGTCGATGACGATTTCATCGATCCCATGAGCTTTCGCGCCGACAGCATGCTGGGTGTTGCGGGCCTGTTCAACGCCTACCGCGCCGGCAACGTCACGCTGGCAAACGCCTTTGGCACCGGCGTCGCCGACGACAAGGCGCTGTATGCCTACGTGCCCGACATCATCCGCTACTACCTGACCGAAGAACCGGTCCTGAAGAACGTGGAGACCTACCTGTGCGCGCGTCCTGTAGAGCGGCAGCATGTGCTCGCCAATCTCGACAAGATGGTCGTGAAGGCCGTCGGCGAGAGCGGCGGCTACGGCATGCTGATCGGCCCGCAATCCACGCAGGAACAGCGCGAGGACTTCGCGCGCAAGATCGAGGCCGACCCGCGCAACTACATCGCGCAGCCCACCATCCAGTTCTCGCGCGCGCCATGCCTCTTCGGCAATGGCTTCGAGCCGCGCCACGTCGATCTGCGCCCCTACGTCCTGTACGGAGACAAGGTCAGCATCGTGCCGGGCGGCCTGACCCGCGTCGCCCTGAAAAAAGGCTCGCTGGTGGTCAACAGCTCACAAGGCGGCGGCAGCAAGGATACGTGGGTGCTTAGTCAGTGATCGCTGGTCATGCGAACGAAGGCGGATTAGCATGACAGTGTACGAGTGGGATGAGGCTAAAGCAGCTCGCAACGCGAGAGTGCATGGCGTCACCTTCCAGCAGGCGACAGTCGCTCTCGAGGATCCGAATCTGGCGTACTTACCAGATCGACTGGTTGAGGGCGAACAACGGCATCATGCCCTTGGCAGAGTTGAAGATATCGTGCTGCTGATGGTGGCTCACACGCTTCGAGGGAACGATGAAGAAACAAGAGTTCGAATCATCTCGGCACGACCGGCAGAGCGATGGGAACGAGAGCTCTACCGTGCAAGTGCCGGCGGGTAGCTACAGTCTGACCGAGGAAGATCGAGAGCGTTTGCGTCGCTTGGCCTCACTCCCCGACAGCGAAATCAATTTCTCTGACATTCCGCGGCTCACGCCGGAAGAATACGAGTCAGCCAAGCGCGCCATTGTTGAGCGCAAAGCACATTTGCGAAAGGCTAGTTGATCCGCTGGTTGGGTTGACTGAGTCAAGTTCCGCTTTGAAGATCATCAACTCGCACGGCTTACTTCAAATAAGCACGCACCAGGTCAATCAAATCCTCAGCCAGTTCGTGCGTCAGCTTGGCGCTTTCATCGCCGCGCAACATGTGCAGGCGGATGTGATCTTCAAGCACCTCGGCCATCAGGCTGTTGATGCCGCCCCGAATGTTGGCCAGCAGCATCAGCAGGTCGGCGCAGTCATCGTCCCCGCTGAGCGATCGTTCGACCGAATCGACCTGGCCGCGTATCCGCTTGATGCGGGCCAGCAGCTTGCGCTTTTCCTTGTCCATCGGAATTCACCTGACGTTCCCAATATATCCTACCGGGATATCGTACAATGGCCATGCCTTGGGGGACACGTCTGGCATGCGCAAGTGGTGCAACATTCATAAGGCGGTCTGCCCGCTCCGAGGCGGTGTCGATCGATCGCATCGCGTAAGGCTGCGTCTTGTGACGGCGCTGCTGCTCTGCGTCTCGGGGCTTGCCTGCGGACAGACGGGCGCGAGCAGCCATCCACCGGACTCTGTGCCGGAAGATCACGACGATGCAGCCGCGCCCTTGATGTTCCCGCACTCTGACGAAGCGCCCTGGTTCATCGCAGGGCAGGCCAACAGCATCTTCCAGGCGCACCCCGCCTTCAACTCGCCGTATGAGGGCGTGAATAGCTTCGTCGGCCGCGGCGAGTACAAGGTGTCGCTGGTCGGCACGCTCTACCTGGGTCTGCAGCCCTGGAGACTGCTGGCACATGGCGACGAGACGCATGCCCTGCGCTACAACACCGACCTAATCTTCCACCTGGAGTCGACCGGCGGTCGCGGCCTGAGCCAGGCGCTAGGCCTGGCGGGGTTCACCAACCTGGACGTGGTGCGCAATCCGACGCTCGGGTCAGTGCCCTACGTTGCGCGGGTCATGGTGCACCAGACCATCGGCTTCACGAACGAGATGACGGCAAACACCCGCGGCCCGCTGTCGCTCGCCACGAAGGTGCCGGTGCGGCGGCTGGAGCTGCGCGTAGGCAAGCTGTCCACGCCGGATTTCTTCGACATGAACTCCGTGCTCAGCGACAGCCACCTGCAGTTCACCAACTGGAGCATCGACAACAACGGCGCGTGGGACTATGCCGCCGACACGCGCGGCTACACCTACGGCGCGGTGGCCGAGTACCAGGATCGAAGCTGGGCCGTGCGCTACGGCCTGATGCTGATGCCGACTGTCGCCAACGGCATCAGCCTGGACTGGTCAGCGAAGCGCGCGCGGGGCCAGAACATGGAAGCGGAACTCCGCCACGGCTGGCTTCCTCACCGCACCGGCACGCAGCGCGTGCTCGCCTTCGTGAACAACGCGCACATGGGCAGCTATCGCGAGGCGGTGAACGCCTTCCTGCAGGGCACGGACGCGACGCCGGACATCACGAAGCACGAGCACACAGGCGCGGTGAAGTACGGCTTCGGCTACAACATGGAGCAGTCGATCACGCGTGATCTGACGGTGGCCGGGCGTTTCGGATGGAACGACGGCAAAACCGAATCCTACGCTTACACCGAGATCGAACAGGCAGCGTTGATCGGCGGGACTTATAGCGGCAGCGACTGGGGACGAGCGAACGACAAGGCCGGCGTCGCCTTCAGCTCCAACGCAATCAAGCGCGACCACCAGCAATACCTCGCGAACGGCGGCCTCGGCTTCCTGCTGGGCGACGGGCGGCTGCGCTACGGCCGCGAGAACATCGTGGAGGCGTACTACAACGTGCACACATGGCGCGGACTCTACTTTTCGCCGAGCATCTCGCACATCGACAATCCCGGCTACAACCGTGATCGCGGGCCGGTGTGGGTACCGTCCCTGCGCGGGCATATCGATTTCTAAGCAGGCGGTTCCTCGCCTGCGAGCGATACGCTCGCCGCCTTGCACTACACTGGAGCGACCGGACAATCTATACCAGGCGATAGGACGACCATGCTTTCACGAGTTGCAGACAGCCTGTACTGGATGAGCCGCTACCTGGAGCGCGCGGAGCATACGACGCGTCTGCTGGACGTGAACCTGAACCTGATGCTGGACGAATCGCCCACCAGCGCGGACCGCCGATGGCAGCGCACGCTGCAGGCGCTGGGTTCGCCGAAGAACGTGAAGTGGGAGGGCGACGCGATCGCTCTCGCCCGCACGCTGACCTTCGACGCAACCTCACGCGCGAGCGTTCTGGCCTGCATCATCGCGGCGCGTGAGAATGCGCGGCATGTACGCGAGCAGATCTCCACGGAGATGTGGCAGCGCCTGAACAGCCTGTACCTGCAGGTGACGCGCCCTGAAATGCAGAGCGATATGCACGCCGAGGCGCTGCTGCAACAGAGCGAAGGTCCCATGGAGTTTCTCGGCCAGGTGATGGAAGGCGTGCACCAGTTCCAGGGCGTGACCGACTCCACCATGAGCCACGGCGAGGGCTGGCAGTTTATCCAGGTTGGCCGCTACATGGAACGCGCCTCCGCGACGGCCATGCTGCTGGAGGCCTACCAGCCCGAGCTCTGGACCACGCAGGACGCGCTGCCGGACAGCAATGAATACCTCGAATGGATGGGCCTTCTTCGTTCGGCGACGGCGTTCGAGGCGTACTGCAAGGTCTACACCGCCGACCTTGCGCCGGATTGGATTCTCGAGTTCCTTCTGCTCGATCCCAACTTTCCGCACTCGTTGCGCTTCTCCATCGATGCCATGCAGCACGCGCTCGAAGCGGTGCAGGACGTGAGCGGCGGCACACGGTCCGACAAGCTGAGCCGCATCTCCGGCCGCCTGCGCGCGACGCTGAGCTATTCGAGCGTGGAAGAGATCATGAGCGGCGATGTCGTCATGTACCTGCGCGACATCCAGGTGCAGTGCCGCGAGATACACAACGCGATCTATGAGCTGTATGTTGACTATTCGATTCAGGCGGCGCTTGCGGGATAGGGAACCGTTATTTGTTCGTCGTTGTTCGTGATAGCCCTCCCATCTCTCAGACGAACAACGAAGAACGACAACAACGAACAACGAGGCCCCATGTACTACACAGTCCGGCACTTGACGAAGTTCGTCTACAGCAACGCGGTGAGCGAATCCATCATGGAGACGCGTATGCACCCGCGCTCCGATGCGCTGCAGCGCTGCTTGAACTTTCAGCTCTCCGTCTCGCCGCGCTGTCGCGTCTTCAGCTATCGCGATCACCTGGCAAACCATGTGCACCACTTCGACATCCCCGGCGCGCATGAGCAGCTGGTGATCGTCGCAGAGAGCCTTGTCGAGATGGAAGAGACGATCCCGATGCCTTCGTTCCTCGCTCCTGACGCGTGGGCGGAGCTGGATGCGGATGTGCAGGCCGGCGACTTCTGGGAGTTCCTGTTTCCCAGCGAGTTCACCACGCCCACGCCGCTGCTGGAAGAGCTCGGCGACAAGCTGGACGTGCGCCGCCGCGACGATCCGCTGATGGTGCTGCACGACCTGAACGAGAAGCTGTACCACTACTTCGACTACGTACCCAAATCGACGGACGCCGACTCGCTGATCGACGTCGCGCTGACGCAGAAGACCGGCGTCTGCCAGGACTTTGCGCATGTGATGATCGCATTGGTACGCGAGCGCCTGCGCATGCCCTGCCGCTACGTGAGCGGCTACCTGTATCACGGCAACAGCGACAAGGACCGCAGCATCAACTCGGCCACGCACGCGTGGGTTGAGGCGTACCTGCCCCAGCTCGGCTGGGTGGGCTTCGACCCCACGAATTGGCTGGTCGCCGGCGACCGCCACATCCGCACTGCGCTCGGGCGCGACTACAGCGATGTGCCGCCGACCCACGGCATTTTTCGCGGCTCGGCCAATACCGACTTGACCGTCGCCGTGCGCGTCTCGCCCAGCGAAGGTAACCCGCTGCCGGACCAGGAACTGCCCGTGCCCGAGGACTGGTCGATGCTGGTGGAGAAGGCGCAGCAGGTGCCGCCACCGCCCTCACCCGTCGCCGACCACATCAAGCACATGCAGCAGATGCAGCAGGCACAGCAGTAGTACTTCGTACCGTTCTCGACGCCTTCGGCGTGTACTTACAGATGCCGTCTGTATCGAAGGCCCGGCCTCGCGCCGGGCTTTCAGTTTTCGTAAGCGATGACAGCGAGGCAGGTGGTGGGTGCCCCACGTCTCGCTTTTTGAGACGTGGGGATGATGAAGGCTCGCGGTGCCGCGGATTTCCCACATCTTAAAGGCGAGGTGTGGGCACCCGCCTTCTCTTCCATGCGCTCAGTTACACTGAGCCAGTCAATGCACAATTCATCGCTGCCACGGAGACACTCATGTCCCTGCCCATCCGCATTGCCCGTTCTGCCTTTGCACTCGCGCTTCCGCTGGCCGCTGTCTCGCAGTCTCCACGCACGCCACGTAAGACACCCGTCACGCAGGCCGAGGTGGACAAGATCACGCGCGAAGCCATCCTGATCGACACGCACGACGACATCACCTCAAAGACGGTGAACGGCTACGACATCGCCACGCCGAACAAGTCAGGCCAGACGGACCTGCCGCGTATGAAGGGCTTTCTCGGCGCGGAGTTCTTCGCCGTGTACGTCGGTGCGAACTATGTCGCCGACAACAGCAGTGCGCACCGTGCACTGGACATGATCGACACCGTCCGGACCGACGTCATCCTGAAGCATCCCGGTGAGTTCGTCTTTGCCACCACGGCCGACGACATCGAACGCGCCCACCACGATAAAAAGATCGCCGCGCTCATGGGCATCGAAGGCGGCCACGCCATCGAAGACGACCTGCGCACGCTTCGCGACTTCTACGCGCTGGGCGTCCGCTACATGACGCTGACGCACTTCAACACCAACCACTGGGCCGATTCGCAGGGCGACGTCGACGACGCAAGAGTCACGCACCACAATGGCCTGACATCGTTCGGCGAAGATGTGGTCCGCGAGATGAATCGGCTCGGCATGATGGTGGATATCTCGCACACGGCCGACCCGACCTTCTACGCCGCGCTAAAGGTGAGCACCGCGCCCATCATCGCATCGCACTCGGGTTGCCGCGCGGTCTCAAACTACACGCGCAATATGACCGACGACATGATCAAGGCGCTGGCCGCGAAGGGCGGCGTCATGCAGATCAACTTCGGCTGCGACTTCCTCTCGCAGCGCTATTTTGACGGGTCGAAGCCGATCATGGCCGAGCTGCGGCCAAAGATAATCGAAGCGCAGAAGATCGCCGATCCCGACGCGCGCGAGGCCGCCATGGAAAAGCTGTATGCCGAATCCGCCGCGAAGCTGCCGCCGGCCACGCTGAAGGATGTCGTCGCGCAGATCGACCATGCCGTGCAGGTGGGCGGCATCGAGACGGTCGGCATTGGCACGGACTTTGACGGCGTCGGTTGCGTGCCGCCGGACCTGGACTCGTACAGCAAGTTTCCCGCGCTTACGAAGGCCCTGCTGGAAAAAGGCTACAGCGCCGATGACATCAAGAAGATCTACGGCGGCAACCTGTTGCGAGTGATGCGTGCCGTGGAAAAACGCGCCGCGGAACTGAAGGGCACTCCAGCGATCGAGACACGCTACGTTGCCGAAAAGTAGCTTCGTCTTCAAACCTTAAAGCCAGCATGAAATGACGCCTAAAAACGCGTCGCGTCTGCGCTGACGCTGTTGACGATTGTTCCCTTCCGCGCCTACCATTCGACCCATGCAAAGACGTGACTTTGTCAAAGGTATTGCAGCAGCGTCGGCCGTAGTCTCGACTGCTCTTGGCCAGCAGCAGAAGCAGCCCGCCACCACTCCGCCCGATACGACGGCGGTTCCGCAGGGTACCGCCGCGGTGAACCCGGCGCAGGGTTCGAGCCGCTCGGCCCAGGGCGCTCAGGCGCGGATGGCGCAGTTCCACACGCCGAATATCCCGTCGTCCGTGCCGGACGTGGCCGCCCTGACCGATGCGCACTTCTTCAGTCCCGTCCAGTACGCTACGCTCGAGCATCTGTGCGACATCTTCATGCCGGCGATGAACGGCTATCCCAGCGCAAACGCCGCGGGCGCGCCCCAGTTCCTCGACTTCCTGATCGGTGAGTCTCCTGCTGACCGCAAGAAGCTGTACACCACGGGGCTCGACCGTCTGCAGGCGGATGCCATGAAGCAGTATCACGTGGGCTTCGACAAGGTGACGGCCGAGCAGGCAGACGCGCTGATTCGGCCGCATCTCGTGGCCTGGATGTCAGACCATCCTCCCCGCGAGCCCCACAAGCTCTTCATCGCCACGATCCATCGCGATATTCGCACCGCGACCATCAATTCGCAGACCTACAGCGCCGCGGCCGTTGCATCCGGCGAGCGTGCGCCAGGCGTCGGACTCTACGTTCACCCGGTAGAGCCCACCATGCGCGTGTACGCATAACGCCAGCTTCCCGGCCACACCGAGTACAGCAACAGGAAAGAGATTATGGCAGAGCGTAAAGTCGACGTCCTCATCATTGGTTCAGGCCACTCCGGCGGTTTGGCGGCCAAGGTCCTCACGGAAAAGGGCATTTCAGTCACCATGCTGAATGCCGGCCCCATGCTGAACTTTGAGCGCGACCGCGAATTGAAGCCCGCATACGAACTGCCCTACCGCGGCTTCGACGCGCCCGGCCGCCTGCCGCACGTCTTTCAGGCCTCAGAGTTCAGCGCCAACCAGTGGGTCGACGAGAAGGAAATTCCCTACACCTACCCCGCCGGGCAGCAGTACAACTGGGTCCGTGTGCGTACCTTCGGTGGCCGCTCGCCGTACTGGGGCCGGCAATCGTTCCGGCATAGCGACTACGAACTGAAGGCGAAGAGCCACGACGGCTACGGCGATGACTGGCCGATCTCCTACGCCGATCTGAAGCCATTTTACGACCGCGTGGAGCCTCTCTACCGCGTCCGCGGAGCGATCGACAAGCTGCCGCAGTACCCCGACGGCAACTTCATCGTCGATGACGCACCCTTCTCGCCCGCAATGAAGCGCTTTGTCGATGCCGGCAGCAAGCGCGGCGTGCCCGTGACCAAGCCGCGCTCGTCCGTGGGCGTCAATGGCATGGCGGCCTCCATCAACCTCTTCATTCCAGACGCGGTGAAGACCGGCAAGCTGACCACCATCCCGAACGTGGTCGTGAAGCAGATCACGACCGACAAGAACACCGGCCTGGCGAATGGCGTCGTCTTCGTGGACCGGCAGTCGCGCCGCGAGATGACCATGAAGGCCCGGGTCGTCGTTGTCGGTGCGGGCTGCCTTGAGACCACGCGGCTGCTGCTGAACAGCGGCATCGCCAACAGCAGCGGTTACATCGGCCGCCACTTGACCGACCAGATCTACGGCGCAGGCATCATCGCGTCTGTCCCCGAAGCGCGCAACGGCAAGACCGGCGTGATGGGCGGCGGGGGCCTGATTCCGCGCTTCCGCAACATCAACGACAAGCAGAAGGGCTTCCTGCGCGGCTACGCGGTCAACGTCAGCGCAAACCCGGGCCCGATGGACCCACGCGCCCTCTGCGAATACGGCCCTGCGCTCGACAAGAAACTGGCCGAATACAACGGCAGCAGCTTCTCCTGCGGCATCATGGGCGAGGTCCTCTCGCGCTACGAGAACCACGTGACCCTGAACAAGGCCCTTCTCGATCCATGGGGCGTACCGGTGCTGCACATCGACGCGAAGTACGGCGAAAACGAAAACAACATGGCGAAGGACATGGTCGACACCTGCGCCGCCATGGCAGAAGATGCCGGCTTCGAAGTCCTAGTAAAGAACTACGAGTTCAACCCGCCGGGTTACAGCATCCACGAGCAGGGCACATGCCGCATGGGCGACAACCCCAAGACCAGCGTTCTGAACAAGTGGAACCAGAGCCACGACATCAAGAACCTGTTCGTGATCGATACCAGCGCCTTTGTCAGCGCCGGTTGGCAGAATCCAACGATCACCATGTCGGCGTTGACGATGCGCGCGTCGGAGTACCTGGCCGAGCAGATGCGCTCGGGAACCGTTTAAACTGGACGGTATGAAGCGGTTTCTGCTGTTGCTGGTGCTGCTCGCGGGAGGTTGCGCGGCGGCACGTGCGCAGGATGCCGCACCTCCGCCGGCCGCTGAGCCCGCTCCCGACCAGCCCATCCCGTTCAGCCACAAGAAGCACGTGCAGGTCGCGAAGGCGGCCTGCGCCGACTGCCACGCGCCCGCAAAGAGTGGGGCCAGCCTCTCCATGCCGCAGGCCAGTACCTGCATGCTGTGCCACAGTGCCATTGCGACCGACAAACCTGACATCCAGCGCCTCGCCGCTATCTCGAAGTCAGGCGAGCCCATCCCGTGGGCGCGCGTCTACCAGGTGCCATCCTTCGTGCAGTTCAGTCACAAGGTCCACACCGCCGCCGGTAAGAAGTGCGAGGAATGCCACGGCCCCATGGGCGAGCGCGACGTAACCGCCAAGGAGACGGACATCTCCATGGGCGGCTGCATCGCCTGCCACACCAAGAACAACGCGCCGACCACCTGCGACACCTGCCACCAGCTGGAAGCCGGCGTACATATCCCCAGGCGGAGTGCCGATCCCGACGCCCTGCTGCTCGCACGTCTCGGCCTGATGTCCTCCGAAGGGAAGAGCGCCGTCAGGATCGCAGGCGTAGAGAGCCGAATCTTCGACCCGGTTCACCGCTATCTCGGCACGCTGGCAATGCTCCCTCTGCAACGCTGATAACGCGGCGAACTTTAGGCCGGACCCGTCGCCTTCACCGCGTGGCGTCTTCTACCTGGGCCTGCGGCCCAGGCTAATATCTCGCCGCCTTTGGCGCTCAGCCTCAAGGTAGGCGCTCGGACTCGCTTGGCTAGGCCTACAGCCGCCGAGGTAGACGCCCGGACTCGCCGCCCATGTGGCTTCGGCCGCTGTGGTCAAGGCTAACTTGTGCTGCAGAGGTAACTCCGTCGTAAGCACTGCTAGAAGCGCCAAAGGCGCGACCCGATCTTAGCCTGGGCCGAAGGCCCAGGTGAGCGGCAACACAACTGACAAGGGCCGAAGGCCCGCTCCATGGATGCAACGAGGAACATAGGCCAGCCGTTGGCCCGCACCTGCCGAACGTTCCTGCACATAGGCCTGCGGCCGAGGCTAAGATCTGGACGTGCCTTCGACGCTCGCCGTGAGATACGCCCGGCACACCCCATCCGCCTTCCGCCGAGAAACAGCTGCCCCAGCAACAGCAAAGGACACGGCTCGCCGTGTCCTTTGCTGTTTCAATCAGACAATTTGATCTACCAGAGTCCCCACGCGCGCGTGAAGTAGTCGAGCATCGTCATCATCACCAGCACAAAGAAGGTGAAGAAGCCGGCGGAGACCGTCAGCTTGACCAGGCGCGAGCTGTACTTGACGTGCATGAAGAACAGCACCACAAAGACGGCCTTGGTGCAGGCGATGGCGATCGCGATCGGCGCGTTGAAGATGCCGAGCGGCAGCATGGACGCGCCTACCGTGAGCAGCGTGCCGATCATGAGCACGCCGAAAATCAGGCCATACACCGCAGGACTCACGATGTGGTGCGAGACATGCTCCGGGTTGGTGATGTTCATGGCGTCGTGATAGTCGAGGTTGCGGTGCTCGGCATCGACGGGCTTCAGGTTATGCGATGTGGCCTGGTCGCTCATGCAGCTTCCTTTATTCGGTCTCGGAGCATTTGGAGCGGATCTCCGCTCCAGCCGGTCGGTGGCGGTTGATCAGCGGTTCAGTGTCGGTTAATGAGATACAGGAGCGGAAACAGGAAGATCCAGACAATATCGACAAAGTGCCAGTACAGACCGAAGTTCTCAATGGGCTGGACGTACCCCGTGGTGTAAAGCCCCTGCCGGGCCTTCCACAGCAGCACGATCAGGATGGCGATCCCGATGACCATGTGCAGCGCGTGCACGCCGGTCATGGCGAAGTACAGCGAGAAGTAGATCTGCGTGTGGTTCGCCATGTCCACGCTCAGCGGCTTCTCCTTGCTGTGCGCGGGCGGATGAACGAAGTCAGCAATGTCGAACGAGGCGCCGGGGACGTGGTGCTCCTGGAACTTGTCGTAGTACTCGCCGGTCTTGATGCCAAGGAAGGCAAAACCCAGGAAAACCGTGGCCAGCAGCCAGAGCTGCAGGGCCTTCCGGTCCTTCATCTCGGCCGAGTAAACACCCATCGCCATGGTGAACGACGAGGAGATCAGCACGATGGTGTTAATCAGGCCCATCGGCATGGAGATTGAGTTTGACGCCGCGACGAAGGCCTCGTAATACCAGTTGCGGTACAGCAGGTAGGCGAAGAACAGTCCGCCGAAGAACATGATTTCCGTCAGCAGGAAGAGCCACATGCCAAACGACGCGGCTTCCCTCTGCTGCTCGGCCGTCTCAAAGTGGTGCTTCTGATAGAACGGGTGCTCGTGCACGTCGTGCGACGCGTGGATTTCAGGCTCCGGCGGATGCGTGATGGTCGATGCTACCGACATGTCAGAAACCCTCTCGTACATTGATTCGTACCGTGCGCGAGATGGTTCGCCTGGCAAACCATCCCGGTCATTGTTACAGAACTCTACCTGCCGCTCGCCGGCTTAGCCGACGTGCTGCAGTTCCTGCTGCTGCTTGTGCGCGAGCCACTCGTAATCGTAGGCTTCGTGGTCGACGATGGGTGTCTCGAGGAAGTTCTCGGTCAGCGGCGGCGACTGGATCTGCCACTCGAGACCGGTTGCCTGCCACGGATTGTTGCCCGCGATAGCGCCGTACTTCAGCGACCATGCCAGGTAGAAGAGCGGCAGCATATAGCCGACACCAAGCACTGTTGCACCCGCGGTCGATAGCACGTTCAGCACCTGGAACTCCGGCGGATACTCGTGATAGCGGCGGGGCATACCAAGGTAGCCGACGACGAACTGCGGGAAGAACGTCAGGATGAAGCCGACGAAGGTAATGATCGCAGCAAGCTTCGAGACCGATTCCGGATACATGCGGCCGGTCATCTTTGGCCACCAGAAGTGAATGCCGGCGAGGAACGCCATGAGCATGCCGCCGACCATGACGAAGTGGAAGTGTGCCACCACGAAGTAGGTCTCCGTCAGCATGATGTCCATACCGAGCGAGCCGAGAAAGACGCCGGTAAGGCCGCCGATGGTGAACAGGCCGATGAAGCCGAACGCATACAGCATCGGCGTCTCAAAGGTGATGGACCCCTTCTGCATGGTGAACGACCAATTGAAGATCTTGATGGCCGAAGGCACCGCGACCAGCATGGTCAGCAGAGAGAACACCAGCGCCGAGTAATTTGACACGCCCATGATGAACATGTGGTGCGCCCACACGAAGAAGCCGAAGAGCGCGATGGCCACCGAGGAGAACGCGACGGCAGTATAGCCGAAGACGCGCTTGCGGCTGAAGGTCGAGATCACCTCCGAGATGACGCCAAAGCCCGGCAGAATCATGATGTACACGGCCGGATGCGAGTAGAACCAGAACAAATGCTGAAAGAGCAGCGGGTCGCCGCCCTTTGCCGGATCGAAGACACCGATGCCCAGCGTGCGCTCGAGCGCGACCAGGACGATTGCAATCGCGAGCACCGGGGTACCGAGCACCATCAGCACCGACGCGGCGTAGTTGGACCAGACAAACAGCGGCAGGCGGAACCACGTCATGCCCGGCGCGCGCATGCGGTGAACGGTCACGATGAAGTT
>CAZZVI010000042.1:13005-20525 GCA_964657335.1 uncultured Terriglobus sp.
GTCAGCAGCTCAAGCCGCACCATGCCGGCGAAGAAGCCGCCGATGAAAAAGAAGAACGTGATGCTGATGAGGTACAGCATCGCGATCCGCTTGTGGTCGGCGGTCAGCAGCCAGGACAGCAGGCCGTGCTCGTTGTTGATGTAGTTCCGCTTCGGCAGGGTTGCCGTGCTCTGGTCGGGCAAGGACACGATGGTGCTCATGGCGTCACCTTCTCGACGGGCGTGGTGGGCGCCGCGTCGTCAGCTTTGGAGGTGTCCAGCGTCTGCTGCACACGGTAATTGGTCTTCAGGCCCTTGACGTATTCCACCAGGTCGATCAGGCCTTCTTCGCTGATCTGGCCCTGGTAGGTCGGCATGATCGGCTTATAGCCGAGCGGAACGTGCTGCGAAGGATTGAGGATGGTGTCGCGCAGCCAGCCATCGGTGGCTATCTGCTCCGATCCATCGTCCATCCTGATTTTAGACCCGTACACACCGGCCAGGTTCGGGCCGACGGCGGCCGCATTGCCCGAGTGGCAACTGTTGCAGCCCAGCGAGGCAAACAGGCGCTCCCCGTTCTGCGCCAGGCTCATGCCGCTGGTCGATTCCTTTGTCCAACGGTCGTAGTCACTGGGATCCATGGCAACGATGGAGCCGATCATGCCGGAGTGCAGCGTGCCGCAATACTGCGTGCAGAACAGGTGGTACGTGCCCGGCTGCGTCGCGTTGAACCACACCGTGCTGTAGCGGCCGGGGATCACCTCGCGCTTCACGCGGAATGCCGGGATCGAGTACGAGTGGAAGACATCCTGCGAGATCATGGTCAACTGCACCGGGCGGCCCGTGGGCACGTGCAGCGCGTTAATCTCATGCTGTCCGCCGGGATGCTCGGCCTTCCACATCCACTGCTTGCCCACGATGTACACCTGCATGGCGTCCGCGGGTGGGTTGTAGATGCGGAAGTACAGCCATGCGCCCCAGACGAAGACAAACAGGAAGATACCAAGCGGGATGATCGTCCACGTCGCCTCAAGCAGCGTGGAGCCTTCAATCTGGACGGCGACCGGGTGCCGCTCGGCACGGTAACGGATGGCGAAAAAGCAGACCAGTGCACCGACAAGCACAACGCCGACCACCGTCATCAGCCACAGAAAGATGTACAGCGCATCTGCCCACGGCGCGATGGTGGAGGCCTCCTGCGGCCAGATCGCCGAGGAGGTGAGCCACTTGGTTAGAAACTGCCAAAGTACTGGACTGATTCCCATCGTTGCCTTTATCTCTTCCTATCCGTTCTCTCGTTCGTGCTGCCTCAGTGCGGCAATGCGGGCGGGTGCGTGGCCTACGGCCTCGGTTCCCTGCGTGTCAAAGCGTGGTCGCGGCCAAGTTTCAGGTCGCGCCGGAACATCAGAAACATGAATCCACCCAGGCCGGCAACCGTGATCATGCCGCCGAACTGCACCACCCGCGCGACGATCAGGCTGTGCTTGTTGCGGTGTGGATCATAGTGGTAGCAGTAGGTCAGAATGTTGGCGACCGGCGTGCCGATCTTGTGATCCGACGACTCGATCAGGCCAAGCAGCAAATCCTTTGGCGAGTACTCCACGCCAAGGTAGTACTGCGAGATTTTCGCATCGGGCGTCAGCAACTGGATGGAGCTGGCGTGGGCGAACTGCGTCGTCTTGCCGTCCGGCGAAGGAATGCGGACGTAGCCAAAGCCGACCGCCTTGGTGACCGCATCAATCGAGGCCTGCTGACCTGTGAGGAAGTGCCATCCATCCTCGGTGCCGGGACGCGCATAGCGGCGGGTGTACAGTGCCTTCTTCTGCGCCGCAACGGCCGGGGTATCCGTTGGGTCGATGCTGATGACGAGGACATTGAAGTCCTTTGCCGGGTCGAGGTGCACCATGGCCAGCGCCTGGGTCAGGCCATCGAGCTCTTCGGAGCAGAGCATGGGGCACTGGAAGTACACAAGTGCCAGGACGGCAGGCTTGCCGCCGTGATTGGGCCCGAAGTAGTCACCCGTACGCACCGGCTTGCCGGTTTCGTCGACGAATGGCACATCGGGCAACACCGTGTTCAGGTGCTGGTCGATCGACGCGCCCTTGAGCACGGCCGGCAGCTCGTTACCGTAGGATTCGCCCGCCTGCTTGTCGCCGTAGCTGGAGACCTGCGCGGAGAGGCGCGGCTGCAGCGCCAGCAGGATGCCGAACAGAAGCACAGGCAGGATGAATCTGCCGCCGTGCTGTTTCATCCGGATTGTCCTGCCCTGCTGCATGTTTTCCTGTCTCTCTTTTTGACTGCTTACGGTGACTTACTTCTTCGCTTCCGTTGCCGGGGTTTCGCCCGCACTCATCTTCTGTTCGCGGCTTTCCATCTGGTCGAGTTCATATGCGGTGCGTGCAAAGCCGGAGGTCAGCGGCGCGGTTGCAACGTACTGCTTGTCGCCGATCAGCTTGCCCTGCACGGCGCTTGCCTGCGAAGCAGCTGCCGGCAGACCGCGCTGCACCACCAGCTGCATGGCGCGCTCGATCGGGATGTGAACCGTACCTTCCGGTCCCTCGGATAAATCGGCCGCGGTGTAGTGCTCCAGCAGCAGATCCTCGCGGGCGTGCATGTCGGCAGTTTCCTGGTTATCGTCGTCCGTCGGGATGCGCGGCGTCGGAAAGTTCTGCACGATGGCAGCGGCTTCCCGCTGCGCCTGCTCCGGGTTGTTTTCGAGGCTTTCGCCACGCTTCTGCAGCCCGCGGGGGCTGGCCGCCGAGAGCGGGTTGTGGGAGGCCTGGTCTTCGTCCTGCTTCAACAAGCCATAGTTGATCGCCTTACCCATCGCGTAGCAAAGGATGAAGAAGACGACCATGAATCCAAGCAGGCCGCCGAGAAAGACCACGACACCCTTCGTGTTGACGTCGCTGACTTCGTAGCCGGGATGCTCCGCGTCGAACTTCGCCGACGGATGCGGCATGGGCTTGTCGAGGCCGTGCTCGTCCGCATGGGTCGAAGCGGGCTTTTCGCTCAACACGTGATCGCGTTCGTTGGGATTAGTGGGCATGTTCCGGCTCCAGGACTTCCGCCGTGTGCGGATCGTTGAGGACGATCAGCGGACGCGACTGCAGGTTTGTCAGGTACATCCACAGCCACACGCCGCCGACAAAGAACGGCATGGTGATGTAGGCGAGGATGCCGACGCTCATGTGCAGGTTCCCCATTGCGTCGGGGAAATTCGGCTCAATCAGCCAGAACAGGTCAAAGCAGCGGGCGAAGATCATCCACGTGGTCAGCGCGAGCATCTTGCGGTTGTCGTACTTGAACTGCCGGCTGAGCAACAGGCAGAAGGGCACAACCCAGTGGAAGATGAAGTTCAGCGACGTGATCACCCACCACCCGCCGCGGATGCGGTTCAGGTACCAGGGAATCTCCTCCGGCGAGTTGGCAGACCAGATGATGAGGAACTGCGCGAAGCTCAGGTAGATGTTCAGCATCACGAAGCCGAGCATGAACTTGCCCAGGTCGTACTGCTCCGTCTTGCGCAGCGCGGTCGCGAGCGGCTGGAAACGTGACAGCCGGATGATCGTATGCGTGCCCAGCGCAAGAACGGCATACCCCTGGCCGACGAGGTAGATGAGGCCGTACATGGTCGAGTACCAGGTGATGTCGAGCGACATGACCAGATCAATGACCACTACCGTGAGCAGGGCGACGTAGATCAGGATGCCGATGCCGGAGAGGTTCTCCGCCCGGATGCGCCAGAACTCGAACGAACCCTGTGTGCCCGCGGCGGGATCGGCGTCACGCTCGACCGACCAGCGATTCAGGAAGTAGCTCCAAAGGAACATGAAGCCGAAGATCGCCACGAACTCAAGAGCGACGCTGAACGGGCTCAGCATAATGTGCTTCCAGCTGAGGGAGTGCGCCTGTGCTTCGGTGAGCTGGTGGTTTGACAGGCCATTCTCAATCGCGGCTTGCGTCGGGTATGCAGCCCACAGCCAGAGGTGCTTGCCGAACAGCAGCAGCGGAACGAACAGAACCACAATCAGCGGCAGGGTGCGTGTCATCGCTTCCATCGGCCGGCGCAGGATCAGCCCCCACTTGCCGCCCGTGACGTACTGCAGCATCAGGAAACAAAGGCCGCCCCCGCAGAGGCCGAAGCAGAGCATGAAGCCCGCCAGATAGGCGCGCAGAACATGGTCAAAGCCGAGTGGGCCACCGATGAGGGCGATGAGGATCGACAGGATCAGACCTGCTCCGGCGGCGATGAGCGCGCGCGTCTTCCATACCGCGACGATCGGCGGCGCGCTCAGGTCGGCGGGCAGCACCCGTGGGCCGTGATCGGCGTGGAGCGCGTGCGCCGAGGCGCCGGGATCGCCGAATCCCTCATGCGCGAATTGTTCGTGTCCGTGTGCCATGCGTTGCGGGCCTTCTTTATTCCTTCAAGAACTCGTGTTGGTTACTTACTGGCTGCAAGAAACGCGACAATGTCGTTCACGTTCTCGTTGGAAAGCTGCGGAAACGCCGGCATCGGCGGCTTGGACGTGGGCGATCCATTCGCGACCTGCGCATGGATGTGTGCCGCTCCCACGCGGCCCACAATGCCGACCAGCGATGGAATCATCGGCGGCATGCCGGCCCGCGTGGGCTGGTGGCAGACGCTGCAGTTTGTGGTGTAGAGCTTCTGCCCGTTCGCGACATCACCGAGCGAGGCATGCGGGGCCGCGGCGGAAGGCGCCGTTGCTGTCGCCTCCACCTTGGCCACAGCGGTCGACGTGGCGGTTGGCTTGGATCCTGCGGGCAGGGCGGTGGTCAGCGGAGCCACCTTCGGGTTCACGTCCGGCGCTGGTCCCGCCTTTGAGACATCCGTGGAGACTGCAGCCGCTGCGGCGGGCATAGGCTGCGGCACGGGAGCCGAGGTGGCGCCCTGGCCTTTGATCGCCCCGGCGGTCATGGGCAAGTCCCAGTCCTTGATGAAGGCGGGAGCAAAACCCTCGCGCTGTTCCACATCGGCCATCTGCTCGACATGGGCTCCACCAGCGTCGGCGACGGTGGCGTGCTGGCTCAGCTGCAACGCGCGAATGTACGCGGCGATGGCCCAGCGATCTTCCACGTCCACCTGGCCCTGGTAATCCGGCATCGCGCCGTAGCCATTGGTGATCACGTTGAAGAAGTGGCCCAGCGGCGCCTGGCGCAGGCGCTCGGTGTGCAGATTGCCCGCAGGGAAGTAGCCGCGCATGACGATCATGCCCTTGCCGTTACCCACGCGCGAGTGGCACGCGGTGCAGTACACGTTGTACTTTTCCTGTCCGCGCTCGACCAGCTCGGCCGTCAGGGGCACCGGCAGGCCGTCACCCTCGGCGCCGTTGATCATGCCGGTGCGGAAGTACGATCCCACATCTTCCTGCCCGCGCATGACCGTCCCCTGGACCTGCGGACGCACGGAGCGGCCGTCGGCATAGAAGCTGGTGCCGCGCTGCGGGTAGAACTTCGGCTGGTTGTGCATGTCCTGCCGGCAGCCGGCGAGACCCAGCGTGGCGAGACAGGCGATCGACGCTGCCAGCAGGCGGCGGGACGCTGTTCCCTGTTCCCTGTTCCCTGCATTACAGGTCTACCTCCACCACGCTTGCCGCGTGGAATCCTTCGAGGAAGCTGCGCGAGTCCGCCAGGCTGAACTGCGGGTCTGTCGCCTCCAGGCAAAGGAAAAACTTGTCGTCGGTCGCGCCCACGCGGAAGTTTGGCGCGTTAAACAGCGGATGGTATGGCTGCGGCAGGCCGTTGAGCGCCAGCATGGAAAAGGCGGCGGACAGGCCCGCAAACAGAATCGTCCACTCGTAGGCCGGAATGATGAACGCGGGCCACGAGAACAGCGGCCGCCCCGCGATGTTCATCGGGTACGAGATGGCGGACATCCAGGTCTGCATGAGGAACGCGGTGGTCAGGCCCATGATGCCGCCCATCAGCGTCATGAGAGGCACACGGGTGCGATGCACATCGAGAGCGGTCGCCGCTTCCTCCACCGGATAAGGCGTGTAGCACTCCATGCGGCGGTATCCCGCGTTGCGGGCAGCCACGGTTGCTTTCACCATGTCGCCAGGCGTGTTGAACTCGGCCAGGAGGCCGTAGACTCCCTCTTCGACCGGCATCAGGCAGTCTCCTCAACGGTTTCTTCCGCGTCCATGCCACCCGCGAGCTTGGTCTGGGGCAGCATCATCTTGATTTCGTTCATCGGGATCATCGGTGCGAAGCGGACGAACAGAAGGAACAGGCTGGTAAAGATACCCATGGTGCCGATGTACAGCATGTAATCCCACTTGGTAGCGCGGTACGTGCCCCAGGAAGATGGCAGGAAGTCGCGGTAAAGCGAGGTGACAACGATCACGAAGCGCTCGAACCACATGCCGATGTTGATGATGATCGAGATGGTAAACAGGTACGCAACGTTGGTGCGCAGCTTGCGCCACCACAGCGTGCCCAGAGGCATGACGATGTTGAACGCGATCAGCAGCCAGTAGCCCCAGCCCATGGGTCCGAACATGCGGTTCCACATCATGAACCATTCCCAGTGGCTGGCGGAGTACCACGCCATGAAGACTTCCAGGCCGTAGCCATAGGCCACGATGAGGCCCGTGCCGAGCATGACCTTGCCCATGTTGTCCAGGTGACGCAGGGTCACCAGGTCTTCCATGTGGTAGAACTTCCGGATCGGAATGGCCAGCGTCAGCACCATGGCGAAGCCGGAGTAGATGGCACCCGCAACGAAGTAGGGCGGGAAGATGGTCGTGTGCCAGCCTGGCAGCGCCGCGACCGCGAAGTCGAAACTGATGACGGTGTGCACCGAGAGCACCAGCGGTGTGGAGAGCCCGGCAAGCAGGAGCGATGCCGTCTCATAACGCATCCAGTGGCGGGTCGACCCGCGCCAGCCGAGCGACAGCAGGCCGTAGAACCACTTGGCGAATGGCAGTTGCGCCTTGTCGCGAAGGGTGCCGAAGTCGGGGATCATGCCGATGTACCAGAACACCACCGAGATGGTCGCGTAGGTCGACACGGCGAAGACGTCCCAGCAGAGCGGCGACCGGAACTGCGGCCACACATTCATGGTGTTGGGCAGCGGCAGCAGCCAGTAGCCGAGCCACGGACGACCGATATGCAGCACCGGAAACAGGCCCGCGCAGACCACGGCAAAGATCGTCATGGCTTCGGCGAAGCGGTTGATCGAGTTACGCCAGCTCTGCTTGAACAGCAGCAGGATCGCCGAGATCAGCGTGCCGGCGTGACCGATACCGATCCACCAGACGAAGTTGACGATGGCGAAGCCCCACGCGCCGGGAATGGTGACGCCCCAGATGCCAACGCCGCGCAGCACAAGCCACGTGATCGCCACAAGCGCCATGCAGGCAATGCCCCCCGCAACCACCAGGCCCATGAACCAGCCGAGCGGTGTATGCGAGGTGAGCACCACGCCCGCAATCTTGCGCGTGACGCTGGTGAAGTTGTGGCCCGGCGCAATGACCGCGAACTCTCCCGTGACCGGATCGATCATGGGATCGTTGACCG
>CAZZVI010000043.1:0-20107 GCA_964657335.1 uncultured Terriglobus sp.
AAGAGCGAGAATCCTGTGCCTCGCCATTGCTCCACGTGCTCGGGAGCTTCGACCAGCGCTGAAATCTTTACCGTTGGATGTGCAGTTGCAATCGCCAACGCACCCTCGACAGCAGGCCCGACCAGCGACATCGACACAACGACATCGCGGAAGCCGCTGGCGCACGCGGTCTCCAGCTCGAGCAACGTGGCGCACTTCGCCTGCGTCACGCCAAGCTCTACCATCAGGCGCATGGCGAACGCGGCTTTCACCGTCTTCAGGTGGGGCCGCCATCGACTTGCATCGCCGTTGAAGAGCTTCAGTGCAGCGTGCACATTCTGCCGAATCGCGTCGGGGTAGATCGCAAGTGCAGGTGTCAACAACTCACGCGGCAATCGCGCTGCGTACCAGGATGGATCACGCCAGTCGGTCACGGAGGACTCCTCTCTGAGAGCTTACCGCGCCAGTAATGCTTAACCCATCTGCTACGCAGCGCCAGACTACGAGTAAATCTTGCGCGAAAGCAGGTTCTCGATCTGCTCCTGCTTGCCTGACCGGGGTTCAGGCCAGATTGCGTCCTGCTCGGCCTTCGCCGCGATCTGATCGAGCGACAGCTTGCCTGTGAGCATGGCCTGCGCATCGGGCGTATGCCAGCCCGCATATCGCTCGGCCAGGATGCTGTCGTACTGGCCATCTTCAATGAGCGCGGCAGCCTTTAGAAAAGCGTGCGCGCACAGGTCGACCCCACCTACATGCGCGTGGACGAGGTCTTCCGGCGTGAAGCTCTGACGGCGCACCTTCGCGTCGAAGTTGCAGCCACCCTTGCCCAGCCCACCTGCCTTGATCACGTGATACATCGACATCGTCATCGTCCACAGATCGTTGGGAAACTGGTCGGTGTCCCAACCCAGTAGGGCATCGCCGCGGTTGATGTCGAGCGAGCCAAGAATGCCGAGCGCACCAGCCGTTGCAATCTCATGCTCGAAGCTATGACCGGCAAGCGTAGCGTGGTTGGCCTCGAGGTTCACGCGCACTTCGTTCTCAAGCCCAAAGCGCTTTAGGAACCCGTAGACCGTGGCTGTGTCAAAGTCGTACTGGTGAGCGGTAGGTTCTTTCGGCTTCGGTTCGATGAGGATCTGACCGGTAAAGCCAATCTTGTGCTTGTACTCGACCACCAGTGACAGGAAGCGACCCATCTGATCGAGCTCCTGCTTCATGTTCGTGTTCAGCAGCGTCTCGTAGCCTTCGCGCCCGCCCCAAAGAACATAGTTGCTGCCGCCGAGCTGCTTGGTTACATCCATGCAATGCTTCACCGTGGTGGCGCACCACGCGAAGACCGCCGGGTCAGGATTAGTCGACGCACCTGCCATGAAGCGAGGGTGCGAGAACATGTTTGCCGTGCCCCACAACAGCTTCGTCTTCGACGAGTTCATCTTCTCCTGCAGGTAGTCAGCGATGGTGTGCAGGTTCCTGAGCGTCTCCGCAAGCGTGTCGGCGGCGGGAGCGATGTCGGCATCGTGGAAGCAAAAGAACGGCAGGTCGAGCACACGGAAGAGCTCGAAGGCAGCGTCAGCTTTGACCTTCGCCTGTGCAATGGGGTCACCGCCAATCATCCAGGGTCGGTGAATGGTCGGGCCGCCGAAGGGATCGCTGGACGTCAACGCAAGCGAGTGCCAGTACGCCACAGCAAAACGCAGATGCTCGCCGAGTGGCTTGCCCAACACGCTTTTCTGCGCGTCGTAGTACTGGTACGCCAGGGGATTGGAACTGCCGGTACCTTCGAACTTCACCGTGGGGAAAGATGAAAAAGTCGTGTCAGGCAAGAAAGTCTCCAAACTCAGTGAAGTTAGTTTCGTTGATTACAGTTTACGAAGAAGGCCGCAGATGTAAGTAGAACGGATCTATGTTCGCAAATGAGGAAACTGTCTCGCAAGCGTCTCGTTGTAGCGGTCCCACGCTTCGAGGTAATGAGGAAGTTTCTCAGGTCGCGCATGGGCTGACTGCTTCTTGTCCACGCGCACGATCGTTTCTGTGAGTTCGGCAAAGGTGCGCGGCTTACCGGATTGATGTCCGTACGCATACATCGCCTGGATGGCTGCTCCCAGGCAGCCGGCCTCTTCTTCGACCGGAACCTGGATCTCGGCGCCTGTGATGTCTGCGATCATCTGCCGCCATTCGCGGGATCGCGCTCCGCCGCCGATCACAAGGATCTTCGTCGCCGGTGCGCCGCGCAGAATGAGCTGCAACCCGTTCAGGATGCCGAAGGTCACGCCTTCGATGGCGCTCCGCAACAGGTTTGCAGGCGAGAAGTTATTGGCAGATAAGCCGAAGATGCTGCCATGCGCGTTCGGCAGGTCAGGTGTACGTTCCCCGTTGAGGAAAGGAAGGAACACGACACCGTCTGCCCCCGGAGCGGTCGTGGCCAGCACCGACTCAATATCCGTCAGGCCAAGTCCGAGCAGGTGCAACGTCTGCGTGACGACGTTCGTTGCGTTCATCGTGCACACAAGCGGCAGCCATCCACCAGAGGAGGAACAGAACGGCGCAACGGAACCGCTGGTCGCGGCCAGCGGTTGATCGAGGAAAGAGTACACCGTCGATGACGTTCCAAGGCTGAGCGTAACAACGCCTTCGCGCACGTTGCCGGTGCCAATGGCGCCCATCATGTTGTCTCCGCCGCCACTCGCCACCACGCATGCGGGCGACAGGCCAAGCTCGCTGGCGACTTCGCCGCGGATAGGTCCAGCGATCTGTTCCGGCTTCAGCAACGGAGGCAGTGCGGCGGCAAGCTGCCCTGTGCCATTGTCGATAACAGCCAGAACCTCTTTGATCCAGGTCCGCGTGCGAATGTCGAAGAACGCGGTTCCGGATGCGTCACCGTACTCTGCAAACAACTCGCCAGTCAGCCAGAAGTTGAGGTATTCATGCGGCAGCAGGATGTGCCGAATGCGTGCGAAGTTTGCGGGCTCTTTTTCCTTGAGCCAGAGCAGCTTTGAGACGGTGTAACCGGTAAGAGGCAGGATGCCGAAGCGCTCCATGGTTGCATTCGCGCCGCCAAGGCGTTCGATCAGTTCAGCATTCTGCGCGGCAGTCTCGGTATCATTCCATAATTTGGCGGGGCGGATGACCTTCCTTTGCTCGTCCAGGATCACCAGACCATGCTGCTGGCCAGACACCGACAGCGCAACGACCGAAGCGCCGCGATCAGCTACAGCCTCGACAACACTGCTGCGAAGCGCATCAAGCCACCATTGGGGCTCCTGCTCGCGTGCACCATTCGCTCGTTCGATCAGCGCATGCCTTGCGTAGCCGCGACCATGCACGGTGCCGTCTGCGTCCAGCAACAGAGCTTTCGTTCCCTGGGTGCCGCAATCGATTCCCAGGTACATGTAAGACTCTCCAATGCGATTCAAACGTGGTGCTCAACCGAACACTCGTTGCGCGCAACGAAGCTGGTTGCAGATTAAGTTAATGGGCAAAACTATATGGGCAGCAAGCAAAGCGTGTCAACGGAACCGAGCGGTTTGACGAAACTGTTGCAGAACAAAGCATGGCCCATGGCTTGTTTGTTACGCCATGGATGGCTGCTGCCGATCGTGCGTGGAGTGATGATAGCTCGCATGCCTCTGTAGCAGCATGGCTGCGCTGCCGCTGAGCCGTGCGAGCTCCGCATCGCCTGCGGCACGCACCCTCGGTGGATCGCCGGCCAGCATGCCGGCGGCGAGTTCCGCCTCGACGATCGCGCAGCAATGATCCCATGATGAAGTAATGTCGCCGACCACAAGGATCAGTTCCGGCGACAGAGTCGCGGTAATCATGCGCAGGCCGCGGCCAAGCGCACGCGCCTGCTCGGTGAGCGCGGTGACGGCATGCTCGTCGCCGTCCTCCGCCAACTGCATCAGTTCGTAGACGTTTTGCAGATTGCTGCCGCTCGCAGCGTTGAACATGCGGATGGCTGCGCGAGATGATGCCACCATCTCCCAGCATCCCTTTTGTCCGCACTGACAGAGCGCGCCCGCAGGATCGACAGAGACGTGGCCAAACTCGCCCGCCAAGCCGTTCGATCCCGACTGCATGTGTCCGCCCGAAAGAATGGCGCATCCCACACCCTCAGCCACCGCGACCAGCACGACGTTCTTTGCGCCCTGCAGACGGCCATACCAAAGCTCAGAGATGAGGCAGACGTTCGCGTCATTATCAATCTCCACCTGCAAACCGGACTCGTGCTCCAGCGCGCTCTTCAGGTCAAAGCCATGCCACTTGAGATTCGGTGCCAACAGCACACGCTGCGTCACAGGATGGACCCGACCCGGCAGGCAGACACCCACGCCTTCAAACGACCTCGACGCATGTTCTTCGCGCAGTGCGCGCATCCGTTTGCCAATCTGCTTGATGGTGCGGCTCAGGTCAGAGAAGCCGGGAATCGTCTCGCGTGACAGGAACCGCCCGCTCAGATCGACAACTGCGAGGATCGCGCGATCGGGCCGCAGGTCCAGCGCGAACGTCACCATGGCGCTGTTGACCGACAGCATGGTGGAGGGGCGTCCGCGCGGCGCCTTGATGGTGGCACCCTCTTTGACCCACTTCTCCTCGACCAGCTGCTCGACGATATTTGAGACCGTGCTGGGGCGCAGACCAGAGAGGCGCGACAAATCCGCACGCGCGAGCGGCTGGTTGAAACGAATCAGCTCAAGAATGATGTCGCGATTAATATCTCGCGCAATTTCGCTGGATGCAGGCTGCACCGACGAAAGATCGATTCTGCGAACGCCACGCGTCTGGTCGTTACGAGACAGCTCTGGCGGTGGAGGAGTCATTGGACGTTGAGAGTCATGGTACGACAGGGAAGCCTTGTTTCCGTCGATGTTGTGGATGGCTCGGAGGGACGAATCGTACTTCACCGAACGTCAGAGTCAACGCTGCGCAGTCTTTTCCTGCGTTCTATGGCTGACCCCACTCTTCATCCAAGCTCTCGTGTGCAGAGCACTACTTCTTCTTACTAGTTCCTGGCAAGGTCCACGCATACAGCACGCTGCCGCTGCTCATCAACACAACCTGCCTACCGTCGAGCTCGTAACTAATTGGCGTGGAGGCAATCTGTGAACCGGTGCCGGCATGCCAAAGTGTCTTGCCCGTTGCGGTATCCAGCGCAAGAAAATTGCCGGAACTATCGCCGCTGAACGTCACGCCCGAGTCCGTCGTCAGCACACCGGAACCGGCACGGCGACCCAGTTCATGCTGCCAGCGGATCTTTCCGGTCTGGATGTCGATCGCCTCCAGCACGCTCTTGCTCCATAGGCCGTAGTCGGCACCAGCCCAACCATAAGTGCCATCGGCGGGCTTGGCGAAATACAGGCTGTAACTTGGCGAAGCACTTACGATGAACAAGCCGGTTTTCGGGTCAAAGCTGGGCGAACGGTAGTTCGTCATGCCACCTTCATCGGGTGCGATGAGTCGTCCGTCGGGAGCAGGTTCCTTCGCCGGATTTGGGATCGGGCGTCCATCTTTGTCCACGCCGAGCGACCAGTTTGTCGGGCCGAACTCCGTTGTCACCAGACTTTTGCCATTCGTGCGGTCGATCACAAAGAAGAATCCGTTGCGCGAGGCCTGCATCAGAACCTTGCGCGGCGCGCCGTGGAACGTGACGTCCGCGATCACTGGAATCTCAACAGCGTCCCAGTCATGCGTGTCGTGCGGTGATGGCTGAAACGCCCATGCCAGCTTGCCGGTGTCGGGATTCAGCGCGACGATGCTGCAGGTGTACAGATTGTCACCAGGACGAACCTTGCCGTTCAGTACCGGCGTGGGATTGCCCGTGCCCCAGAACATCAGGTTGAGGTCCGGATCGTAGGTGCCGGTCATCCACACATTTCCGCCGGTGGTTTTCCCTTTGGTGCCGACCGGATCGGTCGCCGTCCAGGTCCATTGCGTTACACCGGTATCGGGGTCGAGCGAGCGGATAAATCCCTGCAGGTTATCGAAATCACCGGAAGCGCCCACCACAACGTGGTTGCCGACAATCAGCGGAGCCATGGTGGACCATTGGCCTTTCGCGGAGTCGGCCACCATAACATCCCACAGCACCTTGCCCGTCTTCGCATCCAGTGCCAGAGCGTGAGCATTTGAGGACATGTAATAGATCTTGTCCTTTAAAATGGATACACCGCGTTGACCGATATGGAATGCGTTATTCGGCGGCGCAGTATATCGCCAGAGTTGATGTCCCGTACGCGCATCAATCGCCCAGATGTTATCGGGAACCGTGAAGTACATGATCCCGTCCACCAGGATGGGCGTGGCCTTGATGCCTTGCATCTGCTGAGTCTGATACGTCCATGCCAGCGTCATGTTCGAGACATTCTGCGGCGTGATCTCCGTCAGCGCGCTGTGGCGCTGGCCAGTGTAATCACCATGAAAGCTAGGCCAACTGTCTTTCGGTGGATGCATCAACATCGCCGCGTCCACGTTCTGCGCTCCCAGGCTCACCACGCCTCCGGCAGCAAAAACTAGAAGCGAGAGAATCAGGGCCTTCTTTATCCACCGCATCACTGGCAATCCTTGTCTCCGGCGCATCGGCCCTCACTATTTGAGTGTCTGGATGTATGCCAGAACATTGTGAACGTCATCGTCGGTGTACTTACTCATCGCGGCCACATGTGCCTCTGCCGGTTTGTCGACCTGAAACGTGATCGCATTTGCAGGCCAGGAGTGGTACACCCCGAAAGCATCACGCATACCGATCGTGAACTCATCCTGATAAAGCAAGTCGCCTGCGAATGTCTGCCCTGTGGCAGTCTTCACCGAGACCTTTGATTTCGCATCACTCGGGTAGAGCATCTGCTCTTCCAGTTTCAGGCCTGTGTAGCGAGACGCAACGCCGGCCAGGTCCCCCGTTACCGAGTGGCACTTGACGCAGCCACCGGCGCCCTCGAAGTATTGCTTTCCGGCCGCGGCGTTTCCTGTGTGGAGATCAGATTCGTCCACACCCTTACGAGTGCCGGTCTGCGACATCGCTTTGTCCTGCTGCGAGTGCACGAAGGCAACAAGATTAAGCACGTCGGCGTCGCTCAGGCTGAAACGCGGCATGCCCTTCTCCTGACGGCCATTTCGCACCACGGCTCCGATGGCCTCACCGTTTTTGTCGCCTTGCACAAGCTTTGATCGCGTCAAGTCTGGGCCGGATTCCCCGCCGCCCGCGTCCTTGCCGTGGCAGAATGCGCAGTTCTGGAGAAACAAGTTGCCGCCGTTCTCGATCTGCCCGTTCTCGAACTTCTCATGTTGCGGCAGAGGGCCCTGAGAACCCACGGTCGACTGCGGGCGCGCTCCCGGCGGACGGGCAGGTGCCTGAGCCCCTGCGGCGCGTTCTGTCGCCGTCACAGGCTGAGATGGCGCACCGGTTTGTGACTGTGCGCCCTGAGCCGCAAGCCGCTCCACGGCAGGCGCAAGCCCGCCTATCGCGACACACAGAGCAGCTACAGCACCCATTCGAAAATTCTTCATGCCTATTTCCTTGCTGCCTGTGAACTAAGTCGCGTACCCGCGCCTGCTAAAAACGCAAGGAACAGTTCTTCGCATTTAGTTGTCGGCTGAGACTATATTGCGGTGACCAGAAAGCTGTCAAGACCGCAGGCGCCTCTGCTGCGGTTCAGAAGGTATGTTTGAAGAAATCAGGGCAGACGCCCCTTACGCCAGATACTCCGCAGGAAAGACAAACAGGCAACAACAGATGGCCCGGCAAAAGCCGGGCCATCGTTGGTGCATTCTTGAGTTTAGAAGTTAAGGCGCAGCGCAAACTCCATCGTGCGGGGATCGGCTGCATTGGTGCTCGAGGTTACTTCGCCAAAAGTGTTTTGCGGCGCCAGGGTGTTTGAAGTGTAGTTGGGCTGGAACGTACCGTTTGCCAAGATGGGGCTGAGGCCACCATTAATGGAGAACATTGACATGTGATTCGCTAAATTGAACATTTCTGCGCGGAACTCCACTTTCAATCTCTCATGGATGGTGTAGTTCTTCTGCAGTGCTATGTCCGAGTTATCGAAAAGCGGTCCCTTGAACGCATCGTAGCCCACGTTGCCGTAGGTACCGAGTGCCGGTACCGAAAAGGCTGCCGGATTCAGATACTGTTTCCCGTTTTTGGCGTAGGGACTGACACCCGGCACGAGGTTTGGACGCTGTGCCACGGTCGTCAGATTGCCTGCGATCGCTCCACCAGATAGCACCGTGGCCGGGTAGATTCCGCTGCCAAAAGTAGGCATCGTGACGTTGATTGGAAGGCCGCTTGCAATGCGCGTGATTCCTGAGACCTGCCAGCCACCGAGTATTTCTTTATACCAGGCGTTCTGATGTTGCCAGAACGGAAGAGGATAAACATAGCTGGCTGACAAGATCTTCGGCTGGTTATAGCTCGCAGGGCCATAGTCGCGGTAGAGGTTGAAGCTGTCTTCCGGCTGGTAGTTGTAAGCCGAGCCATTGGACAGGTTTTGTGACCAGGTATAAGACACCTTCACAAGGCCGCCATTTCTGAAGCGGGATTGAAACTGGGCCTGGAGTGCGTTGTAGTTGGAGTGTGCGCCGTTGGTGTACTGGTTGATCTCTGCATAGCCCTTGTAAGGTCGGAGAGTATTTCTTGCAATCCCTGGGTTCGCCTCCTCGATGCCAGCCGCTCCCTGGTTCAAATCCTTAATCCAAAGGAGGTTCGCCGAGTGTGATCCAACGTAATCCAGTTCAAGAGAGCTATTGGTGAAAAGTTTCTGCTGTATGCCGAAGCTGTAGTTTTGTACACGCGGAGGGACCAGGTTGCGATCTGCCGTATTGCCGATGGTCTGTGGCGGAAGGGCAGCTGCATTTGTACTCGTGATGGTATCTACGTTACCTGCATTAAGCGAGACGTTCGAGATAAACGGTACCTGAGAAGATGCACCGTAGATGTAATTACCCTCTACCCGCTCGTACGACATGCCATAGCCGCCACGAACCACAGACTCGCCTTTTCCGAACAGGTCGTAAGCAAATCCCACGCGGGGAGCAAACGTATTGAAGACGGTGTTGATGATCCCGGGCGGTAGATTGTGAAAGAGCGCCGTGACCTGCGGGTTGTTGTAGACGCTCGCTGGAACTACCTGTTTCGCCTTAGCAGAGAAGCCACTGCCAGGCAGCACGAGACCGTTATATGGATATGGATTGGAGGTGATGGTACCGGCCGCGTTCAAGACCGCAGCTTTTGTCGGATCGTAGTAGGTCGGATCGAAGAAGCTTGTGTTGTCCGGCCAGCTGGAGATAGGGGGCATCAGCTGCCAGCGAAGACCCAGGTTAAGAGTCAGACGACGACTTACTGTCCAGTCATCCTGCACGTACGTTTCGAACTGGGGAAAGCGAGCCTGGATAATCGGAATGGCACTGCCTTCCGTATAACTGGTGAAGTCGCCGTGTACAAGTCCGGCCAGGCTTCCGAAGGAAAGGGTCCCGTTCAAGGCTGGCGGCGCAGTCTGGTTTTTACGGGCACGCCAGAAGTAGGCGCCCGCTCGGACGGAGTGATTCCCGAGCACAATAGAGAAGTCATCCTTCAGGGCAAAAATGCGCTGATAGTTGTCAAACTGCCTTGGGGTAACGCTCGGATTGCCAAAACCGGTGATCGAGACCTGCGGAATGATGGGGGATGCATTGAAGAGAGTGGCGTAGGTCAGACCATAGTCCGCCCGAAGGATACTCTTGCCAAACTGTGGATTTGCTCGGATGTTCCCGCCCTCGTTAATGATGTTGCCTGAGAACGAACCCACCGCGGTGTTCACGCTCTTGGAGTTGAAGGTGTGCGTCCACTGGGCTGAGGAGGTTAGTCCCGGAAGCGTGCGGTCATAGACGACATAGTTGGTGGGATTGCCGTAGTTGGCAGTGCTGTCGTGAACGAAGTGACCGTTGATCTGGTTGTGCTCGTTAATGTTGTAGTCAATTTTGACCAGCCACTGAGAATAGTTGAGCGGATTCAGGCTCAGATATCGATAATTTCCGCTTGGGTCTGTCAAAATGGTCTTCGACAGTGCGATGCCGTTCGCGGTTGTCGGGCCTGCTGCGATCGCGGCTGCCAGGGCTGCCGGCGTTGGAACGGTTGCGGTTGTAGTACCTGATTGACGCAGACGCTTGTATTCCTGGCCCCCGAAGAAGAACAGCTTTTCGCGGTTGCGATTGAACACGCCAGGTATCCAGATGGGACCACCGATCGTGTAGCCGAAATCGTTATAACGAAGTGGCGTCTTGATTGGCGGGGTCGCATACGTGCTCAGTGGACGGTAGGGATAGGCCTGAATGGCATCGTTGCGGATGTACTCGTATGCGCTGCCGTGAAAGTCCCGTCCGCCGCTCTTGATAGCAACGGATACTGTCGCGCCAGAGGTACCACCGTAGCTGGCGTCGTAACCAGATGCGACGTTACGGAACTGCTGCAATGCATCCGGCGAGATGTTAACAAAGTTGTTTCCGCCGCCACCGTTATCTTTGTTGTCCACACCATCGATAAAGTAGTTCGCTGAATCCGTGCGGATACCGTTGACCGATTGCGCACTTCCACTGACACCGTATGTGCCGGAGCCGATAGCGAAGCCGCTTGCCACGGTTTGCGATACGCCCGGCTGCAGGGTCAGGAGCTGAATGTAATTACGGCCATTCAACTGGATTTCCGTTGCCTCCGTGCTTGAGATGACGCCGCCGACTTCAGCGGTTGTGGTCTGGATCGTAACCGCATCTGCCTTGACCTCTACGGTTTCGCCGATCTGGCCAACAGCGAGTGCGATATCGACTGACGGCTTTCCGCCGACATCGACCGCAACGTCGGTGATGACCGAGGTTTTAAATCCATTCAACGTCGTTGTGAGCGTGTATAAGCCAACCGGGACATCGAGGGCTACATAGTTTCCGGATCCATTGGTCCGGACGGTGTGACTTACCTTCGTCGCCTGGTTTGTCACCAGGATCGACGCATTTGGGACGGCCGCCCCTGTGGGGTCGGTTACCGTACCAGAGATTTGTTGCTTGTCCAGCGACTGCGCCATGGCGACGGCCGTGGCTGTGCTGGCGATCACGAAACAACTTACAAGTTCTCGCTTCATAAGACCTCCTGAAAGACATCCATTGCGTCAGCGCGCGCACATACCTGTACTCAGGCCAGCCAACCGAAGCGACACCTGGACTAGGAAGCGTCACTCAACATCGCGCGGTGGAAAGCCAGTTTTGTACGCGGAGCGAACTATACAAGAGCGACGGTTGCGAATGTCAAGGTGAATCTTCCGCTGGTACTGACTGGCTCGCTCGAGCTCCGCCCAGACACGGCGGGGCGGCTCCTGAAAAGCCGACCGGGCTCTGGTCGTGATCCAAGGACTTCTCTTAAGCGCAGGCCAGAACCTGCTGCACCGACCGGTTTTTACACCGCCAGAACTATTTGTTTGCACCAAGCGCGCTGGGCACGATACTCTCGGCGGGCGCTTCCATCGCATGGTGAGCTGGCGCGCACGTTCGCGCTCGCAACAAACGGGATTGCAGTGTGAGAGATGGGGTGAACGGGACGTGCGAAATCGTTGGTGCGCTGCGTGGCTGGTCGCCTTTGCTGCTGCTCTATTCCCTGTTCTACCGGAAGCAGCAGAGGTTGGTTCTGCGGCTTGGTTGCGATACGCTCGCATCAGCAACGCAGACCAGTATCGCGGATTGCCGTCCCATATTGTTTTCGTCGGCGATTCCTCTGCCGGCAGGACTGCTGCCGCTGAACTGCAGCGTGGCTTGAGTTCCATGCTGGGCCGCAGCTTCACACTTCAGCCAGCCGCGCTGACGTCTCAGCCTTCCGGTGAGGATGCAATCGTTCTTGCCTCGTCTGAAGCATTTCGTGGAGCATTCATCCTCAGCTCGAACGCTCCGCAGGGCGATCAATACCTCATAAGGACGAGGAGTGAACAAGGGCACACGCAGCTTGGCATCGTAGGCGGTACGCCTCGTGCGGAACTCTACGGCGTGTTCCACCTGCTGGAACGCGTGGCGTTGCAGCAGCCCATCATGGACGAAACACAATCGCCTGCCGCGGCCATTCGCTGGACTGACGAGTGGGACAACCTGAACGGCACCATCGAACGCGGCTACGCAGGCCGGTCCATCTTCTTCGACAAGGGACACGTCCGGCAGGATCTGACGCGCGCCGGGCAGTATGCGCGGCTGCTCGCTTCCATCGGCATCAATGGCTGCAACGTAAACAACGTGAATGCCGACCTGAGCACGCTGGACACCGAACACCTGAAGGAGTTCGCACGCATCGCCAAAGCCTTTCGTCCATGGGGCGTGAAGCTTGCCCTGAGTGTCGATCTGACCAGCCCGTTGGTGGTCGGCGGTCTACCTACCTTCGACCCAATCGATCCAAGGGTAATCGCGTGGTGGAAGGAGAAGTCCGACGAGATTTACAAGGAGATCCCAGACTTTGCAGGCTTTACTGTCAAAGCTGATTCCGAAGGCCGCAAAGGGCCATCGCAGTACGGTCGTAGTCCGGCCGATGCAGCGAATGTTCTTGCGCGTGCGCTGCAGCCGCACGGCGGCGTGGTGCTGTATCGCGGCTTCGTTTACAACAATCATCTTGACTGGCGCGACCTGAAGGCAGATCGCGCGCGAGCCGGCGTGGACAACTTCGTGCGCTACGACGGCCAGTTCGAACTGAATGTGGTGGTGCAAGTGAAGGAAGGGCCCATCGACTTCCAGGCACGCGAGCCGGTCAGCCCACTGTTCGCCGCTCTGCGAAAGACGAACGTCGCCATTGAGCTGCAGACCGCTCAGGAGTACACCGGCCAGCAGCGACACATCATCTTCCTGCCCAGTATGTGGAAATGGGTGCTCGACACGGACATGCATGCGCCCGGCGCAGACGGCAGAGCACGCGCAACCCCGGTGAAGAGCATCGTAACGGGCCACGCCTTTCCGAATGCAGACGGCACCGCGAGGCTGAGCGGATTTATCTCCGTCACGAACGTCGGTCTGGAGGATAACTGGCTGCACCATCCCATGGCGATGGCGAACCTGTACGGCTTCGGCAAGCTCGCGTGGAACCCCGACGAGCCTCTACCAGCCATCGTAGCGTCGTGGACGCGCATGACATGGGGCAGCGATCCGCAGGTGGATACGACGATTGAGAACATGCTCGCGCAGAGCTGGCCGGTCTATGAGGGTTACACCGGCCCTAACGGCATGGGAACGTTGACCAACATTCTTGGTTATCACTTCGGCCCCGGCATCGACTCGGCAGAACACAACGGATGGGGTCAGTGGTTTCGCGGCGAGAAGGACGGCATCGGCATGGATCGCACCGCGGCCGGCACCGGCTATATCCAGCAGTACCCGCCGGAGCTTGCCGCGAAGTACGAGTCGCTTGCAACGTGCCCTGACGATCTGCTGCTCTTCTTTCATCACGTGCCGTATGACTATCGCCTGCACTCGGGCAAGACGCTGGTGCAGTCGATCTACGACACGCATTACGCGAGCGCTCTCGCAGCCGCGCAGTATGTGCCGCAGTGGATGAGTCTGCAAGGCAAGGTCGACGCGGAGCGCTACGCGCAGGTGCTTGGCCTGCTCGAGTTTCAGGCCGGCCACGCGCTGGTGTGGCGCGACGCGGTGAACACGTGGTTCGCCGGCATATCCGGCATCTCCGATGCGCAGGGCCGCGTGGGCCACGATCCCAATCGCATTGAAGCGGAAGCCATGACCGCCGATGGCTACCAAGCAGTGGTTGTAACGCCATCCGAAACCGCTTCGGGTGGTAAAGCAATGATCTGCAAGGAAGCGCAGGGCTGCGCGCTAAGCACAATCGTCCGGAAGCCGCGAGGTCAATACGATGTTGCGGTGAACTACTACGACACGTGGCGCGGCGCTTCGAAGTTCGAGCTGCAGGTGAATGGTCGAAAGGTCGCGCAGTGGATCGCAGACGATACGCTGCCGCCCGCGCAATTTGATCCTGCACTTAACGGTCAGGACGCTACGCGCTTCACAGCCCACGGAATCACGCTGGCACCGGGCGATACGTTGACGTTGCGCGGTGTGCCTGACCTTCGTGAAGAGTTGCGAGAGGTCATGCCGGCTGCAGAGGCCAACAGCCAGGTGCATTCTCGCGATTACCGCGAGTATGCACCTGTCGACTATATAGAGATCGGCCCGGACGGCCCCGTCACGCCGCAGTAGGATGAAAGCCGCATGAAGATTACCGCCGCACGCCTCATCGTCTGCTCGCCCGACCGCAACTTCGTCACGCTCCGCATCGACACCGACGAAGCCATCTACGGTCTCGGCGATGCGACCCTCAACGGACGCGAGCTGGCCGTCGTGAGCTATCTGCAGGAACACGTGGTTCCATGCCTCATAGGCAGAGATCCTTCGGCAATCGAGGACATGTGGCAGTACTTCTATCGCGGTGCCTACTGGCGGCGAGGGCCCGTGACCATGGCTGCCATCGGCGCGGTGGACATGGCGCTGTGGGACATCAAGGGCAAGGCGCTGAACACGCCGGTCTATAACCTGCTCGGCGGTGCAAGCCGCCGCGGCTGCCTCGTCTACACGCACGCGAATGGCGCTGACATTAGCGAGGCGATCGACTCCGTGCAGCAGCATCGCGATGAAGGCTACCTTGCGATTCGCGCGCAGGCCGGCGTGCCCGGCGTTGCATCGAGCTATGGCGTGCCGAAGGGCGGCAAAGCGTATGAGCCTGCAGAGCGCGGACTGCCGTCGGAGAGTCAATGGTCCAGCGAGCGCTATCTACGCTTTGCTCCGAAGCTCATGGAGGCCGTACGCCTGAGTGCCGGGGAAGACATTCACCTGCTGCACGACGTTCACCATCGCCTCACACCTATCCAGGCCGCCCAACTTGGCAAGGCTCTGGAGCCGTTCGACCTTTTCTGGATGGAAGATCCCGTTCCTGCGGAGTTGCAGGACAGCTTTGGCTTGATCCGGCAGCATACGACCACACCCATCGCGGTTGGCGAGGTCTTCAATTCCATTCACGACGCGCACGATCTTATTCGAAATCAGTGGATCGACTACCTGCGTATGACGGTGGTGCATGGTGGCGGCATCACTCCCCTGAAGAAGGCAGCAGACTTCGCTGCGATCTATCACGTCAAGACGGGCTTCCATGGTGCGACGGACATGTCGCCGGTCACCATGGCTGCGGCGCTTCACCTTGGGCTGGCGGTACATAACTTCGGCATACAGGAACACATGCCGCACAGTGCTCTGACGGATGAAGTCTTTCCGCACAGTTATCGCTTCGAAGCTGGTTACATGCATCCCGGCAATGCGCCCGGTCTGGGTGTGGAGATCGACGAAGAGCTCGCGGAAGAGCATCCGTATCAGCGAGCGTATCTGCCGGTCGCTCGTCTGCTTGACGGCACGATGACCGATTGGTAAGTGCGATGCAGAGGGAACGTCTCATGCAACTGGAAGGTCGCACCGCGGTCGTGATCGGCGGCACATCAGGCATCGGCAAAGCTCTCGCACTCGGCCTCGCACGAGCGGGAGCCGATGTGCTTGCTACCTCTCGCTCGATAGCCCCAGTCGCAGAAACGGCTGCAGAGATTCAGTCGCTCGGCAGAAGAACCTCTGAAGCGTGTGTCGATGTGCAGTCTCGTTCGTCTATTGAAGCGCTTCTGAAACGGGCAGTCGATGATCTTGGACCGGTACACATCCTGGTGAACGCCGCAGGCGTCACGCGGCGGCAGCCGACGCTCGAGGTCTCCGATGAGACTTGGCTCAACATCTTCGACGTGAACCTGCACGGCACCTTTCGCGCGTGCCAGACCTTCGGGCGGCACATGATCGAGCAGGGCCGCGGACGCATCATCAACATCGCATCTCTTTCAAGCTTCGTTGCGTTCACTGAAGTCTCCGCCTACTGCGCGAGCAAGGCCGCTGTTGCGGCGCTCACTCGCTCGCTGGCGATCGAGTGGGCAAGGCATGGTGTCTTGGTAAACGCGATCGCGCCCGGCATCTTTCCGACCGCCCTCAATAGCAAAATCCTCGACAGCCCACGGGGGCGGGAGTTGCAGATGCGGACGCCCATGGCGCGCTTCGGGCAGACAGAGGAACTGGTCAGCACAGCCGTGTACCTCGCAAGCGATGCCACCAGCTTCACAACGGGCCAGATTATTCCGGTCGATGGCGGCTTTCTGGCCAGCGGTGTCAATCAGTAGCTGGTCAGCCGCGAACGCTTGCACTTGCATCGCGAGTCCCGTACCGTGGGAAACGTTTACGACGCGGGCCGCAAGGCCACGCCAGAGTTACTGTTGGTAGCATGCAGCAGGCCCCGCGTATGCTGCCGCCGCAGGAGAGGAAATCATGGAAGAACGAATTGGCATCATCATGAACGGCGTCACCGGCCGCATGGGATTGAATCAGCATCTCGTCCGGTCGATCCTCGCTATCCGCAAGGAGGGCGGAGTCGCACTGAAGGACGGTCGGCGTGTCATGCCGGAGCCGCTGCTGCTAGGCCGCAGCGAAGCGAAGCTGCGCGCCATCAGCAAGCAGCATGGGGATCTGCGCTGGTCCACCGATTTCGAGGGGTCGTTGAAAGATCCTGCATACGCCATCTACTTCGACGCGGGCACCACGGGCATGCGCGAGGCGAACGTACTCAAAGCGCTCGCCGCGGGCAAGCATGTGTACTGCGAAAAGCCGCTCGCCACCACCGCTGAGAGCGCCATCCGCATGGCCGAGACGGCGGACCGTGCGGGCATATGCCACGGCGTGGTGCAGGACAAGCTCTTCCTGCCGGGCCTGCGCAAGCTGCGGCGGCTGGTGCAGTCAGGGTTCTTCGGACGCATTCTTTCCGTGCGCGGCGAATTCGGCTACTGGGTGTTCGAAGGCGACTGGGGCATGCCCGCGCAACGGCCCTCATGGAATTACCGCAAGGAAGATGACGGCGGCATCATTCTCGATATGTTCGCCCACTGGCGCTATGTGCTCGATCACACCTTCGCACCGGTACGCGCAGTCTCCTGCACGGGCGCGATTCATGTACCGACGCGTGTGGATGAAGGGGGAGCCACCTACACCTGCACCGCCGATGACGCGGCCTACGGCACATTCGAACTCGACGGAGGAATCATCGCGCAGATCAACTCGTCGTGGACGACGCGCGTGTATCGCGACGAGTTGTTCGTGCTGCAGGTGGATGGCACGCATGGCAGCGCTGTCGCCGGCCTGCGCGAGTGCAAATCGCAACACCGCGTCAACACGCCGCGGCCGACATGGAACCCGGATGTGCCGAACCCCATCGACTTCCGCAGCAACTGGGAAGAGGTGCCTGACAACGAAGTATTTGATAACGGCTTCCGCGTGCAGTGGGAGCTATACCTCCGTGCAGTTGCTGAAGGGACCAAGTTCTCGCATGACTTCTGGGATGGCGCACGGGGCGTGCAGCTTGCCGAGCTTGCGCTGCAGTCGTGGAAGGAACGTCGGTGGCTGGATGTGCCCGCGTTAAACGCACCTGCGTCGAGTGGGGAGAGCAGCATTGGCAAGTCTTAGCCGTCTGTCTCTGAACCAGATCACAACGCCCAAATGGAGCGTGCAGGAGGCCGCGGAGGCGTGTGCGCGTCGCGGCATTCCCGCGATCGCGCTCTGGCGGCACAAGATCGCCGAGCAAGGACTGGCGGAAAGCGTGCGTGCCGTTCGCGATGCGCAGCTGCATGTCTCCAGCGTGTGCCGCGGCGGCATGTTTCCCGCAGAGACGGAAGAGCAGCGACGCAAGAATATCGAGGACAACTTTCGCGCGGTGGATGAGGCAGCCGCGCTGCACGCCGACTCGTTGGTGATGGTGGTTGGGGGTGCGTCTCCAATGGGCATCGAAGCTGCGCGGCAGATGGTGCGGGATGGCCTTGCGGAACTCGTTCCGTACGCGCGGTCAGCCGGCGTCAAGATTGGGTTGGAGCCGCTGCACCCGATGTTTGCCGGAGACCGTTCTGTGTTGACCACCATCGCGGAAGCGAACAGCATGGCAGAGCCGTATCAGGCCAACGAGGTCGGCATGGTGCTGGATGTCTTCCACATCTGGTGGGACCCGAACGTCATGCAGCAGATTGCCGACGTCGCTCCGCGCATCATGGGCTTTCACGTCAACGACTGGCTTGTGCCGCTGCCGCACATACTCCTGGGACGCGGCATGATGGGCGATGGCATCATTGATCTTCGTGCGCTGCGCAACGCCGTGGATGCTGCTGATTACACAGGTCCCATTGAAGTGGAGATCTTCAACCAGGCGATATGGGACGAAGATCCGGATGCTGTGCTTGACCGCGTTGTCAAGCGCTTCGAAAAGGTGGTGTAGCAGACTATGAAGATTGACACGTCACTGCGTCCGAAGGCGCTTGCAACCGGCGCGGCGCTTACCGCGCAAAGCGCCGCGGGCAAGACACGCGCTCTGCTGCAGCGGTGGAACGCTGCCGATGGCGCGCCGGTGTTTACCGTTGGGGGCCGCTACACCGCGCGGGGATGGACGAACTGGACGCAGGGCTTTCTCTACGGCGGTGCGCTGCTCTGCTTCGAGCTGACTGGCGATGAAGACCTGCTGCACACCGGACGCGATCTGATCGTGAAGCACATGGCCGAGCACGTCACGCATACCGGTGTTCACGATCACGGCTTCAACTGCATTTCGACGTACGGTAACCTGCGCAGGCTTATGCTGCAGGGCGACACTCTGCACAACGATTGGGAACTCAATTTTTACGAGATGGCGCTGAAGGCAAGCGGCGCCGTGCAGGCCGCGCGCTGGACGCCGCTGCCGGATAGTATGGGCTTTATCCATTCGTTCAACGGCGCGCACTCACTGTTTGTCGATACCTTCCGCACGCTGCGTATCTGCGCGATAGCACATCTGCTCGGACATGAGCTTCATGGCGAGCAGGACCGCCGCGTCAGCCTGCTCGACCGCATGATGACGCACGCGCGCACCTCTGCCGCATACAACGTCTACTACGGCGAAGGGCGTGACGTGTACGACACACCGCAACTAGCCGGTCGCACCGTGCATGAAGCCATCTTCAACCCGGCAAGTGGCGCCTTCCGCTGTCCATCGTCGCAGCAGGGATACTCGCCGTTCACCACCTGGACGCGCGGCCTGGCTTGGGCCATGCTGGGCGCGACCGAGGAGGTTGAGTTTCTGCAGTCACTCAGCGATGAACGGAGGACGGAGGAAGCCGACGCAACCCTCGTGCAGTTGCAACGGACTGCAAAGGCGACATGCGACTTCTACATCGACCATGCAACGGCAGAGGACGGCATCTGCTATTGGGACACCGGCGCGCCGGGCATGACGAAGCTCGGCGACTGGCAGCAGCGCACGGCCGAACCCGCCAATGCGTTTGAGCCGGTGGATTCCTCTGCCAGCGCCATCGCCGCACAAGGGCTGCTGCGCCTTGGACATCTGCTCGGCAGCGATGGCACTCGCTACACGCAGGCAGGACTCACGGTCGCTGCGGCGCTGTTCCGTGAGCCGTATCTATCGCTCGACCCAAAGCATGAGGGGCTGCTGCTGCACAGTATCTATCACCGTCCCAACGGGTGGGACCATGTGCCGGTGCAGGGCATGGTGCCGCATGGCGAAGCCTGCATGTGGGGCGACTATCACCTGCTGGAGCTGGCGCTATTGATCACCCGGCTTGCAGAGGACCGCTACTACACGTTCTTCCAAGGTGCAGCATGAGTGGAGTCGCACTTGTCACCGGAGGCACGCGCGGTATCGGCGCGGGCATCGCGATATCGCTTGCGAAGGCAGGCTTCGCGATTGCTGTCTCCGGCCGAAGACCGGAAGAAGAAGTGGTTCCGTTTCTCGATTCATTGTGTGCGCATGGCGTAGAGGCGATGTATGTTGCCGCAGATGTCTCGGACACTTCCGCACGCGAGACTTTGCTTAACAAGCTGAAGGAACGATTCGGCGCACTCGACATTCTCGTCAACAACGCAGGCATCGCGCCGAGGGTGCGCGCCGATGTTCTGGAAGAGTCGGAAGTAAGCTTCGATGAAGTTCTGCAAACGAATCTCAAAGGACCTTATTTCCTGACGCAACAGGCCGCGCTGTGGATGATCGAGCAGCAGAAGGTATCGCAGCGGCATCGCGCCGTCATCA
>CAZZVI010000044.1:0-18736 GCA_964657335.1 uncultured Terriglobus sp.
GTCATCGCCGAAACGAAATCGCTGCTGGAACAGCTTGATCTGGCTCCGGCGGCTGCGTAAGTGTATGAGCAAGACCATGCAGAGCTTCGAAGCAACGCTGGAAAAGGGCGCCCGCGCACTCGGCTGGACGATTGCGCGTGTGCTGTTCGATCCTGCGAAGGTGTGGCCGGAGCGTGTGCGCCTGCGCGTGAAGGGCACGATCAACGGCTTCGCGTTTCGCACGTCGCTCTTTCCTGAAGAAGGCAAACAGGCAAGCTACTATCTGCTGGTAAACCAGGCTGCGCAGGCTGGCGGCAAGGCGAAGTTGGGGCATGTCGCGAGGTTTACACTTGAGCCCGATCTTGATCCGCGGCCTGCCGAACTGCCGGACGAACTCGATGCGCTGCTCGATGAAGCCGATGGCCTGCGCGAGTGGTACGACGCGCTAAGCGAGTACACACGGCGGGAGATAGGCAAGTGGGTGCTTGGCGTGAATAGCGACCAAGCTCGCATCCGACGCGCACAGCAAATGGCGGAGCGGCTGCTTGCCACCATGGAAGCCGAAGTTGAGCTGCCGCCCGCGCTCTCGAAAGCGTTTGCCAAGCGTCCGAAGGTGCGCGAGGGCTGGGCGAAGATGACGGATGTGCAGCGGCGAAATGGCTTGATGGCTGTCTTTTACTATCAGACGCCGGAGGCGCGCGAGAAGCGCATCGCCAAGCTCTGCGACGAGGCGGAGGAGCGCGCTTCGTAACGTTGCGGCTCCCGCTCGCCGTGCCCGGCGAAGTAAGATAGTCGCATCATGCGCCGCCTTTTTGCCTGCCTTGCAGTCGCCGTTGCGCTTCGCCTTCTCGCACCTGCGCAGCGCCTAAGCGCCGATGGCGCCATGCAGACGTTCGACTTCGTCTCCAATCAATACTTCGACGAAGTGTACTTCCACTTCAGCCCCACCGCCGGAACGTCGGCGGGTTTCCACATTTATGACACGCAGCTTGAGGACTACTCCGCCGCCAACGTCGCAAAGGAGACAGCCGCACTCCACCAGTATCAATCCAAGCTGGAGGCAATCCCGTCAGACGGTCTCGATGCCAACGTCGCGGCCGATCGCGAAGTGCTGCTGAATTCCATCCGCTCGCAACTGCTCAGTCTGGAAACCATCAAGATGTGGCAGAAGAACCCGGATAACTACTCCAGCGGTGTTACGGGTTCCATCTTCACTTTGATGGAGCGGCCCTACGCGCCGGTGAACACCCGGCTGCGCGCGGCGATCGCACGCGAGAAGCTGATCCCGCAGGTCTTCGCGGACGCGCGCAAGAACCTGCAGAATCCGCCAAAGATCTACACTGAAATTGCGCTGGAACAGATTGACGGCAACATCAGTTTCTTTCAGCACGACGTTCCGCTTGCTTTTGCCGATGCGACGGATGCGGCCGCGAAGGCGGAGTTTGCCAAGACCAACGCCGCGGTGATCGATGCGCTGAAGAGCTACGGCGCGTGGATGATGACCGACCTGCTGCCGCGCTCCAATGGCGACTTCCGCTTCGGCGCGGACACCTACCGCAAGAAGCTCCTGTACGACGAGATGGTCGACACGCCGCTGGACCGCCTGCTCGCCATCAACGACGCGAACATGAAAGCCAATCAGGCCGAGTTCGCGCGTATCGCGAAGGAGCTTGATCCGAAAAAGACGCCGCAGGAGGTGCTGGCACAGCTTGCGACCATCCACCCCGCGCCCGACAAACTGCTGGACGCATTTCGCGACAGCTTCAATGCAGAGATCGCCTTCATCCAGTCGCATCACGTCATCACGCTGCCGAGCAATGTGCGTCCCGTGCTGGAAGAAACGCCGCCCTTTGAGCGGGCAACGACGTTTGCCAGCATGGATCCGCCGGGGCCGTTCGAGACCAACTCCACCAAGGCTTACTTCAACGTGACTCTGCCGGAGAAGGACTGGACCGCGCAGCACGTCGCGGAGCATATGGCGGAGTTCAACGTGGGCACCATCGTCAGCACGAGCGTGCACGAGGCGTATCCCGGGCACTTCGTGCAGTTTCTCTGGCAGGACCAGTTCCCGTCGAAGGTCCGGAAGCTGCTGGGCGCCAACACTAATGTCGAAGGCTGGGCGCACTACTGCGAGCAGATGATGCTGGATGAGGGCTATCAAACGCCGGGCAGCGACGATCGCGAACGCAAGCTCATCCGGCTGGGGCAGTTGCAGGATGCGCTGCTGCGCAATGCGCGCTTTGTCGTCGGCATCAAGATGCACACGGAAGGCTGGACGACCGATCAGGCCGAGCAGTTCTTTGTGACCGAAGGCTACCAGTCACCAACCGCCGCAAAGGTAGAGACAAAGCGTGGCACCGCGGATGCAACCTACCTTTATTACACGTTGGGCAAGCTCGAGATCATGAAACTGCGTCAGGATGCGGAGAAAAAGCAGGGCGCGGCATTCACTTTGCAGGGTTTTCACGACAGCTTCATGAAGCAGGGGCCGGTGCCAATCAGGATTGTGCGGCAGGCCATGCTGCACGATGGGTCACCCGTACTCTGAATCGATTCAGGCCTTTCGCCTAGGTAATCCCGTGCTCTCTGCTTTAGCATGGGGAGTAATCCCCAAATTGCCTCCCATGGATGTGAGAAGCTCCGCATGATCAAAAAGATTCGTAAAGCTGTGTTCCCAGCAGCCGGTATGGGCACCCGATTTTTGCCTGCCACCAAAGCAACTCCAAAGGAGATGCTGCCGCTTGTCGACAAACCACTCATCCAGTACGGCGTGGAAGAGGCCGTAGCCGCAGGCTGCACCGAGATCATCATCGTCACGGGCCGCGGTAAGAACACGATGGAAGACCATTTCGACCGCGCGCCCGAACTGGAAGCGTCGCTGGAGCGTCGCAACAAGACTGCGCTGCTGGCTGTCTGCCGCTCCGTCTCGTCACTGGCCAAGATCAGCTACGTGCGCCAGCCCGAGGCGCTTGGCCTGGGCCATGCCGTGCTGATGGCCAAGGAACTGGTTGGCGACGAACCCTTCGCCGTTCTGCTGCCGGACGACATCGTCGACGCGGCTACGCCATGCATGAAGCAGATGGTCGAGGCTTTCGCGCAGACTGGTTCCTCCATTCTGGGCAGCGAGGTCGTCGAAGGCGACGCCATTCAGAACTACGGTTGTCTGGACTGCGCTCCCGTCGACGGCAACTCGCGCCTGCACAAGGTAAGTGACATGATCGAGAAGCCGAAGCCACATGAGGCTCCCAGCCAGAACGCGATTATCGGCCGCTACATCCTGACTCCGCGCATCTTCGAGATGCTCGAAATGCTCAAGCCCGGTGCGGGCGGCGAACTGCAACTGACGGACGGCATCAAAGCCCTGCTGCAGTTTGAGAGCGTCTATGGCTTTACTTATGAAGGCAAACGCCACGATGCAGGCGACAAGCTCGGCTTCCTGAAGGCCACCGTGGAGTTCGGCCTGAAGCACAAGGATTTGGGCCCAAAGTTCCGGGAGTGGCTGGCGACTTTTCCGATCTAAGCTTGTCGAGCCCGAGGCGCCCTATTCCACGGGTCGTGACGGAACCACCTCAAAGCGCTCCTTGAGTCGCAGAAAAGGTGACTCGATGAAGCGGTATGACAGCGCCGCGGCGGCCATCGTGAGAGCCAACGCCACCACCATTCGTTCGGAGTGGCGCAGGCTGCGAAGGTGTCTCTCTGCCAGGTAAATGCCGGTCGTGTGGAAGACGTACAAGCCGTAAGAGATCTTGCCGAAGTAGACAACGGGCCTCGGCCAGTGTTCCAGTCCTGTCAGCAGGTCGATCAGCGCGGCGCACGTTACGGCCACTGCAGCGAAGCCAAGACAAAGGCTGAACGGGCCGCGCGCGTTCAGATCGTAGCCCTTGATGCCGCCATATTTCACCGCGAGCACCCATATCACTGGGATTGCGGCAAGGCCCGGAATGCGCACCGACCACGACCGCCGCACCGCGCCATGTTTCACGTGGAACATGGCCAACAGAATCCCGGCGGCAAACATCTCCATTTGGACCAACGTGTTCCACCAGATGCGCTGCCAGGTGTCGGCGTGGACCTCCCCGAAGTATGCCAGCACGATGTTCGACACAACCACGAAGCCGAGTGCCGAGACCAGCAGGCCGCGCCGCGTCAAGTACTTCACCGCCGATGGCCACACGACGTAGAACTGTTCTTCGAGCGATATGCTCCACAGCTGGCCGACGATGGACTCGACTGGGCCTACCATGTTGCCCACCATCAGCAGGGCGGCGGCATACCACGACGGATTGCTTGCGAAGCTTCCTGTATGCCGGTCGAACAGCAGGCCGTAACCCAGGGCGAAGAAGTACAACGGCCAGATGCGAAGAATGCGCCGCTTGTAAAACATCGGCAGGTTGACGGTGCCGACCTGCACTCGCTCTCGCAGCAGAAGCGTGGTGATGAGATAAGCGCTTAGCGAGAAAAAAACGCAAAGGCCAAAGGCGCACGCCATGGTGAACGACACTGCCCACGAGCCGTTGGGAAGAATGGGCAGGCTGTGATGTAGGAATACGGCCAGAAAGGCGAGAAACCGGATGACGTCGAGCTCCGGGCGATAAAAGCGCTTCGACACCTAGCCCCCAGGCAGAGTCTTCGAGTGATTCACCCATCGTAGTACAGGGCGAAGAGTCAGACCGAAGCCTCGGTGCGATACCATTCAATCGTTTTTTTCAGCCCTTGGTCCAAGCCGGCGATCACTTCATAGCCGAGCATCTCCCGGCTAAGGGAGATGTCCGCCAACGAGTACTTCACGTCGCCGGCGCGCTCCGGCTGAAAGTTCACGTCGCCTGTGTAGCCGGTGATTTGCTTAATGCATTTGTAGGCCTGCAGTAGCGTGGTGCGCTCGCCGGTGGCGACGTTAAAGACGCCTCCTGCAACGGATGAGGGCGCTTTCGCGGCGAGCAGATTCGCACTGACCACGTTGTCGATGTAGGTGAAATCGCGGCTGGTCTGGCCGTCGCCGAAGATGGTGGGGGTCTCGCCGGCAATCATCATGGCAATAAAGCGGGCCAGCACACCCGAGTACTGCGAAGATGGATCCTGCCGCGGGCCGAATATATTGAAGTACCGCAACGAGATGGTTTCGAGCCCGAAGGTGCGCGTGTAACTTGCCAGGTAGTGTTCGCCAGCCACCTTCTGCACCGCATAGGGCGATACCGGTTCCGGCAGCATGGATTCGCGCTTGGGCAGCTCGGGCGCGTTGCCATAGGCTGCGGAAGAGGCCGCATACATCACGCGCTTGACGCCGGCCGCACGTGCAGCTTCAAGGACCAGCAGCGTGCCACGCAGATTGATGTCGTTTGTGCCGAGCGGATCTTCGACGGAACGCGGAACGGAGGCAACCGCCGCCTCATGAAAGACATAGTCCACGCCGCGAGATGCATGGAGAAGCGCGCCGTCGTCCAGGATGCTTGCCTCGCGGAAGTCGATTCGCTTGCGGAAGCGCTCCATGTTCTGAAGTTTGCCTGCGCTCAGGTCGTCGATGCCGACGACCTCCGCTCCCTGCTCCAGCGCCGCGGCCGCCAGGCTCGAGCCGATGAATCCCGCGATGCCGGTAATCAAAATCTTAGCCAAGTGAGTCCTCCACCATGGGTACAGAAGAACAGACCCGCAAGGTAAGACAAATGATGCAGGTTAAGGAAACTCGTCGCCACCTGCGGGCTCGGGAGGGTACTTCTGCATGCACCCTGCACCAAGATACATCGCCGGCAACGTGGACCTGGCCGCGTATGTCCATTGGCAGGCGCATCGAACTTGTTGCCAGATCGTCTGGCGATCAGGAGACGCGCTAGAGGACGGGGCTACCGGCGCTGATTGAGCATCCGACGGCGGCGTAGTAATCCGCCCACCGCGAGAACACCGGTGCCCAGCAGGGCCAGAGTGCTCGGTTCGGGTGTGACCTGTACGATGCTGACGCCATCCAGCAATGAGAACGGCGGCAGACCATCCGGCGTACCCTTGGCCAGGAAGCTCAAGGTCTCAGTGGTTGCGGTCGGTACGAAGTCGACCTCGGTGTAGTGCCATCCAGTAAACCCGTGGCTGGAGTCGTCGAGGTAAGCGGTCGTTACACTCTGCGTGGACGGGGTTGCGCCAGTGTTGTCTGTCAGGCTGACCTGGAATGCTTCCGTTGTCGGGCCGGTGAAGGTGTATTGCTGGGCGCCGGCATAGTAGAAGTACACCTTCGTGTCCATGCCGATCGTCAGCCCGCTGATGACCTGCGAGATCGCGGATGACTCAAAGGCACCATCCATCGCAAGGAAGTTGCCGCCGGCCGGGCTGGTCCCGATGCCGTTGGAAGTGCCATCAGGATTCTGTGACCACAGATAAAGGTCGCCATACTGGCTACCGTAGGATGGGCCGTAAGCGCCGCTTGCATTCGCAGTGGCGTCTGATGACATTACGAAGTTGTAACCGGGAACCGTGGACGTCGGACCGGTGCTATACGGGCTGCTCGTCCAGCCAGTTACCGTCTGGGTGTTTTGATTGTTCGTAGCGCCGGGAGCATACAGCTGTCCTGATGTGTTCGGCGTGCCGAGGGTCTCAAAACTACCATTTTGAACGGCGATGTTAATCACGTTCGCCCTGGCATTGGTCACGACACCAAGCATCGTGAAGGCAGCCGCAGCAGCCAAAGGGAGCAAGTTACAAAACGATCGCATGTTGTTCCTGAAAAAGCGGAATATGTATTTCAGTCGCAGCTGCGTCGTCATGGAAAATTACGGCAGGTGCGATGCATAGGCAGAGCATAGCAGCGGACACTTATTCACTTAGAAAATTATTCCTACGGCTATTTCGTTTTTCCCGTTTTAGAAGATTCGTTTCGTTACGCGGTTTCATTTTGGGATAGTCTTTCGCGTTCCCGCTCTCGCGTTCCCAGGCTCGGCTCGCTACGGAATGGTTGCAGCAGTTGGCCCAACACGCCTGGCGGTAAGTTCTCATCGATCCCATAGCGCTCCGGGTGGCGGTCCTTCGGCAGATGAAGCGTACCGAAAATGCGGTCGATCCAGGGAAGCATGGAAGAGTAGTTCTTATTGAAGAGCTCAGGGCTATCGTTCGTGTGATGCCAGTGATGGAACGCCGGGGTTGCGACCACATGTTCCACGGGACCCAGGCGCCAGCGCACGTTGCTATGAATAAAGAAGCCCCAGACCGTTCCGGCAAGCACCACCAGCACGGGGATCAACCCTGCCGCTCCTCTTACGGGTGAAGCCAGCCCCAGAACGTAGATCGGAACAAGGCCGCAAAGTCGCGTGAAGACAATGTCTACCGGATGAGCCCGCGTGTTCACCAAAAAGTCCATGTGCTCGGCGCTGTGGTGTACGGCGTGGAAGCCCCACAGGAAGGGCAACTCGTGGCTCCAGCGATGGCCCCAGTAGAAGCCAATCTCACCAATGACTAGCGCCAGAGCCGCCCGCACCCATACCGGGGCTCCGGCAACCCACTCGAAGTAAGAACCCGGTGCAAGTGCATGCACACCCCACACCAGGACTGAGAGCGGCACGCTCAGCACCAGTGCGGGCGTCAAGCTGCTAAGGAAGTAGTAAATCAGGTCAGCGGCAACATCTTTTCGAAAGAACTTCTGCGGATGGAGCGCGAAGAGGCGTTCCAGTGGTGTGAAGATCACGGCCAGCAGGAGCAGCCAGACGAACAGCCTACCGATCTGTTCCACATAGGTAAGCACGCGAGGTTCGAGTTCCTGCAGGAGATCGGACATATCGATAAGACCGGACCGCTCGCTCCCAGTCTAGGTGCAAACTATGCCCAGGCTTTCGCGAATCAGCCGAGGACTTGAACGCCAACAGGCTGCTGCGGATCATTCTGTTCCAAGTTGGGCCTGCAGCAGATGCGCTCCACTGCCCAGGCACTTCAATTTGCCCTCGGCGAAGTAGCGTGCGTTGATTGCGGCGCGATCCAGGTCTTCCTTCACCTGCCATCCGCGTCTTCCGAGCTCCGCGTGCAACTCGGCCGAGGTGAAGAAAAGCTGGAAGGGCTCGCCCGCTGCGGCAACGCGCGCTGCAAGAGAATCAAAGGCGAGTTGCTCGAGAAACGGCAGGCAGTCGCGCGGCAGACCGTAATCAGCGATCAGAAGGCTGCCTGGAGCACATCCAGACAGGTAGTCAAGCGTCGCCGAAAACCCTGCGTAGGACAGATATGGCACGACGCCCAGCCATGCGAAGACCGCTGGCCGGGTTTGTTCGAAGCCGGTAACGGCGAGCCGCTCTCCGAGCAGATCACATTGGAAGTCGACCGGGACATAGGTCACCGAGAAAGGCGCTGCGATGTTGTTGTCTTGCAGCAGATCAAGCTTCCACGCCTGCGTTGTCGGATGATCGACTTCGAAGACTCGAAGATCTGGATGCGGATTGCGGTAGGCGAAGGTATCCAGACCCGATCCCAGCAGGACGTACTGCCGAACACCGCTGCGATAGGCGGCGTGCAGCGCGTCTTCCGCAAAGCGGGATCGCGCCACTAGGAACGCCCGCAACGAGACGGAGCCTGGCCGCGCCGGAGCACGCACTTCACTCATGTCCAGCGTACGGCGATCTGCATTTGCCAGACCCAGGATGCGCAGCGCCAGGGGGTCAGGAAAGACGATCGGCCGGTCGAAGACCTGGTGCGCTGCCCGCCGCAGCGCCACGCGGTACGCCGTCCGGGATGGTATACCTTCGTGCATCGCCGCTGCCCAGCTTACCGGACGGGAACGCATGACCGCGGCTGGCGGCCGGAGAGCGTGACGTTAATGCACTACGAGCGTGAAGGTCGTGCTCGCGGAGATCGTCGGATTGCTGGAGCTATACGCGGAGATCTGCAGGCCGTAGGTCCCGGTCGCCGTGCTGCCGGTGCTGCCTGTCCCGGTGCCGGTTGTTGTCGTAGTGGTTGTGGACGTTCCACCGCTGCCACAACCCGACAGGCCGAATGCGAGCACACCCGTCAGAACAACAAACAGTGCCGTTGTGAGCCGGCGGCGTCGCAGCCCGAACAGTGCGAGTGCGCCACCGAAGAACCCTGCAAGAACGATGCCGCGGCGCGTCGGAACAACCCCGAATGGCAGTCGCGCCGGCTGTACGGAACTGCTGACGGTGATGCCCCCAGTGGTCGCGCAATTCGAAACGGTATCGACCGTGAGCGTAGCGGTTTGGGAGGCGTTCGCAGTCAGTGTCACAGGGGTGATCGAAAGGCAATAAGGGAAGGTGGAGGACGTTGCGCTGGTGAGTGCAGCCCGAAAGGTAAGCGGTCCTGCAAAGCCGTTGGAGGTGATGGTGATGGCTTCGGTTCCAGAAGTGCCGCTGGTAATGGTTAGCGTGGCGGGAGAGCTCGTCATGCTGATGCTGCCGCTGCCGGTGCTTACCGTGGAAGAGACGGTGATCGTTAGAGAATTGGACGCAGATAGATAGTTGCTATCGCCGGAGTAGGTAGCCGTGATCGTGTGGCTGCCGATCGTCGTGAACCCGGCGCTCAGGGTGTACGACGCGGCACCCGAGGTCAGCGTCACCGCAGACCCGGCCGTCGTGCCGTCGACCGCAAACGTCACGGTTCCGGTGGGCGTTGTGGTGTTGCCGTCGGTGACTGTTGCGGCAAAGGTCACCGAGGTATTCAGAGAGGGCGTGGTGGTGGAGGCGCTGAGGCCGACGGTGGGTGTCAGCTTACTTCCGCTCGCCGTAGAGATCGATTGAAGTCCGGTCAAGAGCGCTGGTGCAGCGATGGAGCCGAGCCCGGTGACCTCGTCATACCCAGTGCTTGCGCTATAGCCGAAACTGCCCGTAGTGCAGTCGGTTGTGCCCGTGGTGCAGGGAACGATGTTGTTGCCGTTGGTGATGTCGTGGAAGATGGTGCTGCCGGTGGCGCTCGCTGCCAGTGAGTACAGGCTGGGGTTGATGTTGCCCAGCGACTTGCCACCGTTGGCCTGCTCGATGACGGCGAGCATCGCGGCAAAGTTCGGCGCCGAGGCGGAGGTGCCGCCGACGCCACCACCGTCGCGACCGGTCGAGCTCAACGTAAAGCTCTGGGTGCCGCTGGTGCATGGGTCTTCGCCGTCGCAGATCAGGTAGGCGTGCTCCGACACGTTGGCGGGAAAGGCTACGTCCGGCACATCGCGATGGCCGTCTGCAGGCACACCGGTCCCGGTCTGCCAGGAGGGCTTGCCGAAGATCTTGCTGAAGCCGCCGCCGCTCGCCGTCAGCGAGCCGTAGGACGCGGTGTCGTTCCACGCGACCTCAGGAATGTAGCCGATCGCGGAGCCAAGAAAGCTGTTGTTCGTGCTGCTCCAGTACGTGCTGCTGTCGCTGTTCAGCGTGGTGCCGCCAACCGCCGTTACATAGGCGGACGAGGCAGGATAGGAGACGGACAAACCTGCGGTTGCCGTCTTCGGGTCGTCGCTCGTTTCACAACTGGCTGCGCCGGAATCGCCGGAAGAGACAAGAACCGTCTGACCCTGGGCGTTGGCCTGCCGCAGCAACGGCTCCAGGGTGCTGGTAGCGTAGCTTGCGTCTTCCGCCTCGCAGCCGCCGTAGCTTAGCGTGAGGATGGGCGCGAGGTCGTCCGTGATGGCGTACGACAGGGCATCGAAAACGCCATTGTTATTGCAGTTCTCGGTGGCCGCGTTGGCACAGCCGGTATAGATGAACTGGACCGAGGCGCCGGGCGCGCTGCCGCTGGCGTACTCCAGGTCAAGCTCGGACTCTTCTTCGTCGCCCGAGACCTTTGCGGAAGCGGAGGTGTTCGGCACCAGCACCATGGTCGGCAGGCTAACGGTCTGGCCCGTCTTCTGCTGGAAGTATGTGAGTTGCGTCGTGTCGACCGCGGATTGGCCAATGACACCGATCTTGATGCCGCTGCCGGTGTACCCGGAGCTAATCAGCGTGTTGATGCCGAAGATCTGCCGGAAATCCCACGGGACGATATAGTGCGTGCCTGTCGATGTGGTGTAGTCCGGCGAAGCCGTTGCGGCCTGAGATATGGCTACATGCTTCGCCTGTGGCGCAGGCAGGCGGTAACTGCTGAGCCCTGTAACGCCGCCGACGACGGCGGTAAGCGATGCGGGCAATTGCACCGCATCCGCGTTCTCAAAGAAGGTTTGGTTACCGCGGCGGTAGCGTTGCATGTGGACGCCGAAGGCATTCTCTGCTGCGGATGCCGTACCGGAGAAGGTGATGCGATTGCGGCTGGGGGCGAGGGCATTGACGGTGAAGCCGCGACTCTGCAGCCAGGTCTCCAGGATCGTGAGGTCTGCGTCGGCCACGCCGAACCGAGCCCCAAACTGCGCTGGTGTCAGCCACTGGTGATAGCTGGGCGAAGCGGGATTTGCCTGGTCCTGCAGCAGCTGGGTCAGCGCGGCGTCCTGCGCAGTCGTGGGTTTCAGCACGAGCGCCATGCTGGTCAGCGCCGTTTCACCGGCGAGTGCGCCCTGCACTTCAGCGTGTGCGGTGTGGCGGCTGCCGATGTCGCCGGCCAGCGCGACGCGTGACTCTGTTGCCGCCGGCACGGCGGCGAGCCTGCGCACGGGACTCTGTGCGGGCAGCATCGCGGCAAACAGGCCGGCCACACCCGCGACTGCGGGCCAAACACGGAGGGTGGGACGTCGGAACATCAGCATGATTCGTGGACCCTTTAGTGAGAGCCGTACTGAGGAGCTTAACCCGTCTCGGTCAGGAGACTGCACGTGTATGGCCTCTTCCCCTGTGAGACGGTTGCGGACTCTCTCAGAAAACGCCCCGGAATGGGAATAGTTGTGAAAGGTGAGCGCGCACATGTGACCGGCCTAATCTGGCGCCCCTGGTGCGCTTAGCCCAAGGTTCCAACGGCTCGGCCGAATGCCTGCGAAGTTGCATTGTGAGCGGCAAGTGAATTAGATTGAAGTTTCTACACAAATCAGATTCTTAGTCGTTCGGAAACCCGGGCCGCGTGTGTTTCTATACCGGTTTTTGGGGCGTAACAGGCGTCACCTCGTCGGTTCTGGTGCCATGTTCCGTGTTTCGAGCCTTCTCAAGGAGAGCTCTATGAGCATGTTCACGAAGTCGTCGCGTCTCGCCCTTGCCGCCTCAGCGGTCCTTATCTCCAGCTTGGTTGCCGGCGCACAAACCTACCGCGGCACCCTGACCGGCATGGTCACGGACGCGTCCGGCGCGGCTGTTCCAAATGCGAACGTACAGCTGAAGAACCCTGCCACGAACGAGACGCTTACCGGCAAAACGAACAGCGCCGGCGACTTCAGCTTTCCTGAACTTCCTGTCGGCACGTACACGCTTGTCGTGAGCGCCCCCGGGTTCACGGCGCAATCGCTGGACAACATCGCGATCGAAGTGACGAAGATCCGCGATCAGAAGATCCAGCTTTCCGTCGGTGCAGAATCAACGATTGTGAATGTGCAGGCTTCGGGTGTCGCTCTCGACACCACGACCAGTCAGCTCATTGCTGTCGTCGACCAGAAGTCCGTGCAACAGATCCCGCTGAACGGCCGTAACTTTCAGCAGATGGTCCACCTGGCCCCCGGTGTCAGCCCTTACAGCTACGGTTCGGTCAACGGCACACGTACCGCCGGGGTCAACTATCAGATTGACGGTGCGGACAACAACGATCCGTGGTCGAACGCGGTGGCATCGAACCAGGGCGGCATCGCCGGCATCCCAGGCGGTTTGATCCCGGTTGAGGCGATCGATCAATTCTCACTGCAGGCGGCAGGTGAAGCCGACCAGGGCCGCAATGGCGGAGCCAACAGCAACCTTGTGCTGCGCACCGGCACCAACCAGTTCCATGGCGATGTCTTCTACTTCGACCGCAACGAACTCTTCGCATGGCTCAGTCCGTCCGTCGCTGTCGGCAGCCGCATCCCTGAAATCCGCAACCACCAGGGCGGCTTCACCGTTGGCGGGCCCATCTTCAAGGACAAAACGTTCTTCTTTATCGCGGGTGAAATCCAGATCGCGCAGGCGAACAACAGCTTGTCTGACACCGTTGTGAACGACACCTGGATCGCCGCCGGTAAGAGCCTGCTTGCAAGCCGCGGGATCGCTCAGAACCAGGTCGCCCTCAACATGTACACCCTGCTGTTCCCGGCCGTGAGCCGCGCCACGACGGGTTACACGAACCAGTACCAGTCGAACGGCATCAACACGTATAACAGCTACAACGGCATCATCAAGCTCGACCACAAGTTCAACGACAAGTACAGCATCTCGGCCCATTACCTGGGCACCACGGGCACGCAGTCGGCCGACGTGGGTTCGCACTTTGCGGATTACTTCGAAACCGCGCCGATGCACATTCACAACTTCCAGATCTCGCAGATCAGCTCGTTCAGCGGCAGGCTGACGAACCAGGTAACGGCTGCGGCATCGTCCTTCCTGCAGGTGTTCAACGATCGGAATCAGAGCTTTGACGTGCAGGGTAACGGCCTGCCGCTCGGCCTGACCGGACAGCTCGCGCACGGCGCTCCGCAGTTCTATGTTGGATCGTTCGACTACACCGGCGCCACCCCTCCATTGGGACGCCAGGACGTGACCGGCCATGTCGACGACACGCTGCACTATTCTGTTGGCCGCCACGACATCAAGGTGGGTGGTGAATACCGTCACGCGAACCTGAACGTCGCCTACTTTGTGAATGGCCGCGGTACGTTCAACTTCGACGGTACCCGGTACACGAATAACGGTGCGAACCCGGTCACTCCGGCTGAGTGCGCCGCCGCCGGGCTGGACCCGCTGAACGCCGGGTTTAACGGCACAAAGCCAGGCGCGAACTGCTCGACAGGCATCCAGGTGGCAGACTTTGTAGCCGGTACAACGCGCGCAAATGCATCCGGTGCCACCATCCTGCGTAACAATCCGCAGCGCGTCTACCTTGTGAACACCTTCGACCTCTTTGCGGGCGACGATTATAAGGCGACGAACCGGCTAACGCTCAATTATGGTGTCCGCTGGAGTTACAACGGGGTCATCTCGGACGACCGCAACTCCATCTACAACTTCACGCCTCAGGCGGGCTACTTCAAGGCTCCGCTGTACGCCCGCAACCTGGGCAATGTTGCTCCGCGCGTCGGCTTTGCGTTCACGCCCTTCAGTCAGCCCACCACGGTGATTCGCGGCGCGTACGGCTGGTTCTTCGATCAGCCGACGGTCGGCCAGTTCGTCTACAACAGCATCGGTAACGGCGCCAGCGCCGGTATCTTCGGCAGCCCGGGCGATGCCAACGCGGCTGTCACCGTAAACGGTGGCGCAAACTTTATCCTGGGTCAGACCAGCTTCCCCGCGGGTGTGCAGTTCGGCGCAAACGGCCAGCCCACCACATCGTTGGGCATTCTCAGCATCAACCCGAACTACCGCGCTGCCTATCTGCAGAACTTCAACCTGAACGTAGAGCAGCAACTGGCCAAGAACACGATGCTTACGGTTGCTTATGTTGGCAGCCTGGGCCGTCGCCTTGGATGGGTAGCCGATCTGAACCAGGTCGCCATCACGCCGGTGGTCGCGAACCGCGTTCGTCCGTACGCTGCGCAGTATCCGTATCTGACGGCCATTAACCAGGTCAACAGTGGCGCGACCTCGAACTACAGCTCGCTGCAAGTCAGTCTTGCGCAGGCGCAATGGCATGGCATTTCGATGAAGACCTACTACACCTGGTCCAAGGCGATGGATGATGCATCCAGCACTACCACGCCGCAGAACAGCCTGAATCTTCGCGGTGACTACGGCCTCTCCAGCTACGACGTGCGCAACAACTTCACCGGCAATGCGCACTACAACGTGCCGAAGTTCACCAGCCACGCGACGCGCCTGACCCAGGGTTATGAGGTGAACGCGCTGTACACCTTTGCAGGTGGCACGCCGATCAACATCCTGGCGGGCACCAACACCAGCGGATCCGGTGAAGCGAGCCGCGATCGCCCAAACCGCGTCGCCGGCATCGCTCCATTCGTGACTCGTGTCACGAATGCTTCCTCCACGTCGCGCACCTACTCCTACCTCAACAAGGCTGCCTGGGTTGCAGCACCCTCGGGCACGTTCGGCAACGAGCGTCGCGACAGCGTGCAGGGCCCCGGCTTCGGCGATGTCGACATGTCCTTCGTCAAGATGACGCCGATCACCGAGCGCATCAACACAGAACTTCGTGCCGAGGTGTTCAACATCTGGAACCAGTCGAACTTCGCCAACCCAAGCGGCACGTTGACCAGCTCCAGCTTCGGCTTGTTGTCGGCAACGCGTAACTCGTCGTCGGCTCCCGGTATCGGAGTCGGCGAGCCACGCAACATGCAGTTCGCCTTCAAAGTGACGTTCTAGCAGTTCTGTACATCACAACTCGGCCGGCGCGAGCCTCCAGGAGAGCACCATGAGCATGTTCACGAAGCCGTCGCGACTTGCACTCGCCGCCTCGGCCGTCCTCGTCTCCAGCATGGTTGCTGGCGCGCAGACCTTTCGCGGCACCATCTCCGGCACGGTGACGGACGCGTCCGGCGCCATCGTTGCAGGCGCGACGATTCAACTCACAAACCCCGCGACCGGCGCTGTCATCAACAGCAAGTCAAACAGCGCCGGCGACTATTCTTTCCCGGAACTCACCCCCGGCATCTATGACATGACCGTCATCGCGCCGGGTTTTGCGACGCGTAAGTTCGAAAAGATCGATGTTCAGGTGACCAAGGTCGTCACCCAGGACGTGGCGCTCAGCGTAGGCGCGGAATCAACCGTTGTCGAAGTCACTGCGTCGGCGGTGCAGACGGACACGCAGTCTTCGGCGCTCGTCGCCGTTATCGACTCAAAGTCCGTGCAGGAAATGCCGATGAACGGCCGCGACTTCACGCGCATGACGAAGTTCGCTCCGGGCGTCAGCGCGCTCAGCAACTCGGTCAACGGCTCGCGCACCACGGCAATTAACTTCCAGGTAGATGGCACGGACAACGTCGATGCATGGCTGGGTATTGTTGCGTCAAACCAGGGTGGCATCGCCAGCGTTCCAGGAGGCCTGATCCCAATCGAGGCGATCGATCAATTCTCCATGCAGGCTGCGGGCGAAGCCGACCAGGGCCGCAACGCCGGCGCGAACTCTAACATGGTGTTGCGTTCAGGAACCAACAACATCCATGGTGATGTTTTCTACTTTGACCGCAACGAGTTCTTCGCGGCCCTCAATCCATTCCAGGCGCCGGGCAGCCGCAAGCAGCTCATCCGTAATCATCAGGGTGGCTTCACGCTTGGCGGTCCTATCTGGCACGATCACACGTTCCTCTTTCTTGCCGGTGAGATCCAGGTGGCGAAGGCAAATACTTCGGGCTCCGACACCGTGCTTACAGACGCGTGGATCAACCAGGGCACGCAGTTTCTCGCAGCCTTCAACCAGGTACCGAGCCAGCTCAGCCTGAATCTCTACAAGCTGCTCTACCCCGCCAATACGAAGGCTTTGCCGGCGACGGTCAACAATTATCTCGCCAGCGCACCTGCGAACTACAACAGCTTCAACGGCATCATCAAGCTGGACCATAACTTCACCGATAAGCATCACCTTTCGCTGCGGTATTTGGGCACCACCGGTAAGCAGACGGCGCCGACCGCTTCGCTGTACGCCGACTACTTTCAGACGGCGCCCATGCATATTCACAACGCGTCGATCATCGATACGTACATTCTGAACAGCCGCATGCTCAACCAGTTGACGCTGGGCATGAACTATTTTCTGCAGACTTTCAACGACGCGAACCAAAGCTTTAATCCGCAGACGAACGCTGGTTTAACTCTCGGCATCACCAATCCCATCGTTGCCCAGGGCGCACCGTCGATCATTTTCTCCGGCGGCGGCACAGGTACCGGCTTCGACCAGGTGGGCGCGACGCAGCCGTCGGGCCGTACCGACGTGACGGGCGACATCGCGGACGCCTTCCACCTGACGCTCGGCAAGCACTCGATCAAGATTGGTGGCGAGTATCGCCGCGGCAATGTGAACCAGCTGTACTTCTCGAGCGCGCGCGGCACGTTCACGTTTGATGGACAACGCGGAAGCACCGGCGGTCTTGGGTGGTCCACAGGCGCTCAGGCTCCAAGCGCCAAGGCGACCGCGACCTGCGCCACGCTCGGCGTTGTCGATTGCTCGCGTATGACTGAGATCGCTGACTTCCTGTATGGCGCACCGACGAACACCGGCAGCTCCGGCGCGCGTTTGCTTCAAGGCAATGCCCAGCGTGTGTGGATTCTAAACACGGAAGACTTCTGGGTCTCAGACAGCATGCAGGCGACCAAGAAGCTGAACGTGAGCTTCGGTCTTCGTTACACGTTGCCGGGCGTTGTGAATGCACAGTTGAACGATGTGTACAACTTCCTTCCGGGCACAACGCCGGGCTTCCAGCTGGGTACGTACAACAACTATAAGACCGCCATTGCGCCGCGATTCGGCTTCTCATACTCGCCGACGTCGAACGACGCCACGGTCATCCGCGGATCGGCCGGTATCTTCTATGACGTTCCAGGCATGGTCTCCATGGTGTCGGGCAGCACGGGCAACGGCGGCGCCAACTACCTGCAGAACAATCCAGCGGGTCCCGACGCGGCCGTGATCTATAACGCAACGAACGTCAAGTGGGCCGTCGGCGTGAACCCATTCACCAGCGCGGTTCCGCCGCAACTGGGAATCGCCGCAGTGAACCCGAACATTGGCATGGAGTACTCGACCGTTTACAGCCTGGGTGTGGAACAGCAGATCAGCAAACACACGCTTGCAACGATCAGCTACGTTGGATCGGCGGGACGCCATTTGCTGGCTCTGTTCGATCTGAACCAGCCGCTGGCGAACGGCACGAGCACAGCGTCTCCCAGCCCGTACACGCAGACCGTGTTGCCGAACCAGTCCATTCTTACGGGCCAGCAGTTCCTCGGCATTAACCAATTGAACTCCAGCGGCAGCTCAAACTACAACTCGCTGCAGGCGACGATCCGGCAGCAGGCGTGGAAGGGCCTGAACCTGGTGGTCAACTACACGTGGAGCAAGTCGATGGACGACGTATCGTCGCCGACGACTCCGATGAACAGCTACAACATTCACCAGGACTACGGCCCGAGCACCTTCGACAACCGCAACGTGGTCACAGGCACGCTCTTCTACGACATCCCGCAGTTCTTCCACGCGGTGCCTCGCGTCACGAAGGGATGGCAGGCGAATGCGCTGCTCACATATTCCAGCGGCCAGCCGATTGCACCGCTCTCCAGCGGCGACCGCAGCCTGACCCGCCAGCTCAAGGACCGGCCAAACGTCGTGAACCTGAACGGTCTCTACGTTGGCGGCACAACACTGCTCGCCACCACGGCGACCTCACGTTCGTACCGCTTCCTCAACGCGAACACGACAGACCAGTTTTTCGCAGCTCCGCCGCTAGGCAACTACGGCAACCTGCGTCGCGACGTGCTCTACGGCCCAAACTTCCGCACCGTCGACTTCTCGCTGTTCAAGCACACGCCGATCACGGAAAAGATCAACACGGAACTTCGCGCGGAGATCTTCAATATCTTCAACTTCAATAACTTCGCCAATCCCACGGTTTCTGCCATCGGGCCTACGACGACCAGCGCTTCGTGGGGCCAGACCACGGCCACCCGCAACAACAGCGCTTCGCCAGGCATCGGCCTGGGCGAACCCTTCAACATTCAGTTCGCCTTCAAGGTCACGTTTTAACCTCCGGCTGAGTGAGACCAAACCGGCCCGCTGCATTTCTGCCTTCGCAGAGTGCGGCGGGCTTCACCTTTGA
>CAZZVI010000044.1:18836-19993 GCA_964657335.1 uncultured Terriglobus sp.
ATCAAGCGCGAGGCCTTTCAGCACTCGCAGGTGATGGAGAACCTCTACTACCTGTCCGAGGTCTACGGTCCGCGCGTGAACAACAGCCGCAACCACCACGCCGCGGCCGAATGGGCCATGTCGCAGATGAAGGCCTGGGGACTGCAGAACGTGCACCTCGAGAAGTGGGGTCCGTTCGGCTACGGCTGGCAGATCAAGAAGTACTACGGCGCGCTGGAGACGCCCGCATATGCGTCGCTGATCGGCTTTCCGCTGGCGTGGACGCCGGGCACCAACGGCCCGGTGACCGCCGACGCAGTGCTCGCTCCGCTGCACAGCGAAGCTGACTTCGCCAAGTACAAAGGCAAGCTCAAGGGCAAGATCGTCCTCATCTTCGATCCGCGCGATCTGGACATGCACACCGAAGCTGAAGCGCATCGCCTGACTGACGCCGAGATCGAGGCGCGCACCATGACGCCCGATCCTTCCCGCAACGGCTTCGGCGGCGGCGGGCGTCCGGCAGCGGCACCTCCGCGGCCGGGTGAGTTCACGCCTTCCACACTCTCGACCGCCGCGCCGACCGGTCGCGTGCTGCGTAACAAGGTGAATCAGTTCCTCAAGGACGAAGGCGTTGCGGTCGCTCTGACGCCCGGCTACAACGGCGACGGCGGAACCATCTTCGCGTCCTACGGCGGATCGCAGGATCCCAAGGACCCCGTCGGCCCGCCGATGGCAGCCATTACGCCGGAGCAGTACAACCGCATCTGCCGCCTGCTGAAGCATGGCACGACGCCCAAGCTGACTTTCGACATCGATGTCGAGTATCAGAAGGACGACGAGATGGGCTTCAACGTGATCGGGGAGATCCCCGGCACAACGAAGAAGGACGAGATCGTCATGGTCGGCGGCCACTTCGACAGCTGGCAGGGCGGCACCGGCGCGACGGACAACGGCACCGGCTCGTCCGTGGCGATGGAAGCCGTGCGCATCCTCGCCACCTTACACAAGCCGATGGCGCGGACGGTGCGCGTCGCGCTGTGGGGCGGCGAAGAGGAGGGACTGTACGGCTCGCTCGCTTACGTGCAGTCGCACTTCGCGCCGCGCGACACCATGAAGCAGACGAAGGAGTACAGCAAGCTCGACGTGTACTTCAACGACGACAGCGGCAGCGGCAAGTT
>CAZZVI010000045.1:0-13455 GCA_964657335.1 uncultured Terriglobus sp.
GAAAGCAGGTCCTTCGACTTCACTACGCTGCGCTTCGTTCCGCTCAGGATGACGAATCGCCGCCGCTTAGTTCTTGAACAAATTCTTCAGCAGAAAGATCACATTTGCCGGGCGCTCCGCCAGCCTGCGCATGAAGTACGGATACCAGTCCGTGCCAAACGGCAGGTAGACGCGAACGCCGTATCCCCGGGCCAGCAGGTCCCGCTGCAAATCGCGGCGCACGCCAAACAGCATCTGGAACTCAAATGCGCTCTTCGCGATGCCCCGCTCCGCCGCGAAGCGCTCGGTCGCTTCCACCATGGCTGCGTCGTGCGTGGCTATGCCGCAGAAGACGCCGGAGGGCAGCATGGCCTGCATCAGCTGCACATAGTTGCGGTCCACATCCGACTTCTCGGGAAATGCAATCGAAGCGGGTTCCTTGTACGCGCCCTTGCAAAGCCGGATGCGGATACCCTGCCGCAGCAGCCTTGCCGCGTCGTCCGCCGTGCGGAAGAGGTACGCCTGCAGCACCGTTCCGACAGCCCCCGGATGCTGCGCATGCAGCTGCTCCGTCAGGACGATCGTCGCCTCGGTATACGGCGAGCCTTCCATGTCAATGCGGACGAAGTTTCCCAGCCGCGCCGCATGCGCGACTATGTCGCCGACGGTCTTCGCCGCCAGCTCACGGGATACGTCCATGCCGACACCCGTCAGCTTGACGCTGACGTTCGCATGGAGATCTTCCGCTGCGATCGCATCGAGCAGCTGGTGGTAGAGACCCGCTGCCGCAACTGCCTCCGCCTCGGAACGCACGCTCTCGCCCAGCGAGTCGAGCGACACGGCAAATCCCTGCCGGTTCAGATCGCGGGTGACACGCAGCGCGTCGTCAACCGTAAGGCCAGCGACGAAACGGCTGGAGAGCTTGCGGCCCGGAGCCGAACGTTCCATGATGCGGCGCATCGAGGCATTTTGCGAGAGGACAATCAGAAAAGAACGAAGCATCAACCGTAAGTCTTCGCTGCCGGGGCGAGCCCTGTCAAACCTGGCTAAAGCGCCGCGGTCAACGCCGCAGTGCGCTCACTCCGGTGCCCGTCCGAACGACGGAAGGCTGCCGTGCGGTGACCAGCGGGCCGGTATCTTTCAGCGCGGCCACTGCGCCTTCGTACCGTCCAAGCAGACTATTCACGCGGATGCGCACCGTGTCTTCCAGCATCTTGGCGCCGTCGCGCAGGTAGCTGACCTTGGACCGCTCGTCATGACCCCACGTGACCGGCACCTCCCGTACGCTGTAGTGCAGACGGCGTGCGATAAAGAGGATCTCCGGGTCAAAGCCCCACCGTTCCACCCGCTGCAGACGGAAGATGGTCTGCGCGGCGGAGCGCCGGAACGCCTTAAATCCGCACTGGGTGTCGGCGTACGGCAGGCCCATGACGAGCCGCGTCACGCCGTTGAAGCAGCGGCCGAAGATGCGGCGATACAGCGGTTGGTGGATCGTCTGCCGCGTACGGTCAAGCCAGCGTGATCCAATCGCGACATCCGCGCCCTCGGCAATCGCCCGGAACAGCCGCTCCGCCTCTTCGATTGGCGCGGAAAGGTCGGCGTCCGTAAACATCACGATCTCGCCCGTCGCCTGCAGCAGGCCGTTGCGCACGGAGTAGCCTTTGCCGCGATTGCCGGGATTGCTCACCAGCGAAAGTGACGGAAAGGATTCGGTATAGCGCTCCACGGTCTGACGCGTTCCATCCGTCGAGCCGTCATCCACCACCAGCACTTCCGCGTCCCACCCGTGTGCGGAAATGCAGGCAAGCACGCGGTCAAGCGTCTGACCGATGCGCTGGCTCTCGTTGTACGCCGGGATGATAATGCTTACCGCAGGTGCCACGCGCTGTGCCTGTTGGTGCCGGTAGGGGAGGATCTACTGAAACGCGGATAATCATACGCGGAACTGTAGGCTGTCGGACACTCCCAGCATGTTGGCGCAAAAGGGCGTTTGGCCACAGGAACAGTGAACTTTCGCCGCATGGAAGATTTTTTCGCCTGACGTTGTACACTCCCTAAACGAGCGGAGGGGTACCAAGGCATGACCAAGGCAGATCTTGTGGATCAGGTAACGGCGCTCGGCTCGCTGACGCGCCGCGACGGTGAAGTCATTGTGGATACATTTTTTGAGGGCGTCATCGAAGCCGTCGCAGCAGATGACAAGGTAGAGATCCGCGGCTTTGGCTCTTTTCGCACGCGCCAGCGAAACGCACGCACAGGACGCAACCCGAAGACCGGCGATAAGGTCGAGGTGCCGGCCAAGCGCGTTCCCTACTTCAAGCCATCAAAGGAGCTGCGCGACATGGTGAACCAGTCCACCGCGATCGACGACGCCAAACTGCCGGACTAGCCTTCTTCCGTCTGGGCTTCCGCGCCTTGCGCCAAAAGGCTACGGAAGACCGCTTCGTACGGTTCCGGTAGCTTTCGCCTTTCCATACCGCGGCTCACCACCACGTGCGTGGTCTCGCCCTCGCACAGCAGCTTTTCGTCTGCCAGCCGAACGACCTGGTACTGGATCTTCAGCAGCGACCCACGCAGCAGCACCAGCCGCGTGCGAACCCCGATCTCGTCGTCATAGCGTGCCGGCGACCGATACCGCAGCTCCGCGCCGACCACTGCGATCAGGCAATCGAACTCCTGCTCCAGCCGCTGGTATGGAATGCCTAGTGAACGCAGCAGCTCGACACGCCCCACCTCAAACCAGATCAGGTAATTTGCGTGGTACACCACGCCCATCTGATCGGTCTCGGCATAGCGCACCCGCAGGCGCGCCTCGGCATGGCAGGGCTTGAGCATGGGGGAAGTGTATCGGTTCGAACGAACGCCCACTGCCTGCAACCGGCAGCAGCGCCGAATAAAGTAGCAGGGGGACCGCATCCAATCGGGAACCGGGGAGGACGGCATGAGCGCAACGCAAGAGGAAGCATTGCTGGTGATTGACGTACAGCGGGACTTTCTCTCCGGAGGCAGTCTGGCGGTTCCTGATGGCGAAGCCGTCATCCCTATCATCAACCGGCTGGGCGAGCGCTTCCAGGAGATCATCCTGACGCAGGACTGGCACCCGGCCGGCCACATCTCCTTTGCCACCACGCACGGCAAGCAGCCCTTCGTTGAAACCGTCGAGGCGAGCTACGGCACCCAGTCCCTGTGGCCCGACCACACGCTGCAGGAGAGCCACGGCGCCAGTCTGCACCCGGACCTGTACCTGCCGCACGCCGGCCTGATCATGCGCAAAGGTTTCCGCAAAGACGTCGACTCCTACTCGGCCTTTCTGGAGAACGACCACCGCACTTCGACCGGCCTGGCAGGCTACTTGCGCGACCGCGGTCTGTCGCGGCTCTACCTTTGCGGGCTGGCATGGGACTACTGCGTCGGCTTCTCTGCGCTCGATGGCAAGGCGCTCGGCTTTGAGGTAACTGTGATCGAAGATGCGGTCCGCGGCATCGCCCCGGAAAGCATCGCCGCGATGTCTGCCCGTTGGGACGCGGCAGGCGTTCGACGCGTTACAAGCTCCGAGTGGCTCTGAGGCAGGCGGTCTCTGCATGTGTGGCCTGGCTGCCGCGGGCCTACCAAGCCCCAGCCGAACATGCCAGTTACTCTTTAGGTTCGTCTCCGGTTTTTTCCGGTTTTCTCCGGTAATCATCCGGATTCCCTCTTGACTATTCGGTTACCCAGTATCAGAGTAGTGACATCGCAATCGTTCTTCGGGACGTGCGTGGTATGGGGCCTTGCTCTGGCACCCATCCGCTAAGACAAACTATGGCAACCATGATGGCGCCCGTCGAACAGCGTGAGGTCTTGCGCTGTGACCATTGCAGCCTGGTGCAATTCCGCACAGCGAGTTCGTTGTGCAGGAAGTGCCACAAGCCGCTGGATGTGGAAGAGCCCGAGCCGGTCACGGCTCCCGCTCTGACGCTGGTTCCACCCACCGCCGCTGGAAGCGAAGGAAGCGGCCTGCAGGTGGCCTCCGCCGTTCGCAACCTGCGGCTGGCACGCAGTCTCAGTCAGCGGCAGCTCGCCGGACGCATGGGCGTTCCGCGCACCTACATCTCAAAAATTGAGAACGGCAAGGCGATGCCGACACTGTCTTCGCTGGAGCGCCTGGCGAAGGCGTTGCAGGTCGACATCAGCGCCCTTCTGCGTGACGCGAAGGCCCGCCACAAAGACGAAGCAGCCGCCATCATGGCGGATCCGTTCCTGTCGGAGATCGCGAACTTCTGCTCGCAGCTTGACGCGGTGCAGAAGTCGATCTTCCTGAACCATGTGCGCGAACTGGCCAGCGGCCGTCGCCGCATGGCCTAAGCGGTTCGCCCGACCTCCTCTCCTTGCGCATTCGCCCGGGCCTGTGATGATTCATTGCACCGGCCCGAGCGGACGTGCTACGGTCGAGCGGAAGTCCTCGCCACGGAGGCGTCGTTCCCTTGCCGCTGAGCCAGCCCTTGCGCGTCCACGAGCTTTCTCCCGAGGAGCTTACGGTCTACCGCACGCTGGACCCCAGCCGCATCCCGGAGCACGTCGCCATCATCATGGACGGCAACGGCCGCTGGGCAGGCAAACGCGCCATGAAGCGCTTCCTCGGCCACCAGCGCGGCGCCGAAAGCGTGCGCGACGTGGTGGAGACAGCAAGCCGCATCAATCTGCCGTACCTCACGCTGTACGCCTTCTCGCTTGAGAACAACCTGCGCCGGCCCAAGGCTGAAGTCAGCTTCCTGATGAAGCTGCTGAAAAACTTCCTGGTCGGCAACGTGCAGCGCATGCAGGACAACAACGTGCGCATGAACTACATCGGCCGAACGCATGAGCTGCCGCCTGAAGTGCAGGAGACCATGCGCTGGGCCCAGGCCGAGACCGTCCGCAACACTGGCACAACACTGACGCTGGCGCTGAACTACGGTTCGCGCGCCGAGATTGTCGATGCAGCTCGCAGCGTCATCGCGGAGATGGTCCTCGAAGCGCACCACCGCGGCTGCTCCGTCGAAGATCTGCTCGGTGCAGGCGGTATGGACAGCATCGACGAAGATGCGCTCACACGGCACATGTACACCCGCAACATGCCCGACCCGGACCTGCTGATCCGCACCAGTGGCGAGATGCGCGTCTCCAACTATCTGCTGTGGCAGATCGCCTACGCGGAGCTCTTCGTCACCGAGCGCCTGTGGCCCGACTTCACCGGCCTGCATCTGCTCGAAGGCATCGCCGCATTCCAGGGGCGCAGCCGCCGCTTCGGCGGACTCGATACCGAGTTCACCGACGAAACACTGCCCGAACCGCTGATGCCGGAGCTGGTGCGACAGTAACGCTCCAGCGCTGGCCTCCGGCACCGCAAGCGGTATCCTTCTCTCTGGCCCATGAAGAGAATCCTCACCGCGATCGTCCTCATTGCCCTGGTCTTCGTGCTGGTGTTCTGGGGCAACCAGCTTGCGTTGATCATCGTGTCGGCGCTGGTAGCGCTGCTGGCGGCGTATGAGTACGTCGCGCTGACGCGCTCCGGCGATGAGGTGGTGCCTGCATGGTGGCTGCTGCCTGCAGTCGCCGTGCTGTTCGCGGTGACGTACTGGCGGCCGCTCGACTCGCCCCTGCCGGTGCTCAGCGCACTTGGCCTCAGCCTGCTGACGATCGTGGCCTTCCGCGAAGCGAAGACCGGCCACCTGGATCGTGTGTTGCCGATCGCTGCCGCAGGCTTCTTCGGCCTGATCTACATTGCCTACCCACTGACGCTGCTATGGCAGATGCGCAACAAGGAGAACGGCGCAACGCTGCTGGTTTTCCTGATGCTGGTTGTCTGGACCGGCGACATCGCCGCGCTCTACATCGGTAAGGCCTTTGGTAAGCGCAAGCTCGCGCCGGAACTGAGTCCCAACAAGACGCAGGAAGGCGCGCTCGCGTCGCTCGTCGGCTCAGTCGTGATCGCGGCCGCGTTGGCCGGCGCGTGCGAGCTGGTTGGTCGCCACGGCAGCACGGTTCTGCACATCACCGAGCCGCTGTGGCAAACCCTGCTGCTCGCGGCTCTGGTGAACATCGCAGCACAGGTCGGCGATCTGCTGGAGAGCGCGCTCAAACGCGGCGTCGGCGTCAAAGACTCGGGAGCCATGCTGCCGGGGCACGGCGGCATCCTCGATCGCATCGACGCGCTGCTCGTGGCTGCACCGGTGCTTTGGTACCTTCTGCTGCTGAAGGAAGCGGCTGGACTGGGTTCGTTCTGAGGTATCTTTGGGTATGGCCGCACCGCTGAAAGAGATCGGCAGTACAGCAGCTAAAGCCGCAGGAACCTTCCGCGACGCCATCCAGGACCTTCTCGTCCCCGAACTGCGTTCCCTGAAAGTCTCCATGGAAGGCATTCGCACCGAAATGCACTTACGCGACGAGCGCCAGACCGCCGCATTGCAGGCGCAGGGCGAGCGCCTGACCCAGGCTATCGAAGCGCTCACACACGAAGTCCGCCTGCGCGATGAGAACCAGTCCAAGGCGATGGCGTCGCTCTCACAGAAGCTGGATTTTGCCATCGACATCCGCGAACGACTCGCACATGTAGAAGCACGCCTCCCGAAGCAGTAAGCGCAATCTGCGAAAATGAGAGGCGATGAAGAACATCGCCATCCTCGGTTCCACCGGCTCCATCGGGACCAGCACCCTCGACATCTGCCGCACCTACCCCGACCGTTATCGCGTCGTCTCGCTCGCCGCCGGGCGTAACGTCGACCTGGCTTACCACCAGTGCCTGGAATTCCGCCCGCAGATCATCTCCATGGGCAGCGAGTTCCTTGCGGAGCAGCTGGCAGAGCGGTTGCGCAACGAGGCAATCCACGAGGTCGAGGTCGTTCATGGCGCCGAAGGCACCGTGCAGGTGGCTACGCTCGCCGATGTGGATTTCGTCGTAAGCGCAATCGTTGGTGTTGCAGGACTTGAGGCGACCTACGCCGCAGTCTGTGCGGGCAAAGACATCGGCCTGGCAAACAAAGAAGCGATGGTCGCTGCGGGAAAGCTGATCACCGCCGCCGCCCGAGCGAACAAGGTCGCCCTGCTGCCCATCGACTCCGAGCACAACGCGATCCATCAGTGCATGCGCGGCGGCACGGCCGCTGAGGTCAAGCAGATCTGGCTGACGGCCAGCGGCGGCCCGTTTCGCAACACGCCGCTCGCCGACTTCGGCCGCATCACGCCGGCGCAGGCGCTGAAGCACCCCACGTGGGTCATGGGCCAGCGCATCACGGTCGACTCCGCGACCATGTTGAACAAGGGACTGGAGATCATCGAAGCCTGCCGCCTGTTCGACCTGCCGCCGGAGAAGGTGCGGGTCACCGTGCATCCGCAGTCCACCATTCATTCGCTGGTGGAGTACGTCGATGGCAGCATCCTCGCGCAGCTCTCCGTCACGGACATGCGCCTGCCGATTCTGTACGCTCTGGCCTACCCGGAGCGCGTGCCGTCCGAGCTGACCTTTGACCTTGCGGCGCTCGCACATCTCGACTTCCAGCAGCCGGATTTCGAGCGCTTCCCTTGCCTGCGCCTTTCCTATGAGGCGGCAAAGGCAGGCAGCGCGCACTGCATCGCGCTGAACGCGGCGGACGAGGTCGCCGTCGCGGCCTTCCTCGCGGGCGATCTGCCGTTCCTCGGCATTCCGCGGACGATTGAGCGCGTTCTGGAGCTGACCCCCGCAGCCGACCCCGGCAGCATTGCCGAGGTGCTGCAAGCAGACGCTGCCGCCAGGGACACAGCCCGGGAAGTCGCAGCGGAGCTGCTGGTGCGGCGTTAGATCGCATGAAGTCGTTACACGTTGACAGTCAGGCACTCAAAACTTTTACTTCGATCCAAGCACCACAACTCTGTCATTTCGACCGAAGCGAAGCGGAGTGGAGAAACCTGCTGTTTGAGGTTTCGAAGATAACGAAAAGCAGCTTTCTCCCCTACGCAGGAGGATGATGCCGTCCTGCTCCGGCCGAAATGACAAGATTGGGGTGGTCGGTCCGGTCAGATCACACACTCAGGGCGAACCGTAGAGCTTGCGCACCCCACTTTGGGATCTGCACGCCGGAAACCCACCCTCCTGCGGCGGCAAACGTCATAAGATGGGGTTTGATCTTTGTCTGACGGCGCGCATCCCGCCGCCGTTTACCTGAGGGCTTTCGTTTGCACATTCCGCATTTCCTGATCGTCACCGTCTACTTTCTCGTCATCCTCGGCATCATGGTGCTGGTGCACGAGTTCGGCCACTTCGCCGTCGCCAAGCTGTGTGGCGTCCGGGTTGAGGCATTCTCCATCGGCATGGGCAAGCGCCTCTTCGGATGGGTGCACAACGGCACCGATTACAAGGTCTGCATGCTGCCGCTGGGCGGCTACGTCAAGATGACCGGCGAGACCGAGATGGAGATGATCCAGACCTCGCCCACCGAGACAAACGTTGCTACCCCGCCGTCTGTCCTCGATTACATAACGCCAGGTAGCGATACAGTCCGGATCGGCGTTCAGGCTCTCGACTCGGGCAACTTCAACACCAAGCCACGCTGGCAGCGCATGCTGATCGCCATCGCGGGGCCGGTCGCGAACTTCATTCTGGCGATCGTGATCTTCACGTTTGTGGCGCACTTCCACCATGAGACGGTGGAGTATCTGCAGGACCGCGGCGAGCTCGACTACATCGCCGCAAACTCGCCCGCCACGAAGACCGGCATCACGCTGGGCGACACCATCGTCCGCTTTGACACGGTGGAAAACCCCACCTGGCAGGACATCATGGTGCTGGGCGGCCTGAAAGCCGGCAACACCCTGCCGTTCTCCTACATGCATCATGGGCAACGAGTAGATACCTCCATCCCGGTGAACTACAACGGCAAGCCGGAAGACTTCGGTCCGGAGGAGATTGCGACGGTCTTCGGCCTGGTGCCGCGCGTGCAGGCGGGCCCTGTGGTCGTGGCAGAGGTGCCCGATGCGACCGCGCCGGCAGCACAGGCCGGCCTGCAGAGCGGCGATGCAATTCTCAGTGTCGACGGTCACGCCTTCCACGGCACGGAAGCTACCAGCGTTTACCTGAGAGACGGCAACGGCAAGCCGGTCACACTGAGGGTCGCGCGAGACAATGCGGTTCGGACATTCACGGTGACACCGCGCCTTGCACCCACTCAGGACGGCAAGCCGGCATATCGCCTGGGCTTTGCCGCGGTGCCGCCGCCGGTCGTCACCACGAAGCAGCCGATCGACGCTGCCTTCAAGACCGGGTGGCATGACTTTGCGAAGAACTCAACGCTGGTCTTCGACGTTCTGGGCGGCATGTTCAAGCGGCAGGTCTCCGTTCGCAATCTCAGCGGCCCCGTAGGCATCGCGCAGCAGGTCGGCCTGGCGCAGTCCATGGGCTCATGGACCGTGCTGCAGTTGATGGCCGGCATCAGCCTGAATCTCGGCATCTTCAACCTGCTGCCCATGCCCGTGCTCGACGGCGGCATGATCCTCTTCCTTCTGATCGAAAGCGTCATGCGGCGCGATGTCAACGCCGTCGTGAAAGAGCGGATCTACCAGGCAGCCTTTGTCTGCATCCTTGTGTTCGCCGTGCTGGTCATCTTCAACGACCTGACCAAGCTGCCGATCTTCACGCACAAACCAAGCTAGAGAGAACGATGCGCATTTTGATGGTGGGCGCCGGCGCGACCGGCGGATATTACGGCGGCAGGCTGGCACAGGCCGGCCGCGATGTGACCTTCCTCGTCCGCGGCAGGCGGCTCGAGCAGTTGAAGAAAGACGGCCTGCAGATCGTCAGCCCGCTCGGCGACGCGACGGTACAGCCGAGGCTCATCACCGCCGCGGATCTGCCGCAGGCGGGTCCCTTCGACCTGATCCTGATCAGCACGAAGGCCTACTCGCTCGACTCGGCCATCCACGACTTTGCGCCCGCGGTCGGGCCGGACACGATCATCCTTCCGCTGCTCAACGGCATGCGTCACCTCGACGTCCTGTCAGACCGCTTCGGCCGCGAGCGCGTGATGGGCGGCACCGTCCGTATCGTGGCAGACATGGACGAGGAGGGCCGCGTCCACATGCTGACCGAGCTCGATGAACTCACCTTCGGGGAGCTGGACGCCACGCGCACGCCGCGCGCTGATCAGCTCTACAAGGAGCTTGCCGTCTTCGGCTACCAGACCACGCTGTCCGGCAACATGGTCGCCGCGCTGTGGCAGAAGTGGTGGATTCTCGCCACCATGGGCTGCGTCGGCGTTGTCTCCGGCGGTACCGTGGCCGACATGATGGCAACGCCGCGCGGAGGCGAACTAGCCCGCGCCATCCTTGCCGAAACCACCTCCATCGCCGCCGCAAACGGCTATCCCGCGGACGACAGGATGCTCGCGAGCCAGACTAAGCGGATGACCGATCCCACCTCGACCCTTACCTCGTCCATGTTCCGCGATTACTCGCGAGGCCTGCCGGTCGAAGCCGACCACGTCCTCGGAGACCTGCTCGCCCGCGCAAAGGGCGTCCTAACGCCGCTGATCCTCGGCGCGTATACGCGGCTGAAGGTGTATGAGGCAAAGCGCGAGAAGTAAGTAAGCCAATTCAGCGGTTTGGCTGGTTAAAAGCGGGTGCCCCATAGCCTGCCCTGAGCTCGTCGAAGGGTCTCGCTTCTGAGACATGGGATCGTCGCCTCACCAGTGAGGCCCGAAATCCCACATCTCAAGAGCGAGATGTGGGGCACCCGCTTCAACTGCTCGAAATCCTGCTTGTGAAACAATAACTTCATGGCCTTCCTGGTACTGCTTCTCGCCGTTTTTAGCCGCGTGCTGCCCGCCCTGGCGCACACCACCGGCGCGAACGTCACCATGGTCGGCGCAGGACTCCTGTTTTTCGGCAGCCGCCTGCCCGCTGGCCGACGCTACCTGGTGCTGCTTGCCGTCGCCCTGCTCGCAGCGTCGGACTACTGGCTGACGGTCTACGCGTACAGCTTTCCGTTTAGCGTCTTCAGCTACCTGCCCACGTGGCTTTGGTACGCGGCGGTCCCGCTGGCTGCATCCGCAGCGTTGCACCGCAGGCATGGCGCCCTTCGTGTTGGAATCGCGGCGCTGCTCTCCTCCACCAGCTTCTTTCTCCTGAGCAACGGAGCCGTCTGGCTGCGCGGCAACATGTATCCGCACAACGCCGCCGGCCTGGGCGCGTGCTACGTCGCCGGTCTGCCGTTCTATCGCAATGATGTCGTCTCGACGCTGGTGTTCTCCGCGGTCTTCTTCAGCCTGCCCTTCGCCGCGAAGATCTTGCGCGATGCGGGCCGTTCGCTCGGCGAGCACAGCTCAACCTCTCTCTAGCCCCATTTCGCCATGCTCAGCCGGAATCTCTATATCCTCGCCGGTACGCTCTGCTTCTTTGCCCTGCTGTCGTACCTGCTAGCCGTGACCGGCTTCGCGCACGAGCCGGGCGCACCGGCCGATGACAGCCTGTGGCGCACCATTGGCATTGTGCTTCTGCTGCTGGCCCTCGTGATTGCGCTGATGGCCGTTCTGCAGTCCATGTTCGAGCAGGCCGACCGCCGCACACCGGGCGGCCAGGCTGGGGTTCGCCGCTCCTACCTCGAGCGCAAGGCAGCCGCAGAGAAGACGAAGCCCATGGACAAGAACAAGCTCCCGTAAACTCGAAGAGAAGCGTAAATCGATATGTACGAAGTCACCGTCCAGGCCCACTTCTCTTCCGGCCACTATCTTCGCGAATACTACGGCAAGTGCGAGAACCCGCACGGCCATAACTATCGCGTACTGGTCACGTTGTGTGGCGCGGAGCTGGAAAGCAATGGCCTCCTGCTCGACTTCAAGGTGCTCAAAGACATTCTCAAGCCGGTCGTCGCCTACCTCGATCACCAGATGATCAACGACCTGGAGCCCTTCACCACGCTGAACCCGTCCGCAGAAAATCTGGCGAAGTACTTCTTCGATGAGACGAGCCGGCGCCTTGCCGATGTAACCTCCGGACGCGTGCGTGTGAAGTCCAGCACCGTCTTCGAGACGGACACATCACAGGCAACGTACTTCGAGTAACGTCCCTTAGGCAACAGTCGCGCACAACCTTCGCTCCAACGTGGTGTTCCTTCCCGTGTGGAAGAAGGGAGAACCACCATGAAATTGACTCACCGTTTTGCCATTGCTGCTCTTACCGCCGGCCTTTTCGTACCGGCAACCGCGCTGCTCGCACAGGGCCCACCGCCACCGCCTCCAGGGTATGGGTACGGACAGGGACCAGGCGGCCCGGGTGGATGGGACGCACCTCCAGCAGAATTCACACGTGACATCCAGCGCAGAGGTTTCAGCGACGGCATCAACGGCGCGAGGCACGACGCGGAAAATCATCGGCCGCCAAACGTGATGAACCGCGACGAGTTCCGCAACTACCGCGGACCGGAGCGCAGGGTGTATCGCGACGCCTTCAGCCGAGGATACAACGCCTTCTGGCAACACGCAGGACCGGGACCTCGGCCTTACTAGAGGCTTAAGAGAGCGGCGGCGCACATGCGTTGTGTGCCGTCACAACTCTCCTTCATTCGCGACACGTTTAGTCCTGTCATCCCGTAGCAAAGCGGAGGGATCTGCTTTCATGCCACGCCATCTGCTCTCCGGCGCGAGCATAAAAGCAGATCCCTCCACTGCGTTACGGGATGACAAGCAGAAGAGGGTCGGTGCGGCTTAGCCTCGAGGGCAAAGCCGGCACACCCTAAAACTTGGAGACCATCCACACTCCGACCACCATCAACAAGCCACCCGCCATGCGCATGGGCGAAGCGCTGTGCTGCTTGACTCCAAGCAGGCCATAGTGGTCCACCCCGATGCTCACGACGATGGACGCGGTGATGCTGATGCAGGTGAAGATCCCCGACCCCAGTTTCTGCGCCAGCATCAGTCCTGCGAATGTCGCCACAATCGAGATCAGGCCGCCCATCCACGCCCACCACGGCGCGGAGCTCACCTGCGAAGAAGACGGCAAGGGCTGCCGCACAAAGGCCTGCACCAGCAGAACGCCGAGCAGGCCGGTCGCGTACACCCACAGCGTCGCCCACAGAGGCTGCGTAAGCTGTGTCTTCAGCGCGGCATTGGTGCCCGCCTGGAAGGGATTCGCCGCGCCGGCGACCAGTGCGAAAACAATTGCAATCCATTGCATAGTGATTGGACGGCAACGCTATAGACCGAAGCGGCGCTTCGCAGGATTTCTTTTCCGTGAAGCGCGCTACTTAGGCCGGTACTGATCGTTGAAGCGCTTGCCCTCTGCCAGCATATCGACCGCACCGGCGATGCGCTTCTCGCGCGTCTCCGGCCGCTTGGCCGTGGTGATCCACTCGAGATACTCGCGCCGGCAGCTTGGCGGGAGCGTCTCGAACGTGGCGTGTGCCATCTTCGACTTCGCCAGCGCGGCCGCAAACTCCGGAGGCATAGGGATCGGCATCTTTGCCGACGCCCGCGGGCGGCTTGCGACCGGGCT
>CAZZVI010000045.1:13555-19848 GCA_964657335.1 uncultured Terriglobus sp.
TCGTGGGCATGATGCCGAAGTATAGTGCCACGGGTACAACTTTGCAGCAGAAAAGCTCGTTCTGACACGTCTGTAACGAGAAGACTTTAGTTCCGCCGATCACATCTACCTGTGTCTTTCCCCGTACGTGGTGGCAGCGCCGAAGACGCGCTAAAAGAGCGTGCTGTGAAAGCCTGGGCGAAGCCCGAGGTAGACATCGCCCAGACGTTGCTGGCTGAGGCCAGCGTTTTGCGCAGCCTGTCCTTCGTATAACGCGGGCCTTCAGCCCCTAGAGAAGAGTCGTGCCCGTTGACCTGGGGCTTCGCCCCAGGCTGTTACAACACGGGCCTTCAGCCCGCTATCCCGAGCCAATTTGCTGACGTGACCTTCACTCTTTTGAGAGGCCCTGCTCCAACCTAGCGCTTCGCCAGCTCTGCCTCAATCGCCTGCGTAACCACCGGCGCATCGGGTAAAGTGTCGGGCGAGAAGCGAGCGACCGGCTTGCCTTCGCGGCTGATCAGAAACTTCTCAAAGTTCCACAACACCTCCGGCTCCTCGTTCGGCTTTACGCCAAACTTCACCAGGCCGTCGATCATGCCCTGCTTGCCGTCGCCTTCCGACTCCGGCAACGCCTCGGTCAGCGCGGCGTACAGCGGATGCTTCGACGGGCCGACCACCGTCACCTTTGAAAACATGGGAAAGCTCGCGCCGAAGGTGCTGCGGCAGAACTGCGCGATCTCCTCGTTCGAGCCCGGCTCCTGCCCGGCAAAGTCATTCGCGGGAAAGCCAAGCACTTCAAACCCCGCCTCGCGATAGCGCGCATAGGTCTTCTCAAGCCCGTCGTACTGCGGCGTCAGGCCGCACTTGGAAGCAACGTTCACAACCAGCAGAACTTTGCCGCCGAAGTCGGCCAGCGTGCCGACGCTTCCATCAATCTTCGTAAGGGGAATGGTGTACAGATCGAGTGCCATGAGGATGAGAATAAACCGTCACGCATGCGAGCGAAAATCCATCACACCGCGTTGCAGTACGCCAGGACCAGCTTCGCAAGATGCTCTCGCAGCTTCCCTGTCATCCTTGGTGGCGCATTGCTCTCCAGGTGCCCGCGAAGCGTGCCCGCCATGGTGAGATAGATCACGTGCACCATGAAGTTCACATCGGCGCCGGGCGGCAGTTTGGCTGTCTGCAGCATGGCGATCATCGCGGCCTCATAGCGCTTCCGCGTGCGATTCAAGATCGCGTTGCCACCCGACTCCGCGGCAATGCGGTACAGCGCAACCGAGGTATCGCGGTCGACTAATTTCGCGTCGATAAACCGGTTCACCAGTGCGTCCACCATCGCGGGGAGCGGCTGAAAATGGTGTGCCGCGCAGGCGTCTTCCACCGCCTCTACCGTCCGCAGCAGGTGACGCTCCAGCACGGCGAACAGCAGCGCCTGCTTGTTGGGAAAGTACTGGTACAGCGTCCCGACGGAGACACCGGCGCGCCTTGCCACATGCACCGTCGTCAGCCGTTCCGCTCCATGCTTCAGCAGAACCTGAATCGTCCCCTCGTAAATCGCCTCGACCGTGGCCACGGACCGGCGCTGTTGCGGCGTCTTTCTTGGCTCGAACGCGAGGGCGCTGGTTTTCGGCATATGCGAGTAAGAACCTGAACGTTCCTTCATATACTCAGTCAGAGGAGAAACACATGCAAGCAGCAAAGAAAGTCGCCCTGATTACCGGAGCCAACAAGGGCATCGGCTTCGAGGTCGGCCGCCAGATCGCCGGGGCCGGCTGGACCGTGTTCGCCGCCGCTCGCAACGAAGAGCTCGGGAAGCAAGCCGCCGAAAAGCTCCAGGCCGAGGGTCTCGACGTGCACTTCATACGGATTGACCTGGACGCACCCGAGACAGCATCAACAGCGGCGGACACAATTCGCACGCAGTTCGGCAAACTCGATCTGCTTATCAACAACGCTGCCATCGCCATGGCAGGCGACGGGCCGCCCAGCAAGGTCAGCTTGGAAGCCGTGGGCAAGACCATGGCCACGAACTACGGGGGCACGGTCGCGGTGACGCAGGCCATGCTGCCGCTGCTGCAACAAGCCGGAAAGGCGCAGATCATCAACGTATCCAGCGAACTCGGCAGCATCAGCCAGCAGACCGATCCGGCCTGGAAGTACGCTCCCGTGAAGGTGCTGGGCTACTGCGCTTCAAAGGCCGCGTTGAACATGTTCACCGTCCAGCTGGCCTATGAGTTCCGCGACGGCAGCATCGCGGTCAATTCCGTCAACCCCGGCTACACCGCCACGGACCTGAACGGCAACAGCGGTCCGCAGACGGTAGAAGAAGGCGCAGCCGAGATTGTCCGCGTAGCCCTCCTCGACTCGCCCATGACCGGTAAATTTCTTGAGACCGGCGGTGAAATCCCCTGGTAAAGCAGGCTCCGGGAACGACCGTAGGCAGGTCGTTCCCGGAGCGCCTTGCCACCGAAAGGCGTGCTGACGCTGCATCCCCGCAGATTGTTCCATCCTGTGACGTGCAAGCACCACCGAGGCGGGGTGCTGCATCTTAAGCTTCAATTAACTTCCGTTCACTTCCCTCCCAGGAGCAACATCTGTTGAATCCACGGCACCATCTGCGCCTGGCATCTCTCGTCACCGTCGCAGCGCCGGCGTTCTGTTCATTGGCACCGGCCCAGTCCGATCGCCTGCCGGATGCTCCTTCAGCGCTGCTCGCCGCATCCGCAGCCACGTCCCCGCTGCCGCTCGTTGGCTACAGCTCCTCTGCAGATGACCTGCAGCAGGCCACGCTGCAGCAAACGGGCGGCAGCAACGCAAGCTCCGATCCACAGCACGGCGAGCCTACGCAGCAGACCAATATCCTGCCGCAGCAAAAACGTATCTTCGGCGTTCTGACCAATTACACGTCCGTCTCTGGCGGCACAAAGCCGAAGCCCGCTGGCTGGAAGACCGACTCGGAAATTGCGTGGAAGCAAACGACGGACTACACCTCCATCGGCTTCAGCGTGGTCACGTCCGCCATCGCCTTCGGCGAAGACTCCCACCCGCTGCTGGATACGGTGAACGGCGGCAACGCTCCCTTCTGGGCGTATACATGGCGAGGCTTCGTCGACAAGACGGACCAGGTGGTGCAGGGCACACTGTTCTTTCCCGCGCTTCTGCACCAGGACACCCGTTATTACGCCATGGGCACCGGATCGAAATGGAAGCGCGCCCTGCACGCGGCAGACTCCGTGGTGATCGCCCATAGCTACAGCGGCAATCCTGTCTTCAACGTAGCCGGTCTGGCCGGCAAAGTAGGGACGCAGGCGGTCTCAACGACCTACTATCCAGCGGGCTCAGAAGGCTTTGGAGAACTGGTGGAGAAGTTCACCTACGCATGCCTTCGGCAGGCGGGCTTCACCGTGCTGCGCGAGTTTTCCCCCGACCTCTCCCAGCACCTCCACCTTCACGTGAAGGGCTCGAACTGACCGAATCTTCGGAGCGGCATGGCTTCCGCCATGCCGTACGGGCCGCCGAAGAAGGAGCCTCAGCCACTGAGGGAGTCTCGCCAACCAGTTCACCAACGAGCGGGTGCCCCGTACATGACGTAGTCATGTGCGGGATTCTGGAACACCGCAACTAAGGTCGTACGTTGCGAAGTGTAAAGCTTCGCGCTTTGCGCGAAGGCCCACTCAGTGAGTGGGGCACCCATTTGCGCTATGGTCGAAAATGGGCAGGTTCAGCTCAAAGTCAAGACGGAAGCCCTTGATCGCTCTGCAGCAACTCCGCCAGACGAAGCGCATTCGCCGCGGCATGGCCAAGCGCCGTGTTGTCGAAGATGACCCACGACTCGCCCTCAGGCTCGGCCTTCAACTGCGCTGCAAGCGCAATCAAAGACGCATCGTCATACTCCGAGTAGTAAGTCCGCGGAGAACCATGCAGGCGCCGGTATCGCAACGTCGAACTCCCACCTGGCGAAGCCGCCAGCGGCGAGCCCTTCGGCGGATCGGCCGCAACACGCGCCACGTCAAACTCACGCAGCAGGCGATCCGCCTCACCGGTAAACCAGCTCACATGGCGAGGCTCGAAGGCAACGGAGCCGCGATGCAGCTCGCGCAGCGTTCCAAGAAACTCGCGCACCACGCCCTCATCAAAAGCCAGCTTCGGAGGCAGTTGCACAAGTACGGGCCCGAGCTTCGATTGCGCTCCCGCGTTCAATCCTGCAATCTCGTCAAAGAAATTCAGTAGCAGCGCACCCGCGTCGCGCAGCTTCGCCTCGTGCGTAATGCGCTTCGGCATCTTCACGGCAAAGCGAAACTCATCCGGCGTGCTCTGCGCCCATCGCTCCCATGTAGAGCGCCGATGCGACCGATGAAAACTTGAGTTGATTTCAGCGCAAGCCAAGGAACCGCAGTACCGCTGCAGGTGCGAGCCCTCGGCGGCGAACCGCGAAGCATGGGCGCGCGGCAGCGTCCATCCCGCTGTGCCCACGCGAACGTTTCCGCACAGCGTCACCGGCCAAGCTGCTTGTCGAAGAAGCTCGCCATGTAGCCCCACGCCTCGTGCGACTCGGGCAGCGAGCTGTTGTTCCAGAAGCAGTGCGGCAGACCTTCAAACACGATGAGTTCCGCAGTCGCACCAGTACGCAGAAATGCGCGATGCAGCGTGCTCGTGCTGCTCAGCAGCAGGTCGCGCTCGCTGGTCAGGAACAGTGTCGGAGGCATGCCATGCAGGTCCGCATACAACGGCGACAGCACAGGATCCTTGCGGTCGGTGGTGCCGGCATACTCAGGATCCAGCGGTTCGCCAGCAACCGGCACATAGCCCCGCAAACCGTCCGTGTTGTACAGCGATCGCGAATCGCCGCCTTCCACCATGTCGCTCGGCGTGGAGAACGATCCAAGCGCACCCGGCACCGGCAGCTTCAAGTGCGCCAGTCGCACCGCTGCCTGGATCGTGAGCCCCGCGCCGGCCGAACTTCCGAAGATGCCGATGTGGCGCGGCGCATACGTCTTCAACAACTCGCGGTAGACGGCGACAACATCGTCAACCGCAGCCGGAAACGGATGCTCCGGCGCCAGCCGGTACAACACGCTGACCACCCGTGTGTGAGTCAGCCCCGCAACCGGAATCGACTCGGAGTACGAACCGGAATCGGCATTGAAACCGCCGCCGTGCAGACAGATCAACACACGATCCGGATGCAAGGGTTTCGCATCCTTCGGCACAACATCATGCACCGGCACGCCCGCGATCACAGTGTCGGTGATATCGACCGGAAACATCTTCACCAGGTCATCGCGATGCCGTCCCTGCGACACCACGAGGGAAGCCCTGCGCTGCTCCAGCGTCTGAGGCACGAGCGCATCCGACGCGGGACGCTTCAGCCACGCCTGCGCCTCCGGGCTAAGGTTATGCGGCAGCGGGATCACACGCTGCATCCGCACCGTGCCGTCCGCATCGATGACCGCATGGTTCGTCGTGATCTGCGCCGCGGGATTCGCCGTATCGGGCGAAGCGGCGGGTGACTGCGCGGCCAAAGAAGCTGCAACAGCAAGGAACAACGTAAGAGCAAACATCCTGCAGCAACGAAACATGAAGAACTCCAGACGAGCAGGAGTTTACTGCAACCTCCGTGATATCCCTCTGAGCATCCGTACGTACCCGCTCAAGTCCTTTCCGCCCGCCCCGTTGTAACCTTTGGAGCATGTGCGGAATCGTTGGTTACATCGGCCCCCAGTCAGTCGTCCCCCTTATCGTGGAAGGCCTTCGCCGCCTCGAATACCGCGGGTACGACTCCGCCGGCATCGCCGTCGCGGGCGATCAGGACAACCCAACGAAGCTCGACGTCCGCCGCGCGCCCGGCAAGCTGGGCAACCTGGAAAAAGTGCTGCACGATCATCCGCTGCACGGCACCTACGGCATCGGCCACACCCGCTGGGCCACGCACGGCCGCCCCACCGAAGAGAACGCGCACCCGCACCGCGACGGCAGCGGCACGCTCGTCGTCGTGCACAACGGCATCGTCGAAAACTACATCGCGCTGAAGAACGAACTCATCCGCCGCGGCCACCGCTTCGTCAGCGAAACCGACACCGAAATCATCGCCCACCTGATCGAAGACGAACTCGAGCGAGCCGCCAAAGCGGGTGCCCCACGTCTCGCGTCTGAGACGTGGGATAAGGCACTCCCCGAAGCCAACAACTCCGAAGCCATCCTCACCGCCCCACCCTCCGCCATCCCCCTCGAAGAGGCGGTCCGCCGCGCCGTCAAACGCCTCACCGGAGCCTTCGCCATCGGCGTGCTCTCCGCGCGCGAGCCCGACAAGC
>CAZZVI010000046.1:0-19645 GCA_964657335.1 uncultured Terriglobus sp.
TCCAGCAGCTCCAGCGCCTCTTCTTTGTTGTCGAAGCGGACGTCGCTTTCGCAGTCGTCGAGCATGTGCAGCACGCTGCGCCGCGTCCAGGGCCGGACGGACAGAAACGCCGTGTCGATGTAGCCCATCGACCACAGCCGCAGCATCGCGGGATACACCCAGCTGTCGACCGGGATGTAGGTCGATCCCATCTTGTCCTTGGGCGTGAACTTGGTGCCGTCGTTGTGGTAGCGGACGAGGTACGGCTTCTGGCCGGCCCACATCGGCGTGGGAGCGAGCTTTGGCGTGATGGATGGCACGACGGGAATCTGTGGACGGAGGCTGGCGGCGGCGTCCAGCACGGTGGGATGTGCCGACGCCATCAATGTGGGTGAGGGCGCTGCAACTTCCTGCGCCGGTACCGCCGGGATGCAGAGTGCCGGCACAAAGACTGCGGGCAGGATGCGACGAAGGACTCTGAGTTGCTGCCTTGGGGAATGCGTAGACGCCACGCTACGAGTCTACCTGCGCGGGGAGCGCAGCGGTGCGTGTGATATCACTCCGGCGCGAGAATGCCACGTGCCCGCATGTGCGATTGAATCTGTTTCAAAGGGTCGGCAGGCGAGGGAAGCCGCAGAGCGTGGATCACGGTTCCGCCCCAGCCGTTTCGCGCGCGCAGCATGGACTCCTGGGTCACGCGGCAGACCGCGACCGAGTCCGTGGCATCGACCGGCATGATGGGCACCTTGGTTGCGAGCAGACGCCGCTGGGCGTCGGCCCTCGTCTCCGGCTCCGCCTGGGCAATCAGCAGGAGAGAGAGGTTGCGCTCCTGCATCAACTGCAGAACGTTGGTCAGGGCGGGGAAGTCACACAGCAGTGCGATGACAACCGGGCGCGCAGTAACAGCGCGTGTGCTTTCGGCCTGCTTCAACGCCATGCCTGCAGCGAGCGCGGCGCACTCCTCCGCCGTTCCCGAACAGACATGTACATGCGGCTGGTGCACCCGATCGGGAGAGTAGCTGTCGAGGACGATCTGCGCGCCGGGAAAGTTTCCCTGCGTCAGCAGCGTGTCGCGGCGGTTTATCTGCGACAACAAGGCAGCGAAGAGTGATTCGGGCTCGGCCTGAAACGCCGCGCGCTCAGCCTTTGAAAGTGCGTTCGTCACGGTGGCATCACGTTTTGCCGCACGCATGCGCTGCATCGTGTCGTGCATGCCGCGCATGGCGGCATCGCTGATCAGCGGTTTGCCCAAGGTGCCTTCCTCTGCAATGGGTGGATACAGCAAGGGCGCTGACCCTCAGCCAGCGCCCCTGTATGTTTTGCGATTCTACTTCTTTGAGGGATCGATGCCTTCGGTCGCGATGCCGAGATCGGCAAAGGCCTTCTGCGCGACCTTGGGTTTGACCGAGCCCTCGCGCACCAGCTTTGAGAGCGTGGCGGCAACGATGGACGCGGCATCCACCTCGAAGTGGCGGCGCAGGTGTTCGCGGTTGTCGCTGCGGCCGAAGCCGTCGGTGCCGAGCGTGACCAGGCGCGATCCGAGCCACGGAGCCAGCGCGTCGGGCATCACCTTCATGTAGTCACTGGCAGCGATGATCGGACCCTTTGCGTCGGCAAGTGCCGTCAGCAGGTAAGGCTGTCGCTCCTTCTCGGCGGGGTGCAGGCGATTCCAGCGTTCGACCGCAAGCGCGTCGCGGCGAAGCTCGATGTAGCTCGGCACGGACCATACGTCGGCTTCGACGCCGCATTGGGTTGAGAGCATCTCCTGCGCCTTGAGCACTTCGTTCAGGATGGTGCCCGAGCCGAAGAGCTGGACGGTAGCGTTGCCCTTGGCTGCCGGCTTGAACCGGTATAGGCCGCGCAGGATGCCTTCGCGGATGCCTTCGCCTGCGGGCATCTCGGGCTGTGGGTAGTCCTCGTTGTACATGGTGATGTAGTAGAAAATCTGCTCGTTTTCCGCGTACATGCGGCGCAGGCCGTCCTGGATGACGACTGCCAGTTCATAGGAGTAGGCCGGGTCGTAGCTGAGGCAGGTGGGCACGGTGCTGGCGATCACATGCGAGTGGCCGTCCTGGTGCTGCAGGCCTTCGCCAAGCATGGTGGTCCGGCCGGCTGTGCCGCCCATGAGGAAGCCCTTGCCGCGCGAATCGGCGAACGCCCACACCATGTCGCCGATGCGCTGAAAGCCGAACATGGAGTAGTACATGTAGAAGGGGACCGACGGAACACCGTAGTTGGCGTAGGCCGTTCCGGCAGCGGTAAAGCTGGCCATCGAACCGGCTTCGGTGATGCCTTCTTCGAGGATCTGGCCGTCCTTTTCTTCGCGGTAGCTCAGCAGCATGTCGCTGTCGTGCGGCGTGTACTTCTGGCCCTCGCTGGCGTAGATGCCGACCTGCTTAATGGCCGACTCCAGACCGAAGGTGCGGCCCTCATCGGGGACGATGGGTACCAGCAGCCTGCCGATCTTCTGGTCTTTCATGAGCGCTCGCAGGATGGCGACGAAGACCATGGTGGTGGACACAGCACGACCCTTTGAGCCGCCCATCCACTCCTTGAAGAACTCGATAGGTGGCGCTGCAAAGTCGAACGGTTTGACCTCGCGCTTTGGAAGGAAGCCGCCGAGCGTTTCGCGATGTTCGAGCATGTAGCGGATTTCCGGAGCGTCGCTGCCGGGCGTCCACGGCTTGCCGTTTTTTGCCTGCTCTTCCGGCACGGGAATGTTGAAGCGCTGCACGAACGCGGTCACGCCCTCGTCGGTCAGCTTCTTCTCGTTGTGCGCGGCGTTCCGGCCTTCGGTCGATCCGAAGCCATAGCCTTTGACCGTCTTGGCCAGGATGACCGTGGGTCCGCCCTTGTGCTCGACCGCGCGCTTGTAGGCGTTGTAGATCTTGGCGGGATCGTGGCCGCCGCGGTGCAGGCGCGCGAGCTGCTCGTCGCTGTAGTCCTTCACCAGTTCCAGCAGCTCGGGGTACTTGCCGAAGAAGTGCTGCCGCAGGTACGCGCCGCCCTTGGCCTTGTACGCCTGAAAATCACCGTCCACGCACTCTTCCATGCGCTTCAGCAGCAGGCCGGTGTGGTCGCGTTCGAAGAGCGCATCCCAGTCCGATCCCCAGATGACCTTGATCACGTTCCAGCCGACGCCGCGGAAGTGGCCCTCGAGCTCGTCGATGATGCGCTTATTGCCGCGCACCGGGCCGTCGAGCCGCTGCAGGTTGCAATTGACGACGAAGATCAGGTTATCGAGGTTTTCGCGTGAGCCCAGCGAGATGGCTCCGAGGGTATCGACTTCATCCGATTCACCGTCGCCTACAAAGGCCCACACCTTGCGGCCAGTCGCAGGGATCAGCTTGCGATTTTCGAGGTAGCGCATGAAGCGCGCCTGGTAGATGGCGTTCAGTGGACCGATGCCCATGGACACCGTCGGAAACTGCCAGAAGTCCTGCATCAGCCAGGGGTGCGGATAGCTCGACAAACCGGCGTGTTCGCGCAGCTCGTGGCGGAAGTTCAGCAGGCTCTCTTCGTCGAGGCGGCCTTCGAGGAACGCGCGCCCATAGACGCCCGGCGATGCGTGGCCCTGAAAGTAGATGAAGTCGCCCGGCTGGTCGCCGTAGCTGCCGTGGAAGAAGTGGTTGAAGCCCACTTCCAACAGCGTCGCCAGGGATGAGTACGTCGAGATGTGGCCGCCGATGCCGGCGTCTTTCTTGTTCTGGCCGTGCACCATCGCCATGGCGTTCCAGCGGATGAGCGCCTCCACGCGGCGTTCCATGTCGCGGTCGCCGGGGTACGGCACTTCGTCATGCTTGGGGATGGTGTTGCGGTATGGCATTGCCAGCTCGTTTTCGGCCTGCACACCGGCTTCGCGGGCGCGCTGGCGAAGAGCGGTCATCAGCTCGGCGCCCTGCTGCGGGCCTTCGGCCACGATCATCTCGTCGAAGGCTTCAATCCACTCGGCAATCTCCTGCTTCAGATCGCTCGCCGGGGGCGTTGCTACATTGGTCGCCATAAAAGCTCCATCGTCCGTGGCATGAGGTCGGGTGCAAGGGCAGCCGTTTCACGAACCGCACCTCATTATAGGTGGCTTCGCAGGCACGGGTTTATGTCGAATAGTCTGCGTTGATGTGGACGTACTCCACGGTCAGATCGCAGGTCAGGAAAGTGCATCGACCCGGGCCGGCGCCGAGATCGACCGCAATGGTGTACTCGCGCTGCTGCATGCGCTGATGCACCGACGCTTCTTCGTAGTTTGCGGCGCGCACGCCGTGGTCGAAGACCAGAACACCGCCGATGGCGACGGTCACATCCGCCGAATCGAACGGCACACCAGCATAGCCGGCCGCCGCGAGGATGCGGCCCCAGTTGGGATCGGCGCTGGACCATGCCGTCTTGCAGAGCGGGGAGTGTGCGATCGCCTTTGCGACCTGCCGCGCCGCGGCATCGCTCGACGCCCCGGTGATCTCAAGTGTGACAACATGCGTCACGCCTTCGCCATCGTCGATGATGGCATGCGCCAGTTCCTTGCAGACGCGCTGCAGCTCCAGCGTGAACTCGTCCTGAAAGCTGCGCGCGACTGCGTCCCAGCGGACACCGCTCGCGCCGCTTGCCAGCAGCAGCACCGTGTCGTTCGTCGAAGTGTCGCCATCGACGGAGATGCTGTTGAAGCTGGCCTCCACGGCGGGTTGCAACAGGGCACGCAGCGCGGGCGGATCGATCTGCAGATCGGTGAACAGGTACACCAGCATGGTCGCGTGCGGCGGACCAAGCTGCGGGCCGATCATGCCCGCACCCTTGCAGCAGCCGAAGATGCGCACGGAGCTCTCCGCCTCGTCGAGGCTTGCCTGCGCTGTCTTCATGCGCGTGTCCGTGGTCATGATGGCGGTGGCGAAGGCCTCGGCCGCCCCGTTGTTGTTATTCAACCGCTCTGCCGCGGTGGGGAGTGCCGCCAGCAGCTTCTCTACCGGCAGCGGCACGCCGATGATACCGGTGGAGGAAGGGAAGACCTGTTCTGCGGGGCAGTCGAAGAGTTCTGCCGCGCGTGCGCAGGTCTGCTCCGCGGCGGTGATGCCGGCGGGGCCGGTCGCGCAGTTTGCATTGCCGGCATTCACGACAACGGCGCGTACGCGTCCGCCGCTCCCCGTCATGTTCCGCCGCCCCACGATCAGCGGCGCGGCGACCACCTGGTTGCTGGTGAACATCACCGCGGCAGAGGCAGCGCGGTCGGCTACGGCGACCGCGACATCACTGCGTCCGCTCGCCTTGATGCCCGCCTTCAAAGCGGCCCAGCGAAAGCCTCGCGGCAGCTCTTTCCGAATCGATGGCAAAGTTGCGTTTCCTTCCAGAGAGCGCTGGTTGATTACCAGCCCGCCGCGTCAATGTCGATGCTGCAGCCCTTGCGGCTGCTCTCCGTGGCGAGCTCAATCACGCGAGCGGTTCGCACACCGGCGCGGGGGGTAAGGATGGGCTCGGCCTCGCCGAGGATCGCCGCCGCAACGTTGCTGTAGTAGTCGCGGTAGTCACCGGGAATGGTCTGCAGCTGCGAGCGCTCCATCTGCGCCGGAGTTGCAGGATCAGGCGCGATGGTGAGAGTACCCCACATGGATTCCGGTTCCGGCAGCCACGCCTCGGTGCTGCCGACGGGAGGCACATGGCCTCCGGCAACCAGCGTCGGCTCCTGCGGATCGAGGCCGTACTTCACATAGCTGCCGCGCGTGCCGTGGAGGCGGTAGCGCGGTGCCGGGTCAGCCGCCAACGATGTGGTCCCCAGGCGAACGAGCAGGTCACGCCCCTTCGGTCCATGGAAGGTCAGGTGAATGTCGACGCCGTCCGGCACGGAACCCTTGTCGCGATCGCTGCGCAGGCTGGCCCAAAGGCGGAATGGTGTGCCGAAGAGCGTCAGCGCCTGGTCGATCAGGTGCGGGCCAATGTCGTACAGCAGGCCGCCGCCCTCTTCTTCCTCGCGCCATGCGCCAGGCTTCGGCTCGGGCCGATATCGGTCGAAACGGGAGTCCAGCGACACGATGCGGCCGAGCCTGCCGCTTCCAATCAGCTCCCGCAGGGTTTTGAAGTCGCCGTCCCAGCGCCGGTTGTGGAACGGGAAAAGCAGCACGCCCTTCTGCGCGGCAAGTGACTCGAGTTCCTCCGCCTGCGCGACCGTGATGGTCATGGGCTTGTCGCAGACCACATGCTTGCCGGCTTCGAGCGCCTGTTTCGATAACGCATAGTGGGTGGGCGTTGGCGTGCCGAGCACGACCAGTTCTACCTGGCTTGCGAGCAAGTCTTCATACGACCGCACCTGTGCGGCATCTGGATAGGCTTGTTTCGCCGAATCGCCCGTGCGTTGAACGATTGCGGCAAGCTCAAGCGCGGGAACCGCCTGCACGAAGGGCGCGTGAAAGACCCGGCCTGCGAGTCCGAAACCAACTACTCCAGTACGTATGCGGCGCAACGGTGTTCCTCCTGAGAAAGCTTCAACCTGACGCGATGTACAGCATAGAACGTCACGCGGCGCGCTGCCGGACGAAAGAAGACAGGATGCACCAGTCACGGTGCGCAGGGGGACGCACCGTCCGGGCTGGGGAGAACGTCGCACCTAGGAAATTTCTGCATCGGAAGCGTGGGTGGCTTGCATCAGATAACCAAAGCCAGCCATGGGCTAGGCCCGCAGGGGCGCAGCATCCAGCAAAGGTGCACCATGACGAATGCCCCGGCTTCTATGGAGTGTATGACGCAGCACGATCGACAGAATGGCCTTCAACGACGCGGAAGCACCGGCACCCGGTTGCACTGGTTTGCAGGAATTGCCGCATTGCTATGCATGACGCCGCCGGCGCTCAGGTCGCAGATGGGCGGGCAGACCAGCGGCAACGGCCAAAGCCAGGGGTCATCCTCCGGTGGCAAACAGGCAAGCGGCCCGGCCACCGTGCAGGCAGCGCAGCAGACCCTGCAGACCATCTCCGGCAGCGGACAGAACGGCGGCAGCAGCGGCGGAAGCGGCGTCTCGGCCAATGACTACAAAGGCTCTCTCATCAGCGGAACGTCCACGGGCAGCGTGCTGGATCTGACGCTCGACGACGCCATTCAGCGTGGCTTCCGGACGAATCTCGGCATCATCCTGCAGGGCGCGCAGGTAAAAACGGCTTCGGGTACGCGTCTGCAGCAGCTGCAGTCGTTGCTGCCGACCGTGACGGGATCCGCGACCTACACCGTGCAGCAGATCAACCTTGCGGCATACGGCTTGAGCTTTCCCGGCCTGAAACCGATCATCGGGCCGTTCCAGGTTTTCGATTTTCGCGCGTACCTGTCCCAGTCGATCCTTAATGTGCAATCGCTGCAGAGTTATCTCGCTTCAAAACACAATTTCGAAGGCGCGAAGCTGACGGCGGAAGACGCCCGCAACATGGTCGTGCTTACGGTCGGCAATGCCTATCTCGTCTGCATTGCGGATATGTCGCGCATCACGGCGGAAGAAGCTGAAAAGGCAAACGCGAAAGTCTCGCTCGACCAGGCCACGGCATCGCACGACGCAGGCATCAGCCCCCGGCTCGACGTGCTGCGGGCGCAGGTGGATTACCAGAATGCCGATCAGCAGTTGATCCAGGCACGCGCCACGCTGGACAAGGACAAGCTGGCGCTGGCACGGGCGATCGGCCTGCCCCTCGATCAACAATTCCGGCTCGTCGACTCAGTGCCGTTTGCGAACGCGGTTGCAACCACGCCGGAGCAGGCCTTCAGCGATGCGTTGAAGAACCGCAAGGACCTTGCCGGTCTCGCTGAGCGAGTGAAGGGCGCTGAGTCACAGAAGAAGGCCGCCGTTGCGGAGCAGTATCCCACCGTCAACTTCTCCGGCGACTTTGGTGATCTTGGCACCACCATCGGCCATTCGCATGGCACCTACAGCGCGACTGGCGAGGTGTCCGCGCCGATCCTCCAGATCGCAAAGACGCGCGGCGACAAGGAAGTTGCGGACGCTTCGCTGGAGCAGCAGCGTGCGCGCTATTCCGACCAGGTGCAGCAGGTGAATGCCGATGTGCGCGACGCTCTGCTCGACATTGAGGCCGCGGCCAAGCTGGTGGAAGCGGCTCGCAGCAACGTGGATCTCGCCAATGAGGAACTGACCGAGGCACAGCAGCGCTTCCGCGTGGGTGTAGCGGACAATCTCGCCGTCTCTGACGCGCAGGCGCAGACGCAACAGGCAAACGATCAATACATCAGCGCGCTCTACCAGCACAACGTGGCGAAGCTTTCGCTCGCGCGCGCCGTCGGCTACGCCGGCACCAACTACAAGCAGGCTTTATCACCGGGAGGGAATTGATCGTGGCAGATTCCGATCAGCAGAACGGCGGTCAGCAACAGGCTGGCAACCCACAGCAGGACAATAATCAGGCAACTCCACCAAACCAGGAGGAGAAGAAGCCTGAACCGGTGGAGAGCCCAACCTCCAAAGCACGCCGCAACTTCATCATCGGCACGGTGGTGGTGCTGCTGGTTGTGCTCGCACTCTTCTTCTACTGGCGCTCGACGTTCACGGAAGATACGGACGATGCCCAGGTGGATGGCGATCTGTACCAGGTTTCAGCCCGCGTATCCGGCCAGATCATCAAGGTCAATGTCACCGACAATCAGCAGGTGAAGCAAGGTGACGTGATCGCGGACATCGATCCGCGCGACTACCAGGTGCAGCTGGAGCAGGCCGAGGCGCAGCTTGCTAACTCGAAGGCGTCCTTCGTTCAGGCGAACGCAAATGTGCCGATCACCAGTGTGCAGACGCGGACGCAGGTGTCGACCTCAGGGTCGGATGTAGCGACTGCCGAGGCGACAGTCGCCCAGCAGCAGAAGCAGGTTGCGGCAGCGCAGGCGCGCGTGGACCAGGCCAAGGCGAACGCGCTGAAGGCGCAACTTGATGTGGACCGCTACACGCCGCTGGTTGCCAAAGATGTCATCAGCAAGCAGCAGTTCGACCAGGCTGTAGCGCAGGCAGCGGCCACCAACGGCGCACTGCTGGAAGCGCAGCAGAACGTAGTTGCGGCGCAGGCGCAGGTCGCGCAGGCGCAGTCAAAGCTTGCCTCTGCACGGTCTGACGCGGAGCAGGCACGCCAGAACGGTCCCAAGCAGGTGGCGGTGCAGCAGGCACGCGCTCAGGCCGCGAACGCCGACATCGAACAGCAGCAGGCGAAGGTTGACCAGGCAAAGCTCAACCTGACCTACTGCCACATTGTTGCGCCGACCAGCGGCATCATCAATCGCAAGAGTGTTGCGGTGGGACAGAACGTGTCGGTAGGGCAGAACATGCTCACCATCATCCCGCTCGATAATCTATGGATCACCGCCAACTTCAAGGAAACGCAGCTCAACAAGATGAAGATCGGGCAGGCGGTCACGGTGAAGGTGGACGCCCTGGGCGGCCGCAAGTACAAGGGTCATCTCGCGCAGGTGGGCGGTGCCACGGGATCGCGGCTGTCGCTGTTTCCGCCGGAGAATGCGACCGGTAACTACGTGAAGGTGGTGCAGCGTATCCCAGTGCGCATCGATCTTGATCCGCACGAGAATGACGATCACCTGCTGCGCCCCGGCTACTCGGTGGTGCCGGACGTGGACGTGAAGTAAGTCACAGCTCGCTCGAAAATCGCCCCGTCCACCGCAACGGCAAACCGCCGCGGTGGGCGGGGCATCTTACGTTTGAAAGCAAAGGGAGACAGAACATGGCAGTTGTGATGAAGAAGGTTGAATCCAAGGACATGATCACGCCGCGCTGGCATGAGCAGGCAAACGAGATTCAGAAGTGGGGCAGCGTGGTGCAGGACCTGCCGATGGGCCTGAGCCCGGAGATCCGCTCCAAATCATGCAAGGCGCTGAACCAGCTGCTTGCGGACTCGATCGTGTTGCGCGACATGTACAAGAAGCACCACTGGCAGGTTGCGGGACCGACGTTTTATCAGTTGCACCTGCTGTTTGATAAGCACTTCGATGAGCAGGTCGAGATCGTCGATCTGATCGCCGAACGCATCCAGCTGCTCGGCGGCGTTTCCATCGCGATGGGCGGCGACGTTGCGGAGATCACGCGCATCCAGCGCCCGCCACGCGGCAAGGAAGAGGTGCCGGTGCAGATCGGCCGTCTGCTCGAGGCGCACAAGGTCATCATCGACGACTGCCATAAGATCGCGAAGGAAGCCGCGGACAGCGGCGATGATGGCACCAACGATCTCGCGGTCTCGGATGTGCTGCGCGCGAATGAGTTGCAGGCGTGGTTCATCATGCAGCATCTGGTGGAGATGCCGTTGGTGCATGCCGATTAACTTCGTCTTCGCATCGTTCAGCGGTTCGTTGGTCGCGGGTCTGCAGGCGCATTGTGTGCGCGTTTTAGCATGCACCAGCGATCTTCACCTCTACGGCTGAAGCCGCTGGGCATGCGGGCGGCTTCTATCTCGGCGGCTTAAGCCACTTGACCGGACTACATGTCTGATTCAGCAACTGTAGGCGCGGGGCATTCAATGCTTATCGCCGAGCGTGATGTGGTTCGTCGCCAGCTTGTTTGACCAGAACGCTCGCTCGACGTCTTCCGCGGCCAGGTCGAGCGAGCCGCCAGGGAGGCATGGGTCCGTAAAGAGGTTTCCGCCGTTTGTGCTGTTTCCGACGGGCCCGATCGTCGCCTGATCGGAGATCACCGGCAGGCTGTTGCTGTCCGGTGACACCATGCCTCCCGTCGTGGCCGTTATGGTGTTGTTGATGAAGTTGGTCGCGCCGTAGTAGTTCCACAGCGCGGCGGCCACCACGCCGGTTCGGGAATACCAGTCTCCCAAGGCGTCTTTCCCGCAGGACACAATGCGGTTCGCGGTGGCCGTGTTGTCGTGTCCGCTGGCGATGACGACACCCCCACCTGCGGTGTGCACCATTTCATTCCCTTGAAAGACCACATACGAGGTGACGCCGGAACTATCGCCGTCGGTGATCAGACCATTGCCGGTATAGGTCGCCGTGCTGCTGGAGGAATAGCCCTCGAGATAGTTGTCGTGGATGAGCAGCGGGGTGCCGCTCGCGCCCTGGCTGTTATAGATGTTGATTGCGTCTTCCATCGAGCTTTGGCCGATAGTCTGGACCAGCTGGTTCCATCCGATCTCGCCTCCGTTGGGTGCGGTGACGTTGTAGAGGCCGATGAAGTGGCCTAACTGCGGGCGCGCGGTCGTGAGGCCTCCAGCGCCATCGCTGGCGCGGTCTTCGAGCTGCGAGCCGACATTGTTCATGATGGAAAGCGAAGTGAGCGCCGGCGATCTGCCGATCTTGACGCCGAAGCTGACGCCCGACACCGTGTTGTTCTGCACCGTGAGCGACTGCACCGTGTAGGCCGCGATGAAGGCGCCGCGCTGCTGGCCTGCAACCTGCGGGTCAAGGCCGGTGCCCGTGACGTTACGGACGGTGACGTTCGCGCCGTTGATGCCGTTGACCAGGATGAGCTGGTTGCGCCCCTGGATGGTGGAGTTCTGGATGAGTACCGGCGCATCCGTGTTGACCGTGACTGCAGGAATCCCGGGATCATTGCTGACCCAGTTGCCGGAATACGTTCCGCCCTCGGTGATCGTGATCGGCGCGGGCCCGATCAGCGTCAGCAGGTCAACGGTTGCAGAAGCCGACTTGGTCGGATCGGCGACGCTGGTCGCGGTGACGATCACGGCGGAGTTTGCATTGATCGTCCCCGGCGCGGTGTACAGGCCGCTGGCGCTTAGCGTCCCGATGGACGGGCTCATCGACCACGTCACCGCGGTGTTGCCGGCCCACGCAACGGCTGCGGTGAACTGTTGCGTGTGAGCTGTCGTAAGGGTGACGCTGCCCGGGATCACGGTGACACTGACCGGAGGATTGAGCACCACGGCGCCGGTCGCTGACCTGGTTGGATCGGCCACGCTGGTGGCCGTCACGGTGATGGTTTGCTGTGAAGCGATGCTGGATGGCGCGGTATACAGGCCCGTGGAGGAGATGCTGCCGACCGCCGGGCTGATGGACCAGGTGACGGCCGTGTTTGACGTATTCAACACCAGCGCTGCGAACTGGCTGGTCTGATTGACAGTGTCGGTGAAGTAGGCGGCCGAGCTGATGTTCACCTTGATCGGCGGCAGCAGCGTGATGGTGGCGAGAGCGTATTTCGTGCCGTCCGCGACACTGTCCGCCGTTACAGTCACGGTCTGGGTCGAGATGATGGAAGCCGGCGCCGTGTAAAGGCCGGCGCTGCTGATGGTGCCGACCGCCGGGCTGATCGACCAGGTGACCGCCGAGTTGTCGTTCCACTGCACGGTGGGCGTGAACTGCTGCGTTCCCGAGGCGTATAGCGACGTGCTCGCGGGCGATACGGCGACCGCAACCGGCGGGTTGACCGTGACGGTTGCGCTGGCGGACCGCGTCGCATCCACGACGCTAGTTGCCGTGACAGACACGGCCTGCGGTGAAGCCACGGCAGTGGACGGCGGCGAGTAGCGACCTCCGGTGGAGATGCTGCCAAGGGCCGGGTTGATCGACCACGCCACGTTGGTGTTCGTTGTGTTCAGGACCGTGGCTGTGTAGAGCTGAGTCCCGTTGAGCGTGACGGTGGCGTTCGCGGGAGTGATGCTGACACTGACAGGAGGATTGAGCGTGATGACTGCGTTCGCCGACTTCGTCGGATCGGCAACGCTGGTTCCTGTAACGGTCACCGTCTGCAGGGCTGTCGTGTTCGAAGGAGCCGTGAAGAGGCCTGCCGACGAGATGCTGCCGAGTGACGGACTAAGCGACCAGGTCACGCCCGTGTTGCTGCTCCACGCGACGTAGGCGGTGAACTGTTGCGTCGCAGAAGGCAATAACGTGACCGACGCAGGCGACATCGTCACGGCGACCGGTGGGTTGAGCACCACGGTGCCGGTCGCTGACTTGGTTGGATCGGCCATGCTGGTGGCGGTAACGGAGACGGTCTGCTGTGCCGTGATGGTGCCGGGCGCCGTGTACAGGCCGGCTGAGTTGATGCTGCCGACTGCCGGACTGATGGACCATGTGACCGCTTTGTTGGATGTGTTCAGCACCTGCGCCCCGAACTGGCTGGTCTGGTCGACGGTGTCGACAAAGTAGCTGGAGTAAAGGTTTACCTTGATCGGCGGCAGCAGCGTCACCCTGGCGTTGCTGTACGTTCCGGCGGCGACGCTGTACGCGGTGACCGTCACCGTTTGCGCGGCTGTGATCGAAGATGGCGCGGTGTACAAACCGGTGGATGACAGCGTCCCAACCAACGGGCTCATCGACCAGGACACCGCCTGGTTCGCGGTGCCTTGCACGAACGCGGAGAACTGCTGAACCTGTGACGCATATAACGACACCGGCCCGGGTGACACGATGACCGGTGCCGGGTTGATCGTGAGCGTTGCGTTCGCGCTTTTCGTCGGATCGGCAACACTGGTCGCGGTGGCGGTGACACTCGCGACGGAAGCGAGTGTCGAAGGTGCCGTGTACAGGCCGGTCGAAGAAATGCTGCCGACCGAGGGATTGATCGACCAGGTGACCGCCTGGGTGGGTGCATCCGTCACGGTGGCCGTCAACTGCTGCGCCTGCGAAAGCACAAGGGATGCGGACGCCGGGTTGACCGAGACCGTGACCGGGCCATGCTGATCGCCGATCGTCTGGTTGTTGATGGAGAGCTTGTTCTGCCAGAAGGCCCGTTCCGCATCTTCGGCCGACAGATTCAAGGCGCCGCCGACGAGGCATGGATCGGTGAACAGGTTGCCGCTGACACTGTTCGACGCGGTCTGCAGGTCAATGGGGTTCGCCTGGACGTCTGCAATCGCGGGCTTGTTCACCGTGTTCGGAATGATCAGCCCACCGGCGGTCGAGGTGATGGTGTTGTTGTAGAAGGCGGATGATGCCGAATGGTTCCGGAGGGCGATGGCATAGACGCCCGCCTCGTTGTCCCAGACGCCGTTGTCCTGGCCGCAAGACACAATGCGATTCGCCTCGGCGGTGATGTCGTGCCCGTTCGAGATGGTCAAGCCCGATCCCGCTGTGTGCACTACCTGGTTCGAGAGGAAGTGGATGTAGCTCGACTCCATCGAGGTGTTATCGCCGGTCGCCGCATATCCGCTGGAGCCGTAGAAGGTTGCCGCAGGCGAGGACATGCCTTCGACGTAGTTGTCATGCACCAGGATGGGCGCGGCGGACGTGCCATGGCTTTTGTAGAGTTCGATGGCGTTGTCGACGGAGCTCTGGCCTATGGTCTGCACCAGCTGGTTCCAGCCGATCTCCGCCCCACTCGTCGCGGACACCTGGTAGAAGTAGACGAAGTGGCCCAACTGCGGGCGGGTCGTCCCGAGCCCGCCGTTGCCGTCGCTGGCCCGGTCTTCGAGATTGAATGCCTGGTTGTTCAGGATGTGCACGGACGATGCGGTTGAGAATCCGAGCTTGATGCCGAATCGCGTGCCGCTCATGGTGCAGTTCTGCACCGTGAGGGAATTCATCACGTAGGCAACAACAAAGGCGCCGCGAGCTTTGCCTGCCACCTGCGGATTCAGTGCGGTGCCGGTGACATTCTGCACGGTAAGGTTTGCGCCGCTTGAGCCCATCGCCACAATGAGGTTGCCGGGGCCGGTCACGGTGGAGTTCTCGATGACGACCGGCTGATCGGTTTGAACCGAGATGGCGGGGATCGCCGGGTCGGTGCTGACCCAGTCGCCCTGGTAGATGCCACCCGTCTTGATGACGATCGTGTTCGCGACCAATGAAGCGGTTTGTGCGGTCGGGTGGCTTACGGATGCCGTAACCGTCGTGGCCGCCATAGCGCTTGCGTCGTCGCCAGCCTTTGACACAGCATCTTCAGAGGTGAGGTGCGGCGGCGGATCGGTGCGCTTCGTTGCTGGGTTCTCATCCGGCGCGGAGGCCAGCACACCGTCTCCGGTCCCGGCACATCCGAGCATTGTCACTAGCAGGGTAGTCGCTGCGGCAAGAGCGAGGACGCGTACACCCAATGACAGCCTCGACAGCATGCGGGCGAAGAGGCAATGTGACGGTTCCGCAGCGGCACGGTGAGCGTTTGTCCGACTTGGGATAACGCATGCGATCGATTTCATGAGGAATGAACACACTGCCCGACGCCGAACAGATTGCGTTCCCGGGAAGGCAGCAGCGAGCTTGCAGAATGCAGGCGTCTCACGGTCTTGAGACACCGCGGCCAGGGACGCTGGCACGACCGTCCCGTTCCGAATAGAAAGCTGGTCCCGGGTGACTTGGTCGGCATTGCAGGATGAATGAATAAGTGATCAAAGCAGGATCGCTCGGGACACGAGATCGCAATCCCTTTCACGGCCAGTCATCTGCCGCTTGGATTACTTTAGCGGTACCCTGCGTGAGATCAACGATGGAACTACATTACTGCACGAAAACGGTTCCATTCTGGAACGCGCTTGAGAACAGAGCAGCTCCGCTAAGTTTGCACGTCCCGGACGCAGCGAAATCCGATGTTCGTGGTTGCAGAGTCGGGCGTGTTCGATGACCTCGCCGCGACGCGGTACCGGTTGCAATAGCTCCTGTGGCAGAGATAGCTGCCGCCCTTCATCACACGCGCCGCTCCTGTGGGCGGTCCCAGTGGATTGATCTTGGTGGCAAGCTGGTGATGCCTCACGTCGAACCAGTCCGCGCACCACTCCCACACGTTTCCGGAGACGCTGTACAGGCCGTAGCCGTTCGGCGGAAACGCTTCCACGGGCGATGTGGAGGCGTAGCCGTCCTCGGCTGTGTTCGTGTGCGGGAACGTGCCCTGCCAGATGTTGCAGCGGTGTTCTCCGCCCGGTGTCAGATCGTCACCCCATGGATATCTGTTCTGCTCGAGGCCGCCGCGCGCCGCGTACTCCCACTCTGCCTCGGTTGGCAGGCGCTTGCCGGCCCAGCGCGCGTAGGCTGCGGCGTCATTCCAACTGACCTGGACGACTGGGTGCTCGGCGCGTGACGCGATGCCGCTCGCCGGTCCTTCCGGGTGGTCCCAGGCTGCGCCGTACACGCGCTTCCACCAGTCGACACCGTGGACAGAATCTTCCGCAGCGATGCTCGAACCGCCATCCGGCAGATCGCCCGCGAAGACGAACGACCAACCAAAGCGTTCGGCCTCTGTCCTGTACTGCGTGGCTGCAACGAACTCTGCAAAGTCACGATTGCGCACCGGGCGATTGTCGATGAGGAACGGGTCGAGCGTAACCGAGCGAACAGGACCTTCGCCGTCGGCCGGGAAACCTTCACAATCGTCCGTACCCATCAGGAAACGGCCTCCGGGCAGTTCCACCATGCCGCCCGGGCTGCCGGTCGTAACCTTTTCTCGCGTGAGCGATGCGTTGCGCGATGCTTCGAGCACGGCTGCCCGCTCGCGGCTGGGAACGCAGCAGGGTGGCGGCTGCTTCAGCTTCTCAGCCATGTGCTGCCTCTCGGGTGTAATGGATCTGCGAGGCGCGTTCCATCGCCGCGACCGCCTGCGCCAAGACGATCTCGCGCCGTTCCGCGAAAAGGCGGGAGGCAATTTCGAGCCGCACCTTGTCGAACGGCTGAAAGCCTTCCGCTCGCTTCTTCAACACGGTAGCGATGTGTAGGCCGAAGACCGTGCGAACGATGCCGCTGCGCTGTCCTGGTTGCAGAGCGAAGGCGACCTCTTCAAACTCGGAGACCATCTGCCCGCGTGCGATCCAGCCGATCGATCCACCGACGCCCTTGCAATCGGAGTAGCGGTCCGCGACGGTGGCGAACGCCTTCCCGCGAGCCAGTTCAGCTTCTGCCTGCTTCAGCAGCTCCTCTGCTTCAGCCTCTTCGCAAGAGGAAGAGATGTTGCGCACGATGTGTGCGGCGTGAACCGCTTCCGGCTGAAAGCAGAGGTGGCGATTGCGGCGGTAAAACTCTTCCGCGTCGGAGCGGCCGGGCCGCTGCACATGACGCGTCAGCACGGCAGACATGCGCTGCACCAGAAGGTCTCCGGCGATGGCTTCACGTACACCGGCGCCGCAGATGGTGTTGTTGGCGCTGCCCCAGCGACGAGCCCGCTCTGCCTCTACTTCAGCGTCGGTTACGCGCAGGCCTTCTGCCATTGCGGCCTGCAGCAGCAGCGTGCGTCGCACTACATTGCGCAGGGCGGCGGACTTCAGATGTTCCGGGTGGATGGCTCCTGCTTGCGGCGCATCCATCTCCAGGCCAGCCGAAAGGTGCAGCAGTTCGTCATGCAGTACCTGTTCTGGAACGGTCTGGCCATTGATGATGAGCGGCACGGCGGCAACTCTAATTGGAGAAGACGAGGTGAGCGCCTTCGACCAGACGAGCATGCGGAAGGTAGTTGCTGTCCCACTTCGTTCCGTTCAGGCTGACGTTGCTGAGGTAAGCATCCTGCATGTGCCGCTTCGCTTGGATGCGGACAGTTTTGCCGTTCGGCAGCGCGAGCGTCGCTTCCGGATACAGCGGCGCACCCAGCGTCCAGTCCGGCTTGCCGGGGCAGTGCGAGAACAGGCCGAGCGCACACAGCACGTACCACGCCGACATGGAGCCCGTGTCTTCATCGCCGGCGAAGGTGTCGGGCGTGTAGAGCTCGTTGAGCACGCGATGCACCCAGTGCTGCGTGCGATCGCGGCGTCCCGCAACGGTGAAGAGATACAACACGTGATGCACCGGCTGGTTGGAGTGCGCGTACTGCCCGAAGTTCACGGCTGCCATCTCTGACATCTCATGAATCTCCTGGTGGTACGAGCCGACCTCGAATCTCGGCGATTGTGTCAGCATCTCCTCGAGCGCCTGCACGAAGGCTTCCTTGCCGCCGAAGGATTGCATGAGGAAGTCGGTATCGTGCGGAGCGGAGAAACGGTACTGCCATGCCGATCCTTCGACATACGGGTTGCCCCACCGATAGGGCTCGAACGGCTCGACCCATGCGCCGCCCGTCACCTTGCCGCGGATGAACTTTGACCCCGGATCGAACAGCGTGCGCCAGTTGCGCGACCGCTGTTCGAACATGGCTGCGTCCTGCGGTTCGCGCGCGGCACGAGCGACCTGCGCGATGCAGAAGTCGCCGTAGGCAGAGTCGAGCGTCTCCACCGCGCCGCCTTCGATCGCGTCGCACGGCACGTAGCCAAGCTTCATGTACTGCTCGATGCCGCGGCGGCCATAACCCTTTGCAGCATCGCCGGGTTGCGTCGCGTGCTTCTTCAGGCCTGCGTACGCGGTCTTCACATCGAAGCCGGTGACGCCCATGGCGACAGCATTGCCGAAGACCGAATCGATCAGGCTGCCGGTCATGCAGGCGCGATAGCCGGGGCAGGGAAACTGCGGCAGCCAGCCGCCCTCCTCGTAGGCGTTCACCCAGGCCTGCAGGATGTCGCCGAGCCGGTCAGGGAAGAGCAGTGCCATCATCGGGTACCAGGCGCGATAGTTGTCCCAGTAGCCATGGTCCGCGTACATGACGCCATTGCGCAGCTCGCCCGTGTACGGACTGAAGTGCACCATCTGCCCGGTGGCGTCAGGCTCGTGCCAAATGCGCGGGAACAGCAGCGAACGGTACATCGCGGAGTAGAAGATGCGCTCCTGGTCGCCGCTCGCGCCGCCAATCTGCACGCGTCCGAGCGCCTCGTTCCAGGTCTCGCGCGAGGCCGAGACCAGTTGGACGAAGCTCTTTCCCTTCAGTTCGAGGTCCATGTTGCGGGCAGCCTGTTCGTCCGAGATGAAGGAGGTGCTGATGCGGAACTCGATCGGCTTACCTGCGATGGCATCGAAGTGCAGCGCTGCTGCCCTGCGATTGCGAAGCAGCTTCCCTTCCACGCGAAAGGTCACGGCATCCGACTCCACGCGATAGTGCGAAGCGAAGCCCTTCGGCACGCCTCCGGCGTTTACCCGCGTAAGCGCGGAGAAGCTGTGCGGTGTGGCTTGCCCGAGCTCTGAGTCGAGGCTCGTCAGATCGACCAGCAGGCCTGCCGGGCCGGAGTCCTCGAAGGTGAGGCGCAACATGCAGCCGCGCTCCGTGGGAGTCAGCTCCACCGTGCAGCGATAGCGCAGCAGGCGCACCGACAGGTCATACGGGGTGAGCCGCAAGTCCTTCGGGTGGTACGACGACGCACGGGGTCCTGGCTCAAAATTGACTTCGCCGCGAAAGGGAAGAAACGTTGCATGGCCGTAATCGTTCAGCCATGGACTTAACTGATGCGTGCAGCGGATACCCTGCAGGCGCTGCTCGCGCGGACGGAAGAACCAAGGGTTCTCGTGATTCGACTGCATGGACCAGTGCGCCATGCCGAAGGGCAGCGCCACGATGGGCAGCGTGTTGCCGCGCGAGAACGCAGTCGACGAATCGGTGCCCTGCAAGGGGTTCGCCAGGTCTGCGAGAGACGGCTCGCTCGCGGGTGCTTTCGCGCGGGCATCGCGTTTCGCATCTCCTCGCGCAAGGCGTGGATCGGCTGTCGCGGCGAACGCGGCCGCCACGCCTGCTGTCACAAAACCCCTGCGTGTGATGCGTTCGCCCATGCTCATTCCCGAGAGAGTTATACCATTCGCCTGCAACGTCTCAGCGAGAAGATAGCTCAACGAAAACAGGCCAGCCGTTTGGCTGACCTGTTTCCAATCCAGATTTGGTGCGGAGGAGGGGACTTGAACCCCTATGGTGTTACCCGCTAGCACCTCAAGCTAGTGCGTCTGCCAATTTCGCCACCTCCGC
>CAZZVI010000047.1:0-1156 GCA_964657335.1 uncultured Terriglobus sp.
GTCGTTACGCCGGGGCACGAGGTGCTGATCGTCGAGCGCTCCGGCCCCTGGGTGAAGGTCTTTGCCAACACCGACGTCGAAGAAGAGAAGGCGGAGGACGAGCCGGAGTTCTCCGTCGACGCCGCGGTTCTGCCGCGTGCGGGATGGATCCGCAACAAGGGCGTGGTCGGTCCTGCAACGCCGAACGGCGACAAGCTGATCTACGGCGAGGCGGCCAGCATGGAAGCCGCGGCCGGCGAGCCGCACGCGCCCAAGTCTGCCGCGGGCGCGGCGCACCTGCTGTATCGTCGCGTGTCCGAGTACTTCCCAACGTCGCCGCTTGCGGGTGAGAGCGACTGGCGGTCTGCGGACATCCGCTGGCAGGAAGAAAAGTTCGACGCCTCGACATTGCCTTCGGCGAAGGACATGGACGCGAACCTGCGTCCGCAGCTGTACAGCAAGGCGTTGCAGAAGATCGTGAGGAACGGCAGCGGCAAGTATCCCGCCCTGGCCGCGTTCGACCTGCTGGACGCGAAGCTGTGCGGCGACTGGCAAGGCCTGCCGAAATGTCCTGAGAAGGAGAGCGAGCTTTACCAGAAGTATGCCGAGCAGTTCCCTGACGGGCCCAAGACTCCCGAAGCGCTGTGGGACGCGACCTATCGCCAGGGCGTGCTCGTGACCATGTACACGACGGAGGAGAACCGCAAGCGGGCCGACACCGCGGCGCAGCGGGCGCATGCCCTGCGTGACCAACTGGTGTCGCGATTTCCAGCGAGCGACTATACGGCGCGGGCGGTGAGTCTGGTATACAGGGTGGAACAGGGTATCGCGGTCTATGGCAGTGATCGCGATTAGCTCCCACTACGCATCATCATGATTGAGGCCGCTTGAACGACTACCTTTTGTCCGTCATCCTTGGAATCGTGGAGGGGCTGACGGAGTTCCTTCCGGTCAGCTCCACCGCGCACCTTCGCATCTCGGAAGCCCTGCTGCATGTCTCGCTGACGGACCCGTTCTGGAAGATGTACACCATCGTTATCCAGCTTGGCGCGATCCTTGCGCTGCTGCTTCTGTTCCTGCCCCGCATTCTCGCCTACTGGCGAACCTTTCCGCAGGGCGAACGAGGCGGCAAGACGTGGTTGACGCATCCGCTCTCGCTGACGCTGATTGCGTTCGT
>CAZZVI010000047.1:1256-12725 GCA_964657335.1 uncultured Terriglobus sp.
GGACAGATCGTCGGCATGGATCGTCCTTCGGCGCTTGAGTTTTCGTTTCTCGTCTCGATCCCGACGATGATCGCCGCGACCGGCTACTCGCTGCTGAAGGCTGTTCATCCCAGCGCAAAGGATGTTGCCGCGGCGGGCGCCGACGCACTCACGCCACTGGTCATGACACCGGAGCACTGGATCGTACTCATCATCGGTCTGGCCGTGTCGTTCATCGTTGCTTACGTGGTCGTTGCGTGGTTCCTGGGCTACGTGCGGAAGCATGGATTCGCGGTATTTGCGGTCTATCGCATCCTGCTGGGGGCCGGCCTGCTGGTGTGGCTGCACACGCGCCCATAGCTCGAACGGAACGGAATGTTGCGATGCTCTGGTTCAGAGTACATTCGTAACACGAACTTAGAACTTGTTACTCTTCCCAAAGTGACTTACATCGCCCTCATGCGGTGATACGCTTTTGCCGATTGGGGAAGAGATGAGTGACTACATCATTCGGGTGCAACTGATCGGCAATCCGGATGTCGAGACCTACGCGAACCTGCATGCGCTGATGTCGAACCGCGGCTTCACGATGCAGACCACGGACAAGAACGGAAGCAGCCTGACGCTGCCGCACGCGACGTACATCGGCGTCAGTCGCGCGGCCGCAGGCAGCCTGTCCACCCTGCTGAGGGATTCCATCCAGACAAGGGTCGGAATGAAGGCGAAGGTTCTCGCAATCAGGTATCAGGAAGCAAATCTCGCGAATCCCACCTAAGGCGCTCGAGCTGGGCCATGGCTGAAGCCATGCCCCTCCGAAACAGCTGAGACCTACCTTGATCGCGCTCAGGGAGACGTACCTGCGTCTGCTCTATGCCTCAGTGGCTCTCTGCCCTCGGGCATAGACCCATGCCCATGCGATGAGCACTAACTGCAGCGGCAGCCTGGCGTAGAGCGCCCACAGGGGCAGCGAGGCAAACTGCTCCGGATGCACCGCCATGTAGATGTGCACGTCATAGTAGCCGACCAGCATGGCGATGATGCACCATGCAGCCGCATGGCGCGTCTGGGGCAGCAGCAGGCCGATCGCTCCGGCGATCTCGGCTGCGCCGGTGAACTGTACCCATCCCATCGGGTGGCTGTAGTGGGGCGGCATGATCGCGACGTACGTGCCGCTGTGCACGAAGTGATTGATCCCTCCCGCGGCATAGAAGAGCGACTGGGTAATCAGTCCTGCGATGTACCAGAGCGAACGCGCCATCTGCGATGTGACCTCAGCGAACGAATTTTACAGGTACGTCTGCAGCATGCGCCGCCACCAGGGCCAGTCATGTCCGGTGTTGTCGCCCCAAACGTCCAGACGCACGGGGATGCCCTTGTTGCGCATGATGCCTGCAAGGCGCTCGTTGTCGTTCCAGCACATGTCATGCTCGCCGGTTGCCAGCACATAGGTGTTGCGGCGCATGCGGTCGAGATACCAGTGGTCGTGAAGGTTGGGCAGAAAGTCCATCGGGAGCGTGAGGTAGGCGTCTTCGGAGTAGTAGCCGCGCAAAAATCGGCGCAAATCGTAGGCTCCGCCCATGGAGAGCATGGCGGTGATCTGGTCCGGGTGGCGCAGAGCCATGCTGGCCGCATGAAAGCCACCGAAGGAACAGCCGATCATCGCTACCTGCTGGTTCCAGTTACGCCAGCGGATGTGCGGCAGTAATTCATCCATGATGTATCGCTCATACTGCAGGTGCCGCGCGATCTTCCAGCTTCCCTCCACCTGGCCGTACCAGCTTTCGTTGTCGACGGAGTCTACACAGAACAACTGCACCTGCCCGCGGTTGATCTTCGCTTCGATCGCACCGACCATGCCCTGGTCTTCAAACTCAAAGAAGCGTCCGCACGACGTGGGAAACACGATGACGGGCAGGCCGTCGTAGCCGAAGACGAGCCGTTCCATGGGTCTGCCGAGAGCTGCGGATTGATCGACATGGTATTCGCGATGCATGCGTCTCCTTGTGTATGGCCAGCCTACATGGCTCTGGTACCCTTCGAACAGTGTCCATGCCCCTGGAAGTGGCTTCCGAGCCCGCGCCGCACGATCCCGAAACGCTCGACGTTGCTCGCGGCGACTGGGTCAGCACCGCTGAGGCTGAGGGACGCTATCTGCGCATCCGGGACTGGACTTCGAAGTTTCTGCCTACGCCGCGGGACCTGTTCCTCTACCTGCCGGAGGCCTACCTCGCAGACCCGGATCGCGCGTTTCCCCTGCTGATGCTGCATGACGGGCAAAACCTGTTCGATGGCAATCTGTCCTACGTGAAGGACTCGACGTGGCGCGTCGGCAGCACTGCCGATGAGGAGATCGCTGCCGGACGCGTGGAGCCGCTGATCATCCTCGGTGTGGCCAACACCGGCGTGCAGCGCATGCTGGAGTACACGCCCACCGCAGATCGCCGGTTGAGCGGCGGCAAAGGACGGCTGTATGCACGACTGCTGGTGGAAGAACTGCTGCCCATGATGGCGAAGGAGTACCGCATTCTGCCCGGGCCGTCGCACACGGGTGTCGCGGGGTCATCGTTAGGCGGCCTGATCTCGCTGGCCATCGGTCTGCGGTACCCTGACGTCTTTGGCAGCATCGGCGTCCTGTCGCCGTCGATCTGGTGGGATGACCGCGCCGTTCTGAAGGACGTGCGATCGCTCGCCGAGCGCCTGCCTCTTCGCATCTGGCTGGACATGGGTACAGCCGAGGGCATGCGGCATCTGCGCGACGCCGATCTGCTGGCGCATCTGCTGGAGGGCAAAGGCTGGCGCGAAGGGCAGGATCTACTGTATCGCCGCATCCCCGGCGGCCTGCACAACGAGGCGGCATGGGCTGCGCGTTTTGGCGAGGTGCTGCGGTTTCTCTTTCCGGCAGGGTAGCTCGCTGTGGTCGGTACTTCTCATTTCGTCAACCTGAGCGAAGCGCAGCGTATTCGAAGGATTGCTTTCCTTTCACAGCCTCGGCGGCACGGAAGAAAGCAGGTCCTTCGACTCCACACTTTCGTGCTTCGCTCAGGATGACGGAGATACGCGTCGTGGGCAAAGGGCCCTGGCTGCATTGCGGAATTGCGCGGAATAGCCCACAATAGAAGAAGTTGGAAGTCCTGCGCACCCGGCATGTTGCCGGCCGGCAGTCCTGATCTGCCCCGCAGACCATCTGTCCGATACCGTTCATCACGGCGGACAACCAAGACATTGAACAGTGAGGAAGCAAACCAGTGGTCATGATTCGTTTGGCGCGCGTTGGAGCGCGTAAGCAGCCGTACTACCGCATCGTTGTCATCGAGAAGGATCGCGCCCGTAACGGCCGCTCCATCGAAGTTGTCGGCACATACAACCCTCGCACGGAGCCGAAGGCAGTCGAGCTGAAGCGCGACCGCATCGACTACTGGACGGGCGTGGGCGCACAGATGTCAGAAATTGTCGCCAAGCTGGTGAAGAACTCTACCGTATCAACAGAAGCCGCTGCCTAGGCTTACTTCACCGCTAACGTACCGCAAAGTACGTGCTACTTTGGAACTTGAAGAGTAGAAAGTCCGTGTTTTCAGCGTCTTCTGACGCTGGAAACACGGACTTTTGCATCGCCTGTGAGTCGCCGCCCGCCCTGAATCGTCTAAGCTAAATCCATTGACCCCTGCACAGCGGAGAACCACTGGGTCGAAGAGTGGAACGCGAACTTGCAAGGTAGATATGACTGATACTTCTCTCCCCCCCATTGCTGCTGTAGAGCAGATGCGTGAATTAATCATCTCCCTTGCCAAGGCGCTGGTCGATCAACCCGGCGAGATCCGCGTGGAAACGGCTACGGGCGAGACAGAAACCGTGCTGCGCCTGTACGTGGCACCCGACGACCTGGGCAAGCTGATCGGCAAGCAGGGCCGTACCGCGCGTTCGCTGCGGACGATCCTGAGCGCCGCCGGCATGAAGCTGCAGCATCGCTTCAGCCTTGACGTGCAATCGGGCGAGTAGCTGCACGATGACGGCAACTTCCGAAGAATGGTACACGCTGGCCAGCATTGTGCGACCGCAGGGCCGTCGCGGAGAGGTGCTGGCCGACCTGCTGACCGACTTCCCTGACCAGTTCACCGGCAGCGCCGAACTCTGCCTGCTCCAGACGGATGGGAGTCGGGCGCCGGTCCGCATCGAAGGCCAATGGATGCCGACCGGCCGCAACGCGGGCCGCATCGTGTTGAAGCTCAGTGGGGTCGACTCGATCTCGGACGCGGAGCGTCTCGCCGGGTGGCGGGTGCAGCTCCGGCAATCAGAGCGCGTCGGGCTGGACCAGCACACGTACTACGTCACCGACCTGGTCGGGTGCACGCTGCTGGAAGATGGCACGGAGATCGGGCTGGTCGTCGATCTTCACTTCCCCTTGAACTCGGAAGGCCGCCGGCTGCAGGATGCGGCTTCGCTTTTCGTGGTGCAAAAGACGAACGGGGACGAGATCATGGTGCCGTTTGCCAATGACTTCGTGGAAGAGATCGACACGGCCGCGAAGATCATCCGCATGAAGCTGCCATCAGGGCTGCTGGAGCTGAACGGCTAGGCGGCTAAACATACGGAGTCGAGTCCATAACGGCGCATCTCTGATCATGCAGGGCGTTGCGCTCGTACCATCAATCCCGGCAAGAGCTCGCGGGAACTAAGCGGCCAGGTCTGACTGCACCGCGGCGGCAAGCTGCTGCGCCTCACGCCGTGCTGCCCGCTGCAGCGCCGCCTGGATGGAGTGGATGCGGAAGATGTTGAACATGGCATTGCAGATGCCGTACGCCAGCAGCACGCCGCCTGCCAGGCTCGCCAGAACGGCGCACATAAGAACTACAGTCGTCACGGGAAAACTCCTAAAAACTTCTTGCAGTGGTTCAGCCTATCGCTCGGATGTGACACGACAGTTACAGTTTGCCCGGAAGATCGCCGCGGCAGCAGTGACAAGGCAGGTACGTGAGTCTGGAAGCTGTCTCTACTGGCATCCTTCATTGTCTCGCATTTCCCACGCGCGCAGATGCCGTAACCTAGAGGATGCGACGTAACGCGTCCGCCTTCCCTCATGAGCATCACGCACATCACCGTTCGCGGCGCACGCCACCACAACCTGAAGAACATCGATGTCAGCATTCCACGCAACTCGCTGACGGTGGTCACGGGGCTGTCCGGTTCGGGCAAGAGCTCGCTTGCCTTTGACACCATTTATGCCGAAGGTCAGCGGCGTTACGTCGAGACGCTGTCGGCCTATGCGCGGCAGTTTCTCGACCAGATGGAGCGGCCCGACGTCGACGCGATCGACGGCTTGTCGCCGGCTATCTCCATCGAGCAGAAGACGACCTCGCGCTCACCGCGATCGACCGTTGGCACCATCACCGAAATCTACGATTATCTCCGGCTGCTGTGGGCCAGCGTGGGCAAGCCGCATTGCCCGCAATGCGGGCACGAGATTTCGCGGCAGACGGCCGACCAGATCGTCGAGCGCATCGTCGCGCTGAAGCCAGGCGAGCGCATCACGGTGCTTGCGCCGCTGGTGCGTGGCCGCAAGGGTGAGTTTCGCGAGGAACTGGAGTCGCTGGATCAGCAGGGGTTTCGCGCGCGCATCGACGGCGAGATGACCGAAATCACCGAAGGCATGCGGCTGGAAAAGCGCAAGAACCACACGCTGGAAGCCGTGGTCGATCGCGTGATCCTGAAGCTGGACGAGAGCGGAAAGCCTGATACTCGCAGGCTCGAAGCCAGCGTGCAGAAGGCGTTGCAGATGGCGAACGGCCTGGTGGTCATCGCGATTCATGGCATGGACGAGACGCTGTACTCGTCCTCGATGGCCTGTCCGGACTGCGGCATCAACGTGCCCAAGCTGGAGCCGCGCTCGTTCTCCTTCAACTCCACCTACGGCGCATGCACCGAGTGCAACGGCCTTGGCAGCATCTACGACTTCGACCCCGGCAAGACCATCACCGACTGGTCGAAGCCACTGCTCGATGGAGCGATGGGACCGGGCTCTGCCTCGGCTTATCTGCTGCGTTTGATCAAGCTGGCCGCGGACAAATACAAGATCGACCTGAAGCGCCCGTTTGAAGAACTGCCGGAGCCGCATCAGAAGCTGCTGCTCTACGGACCGCCGCGCAACGAGGCGGGACGCACCGGCTTTCACGGCATCTTCGGCTACCTGCGGGAGACCATGGAAGAGTCGAAGAGCGACAGCTTCCGCGAGTACTACATGCAGTACATGTCTGCGACGGAATGCCCGGCATGCAACGGCAAGCGCCTGCGGCCGGAGTCGCTCGCCGTCAAGGTAGATGGCAAATCCATCAGCGACTTCACCTCGCTCGCGCTGGATGAGGCGATGCGCGCGGCGCAGACCTTCCAGTTCACCGGACGAGAGAAGTTGATCGCCGACAGGCTGCAGAAAGAAGTGATCGAACGGCTCGAGTTCCTGAACGCCGTTGGACTTTCGTATCTCTCGCTGAACCGCAGCGCAGCCACGCTGAGCGGCGGCGAAGGCCAGCGTATCCGGCTGGCAACGCAGATCGGATCGCGTCTTCGCGGCGTGCTGTACGTGCTCGATGAGCCCAGCATTGGCCTGCACCAGCGCGACAATCAGAAGCTGATCGCGGCGATGGAGAACCTGCGCGATCTCGGCAACACCGTCCTCGTCGTCGAGCATGATGAAGACACCATTCGCAAGGCCGACTACGTGCTGGACCTTGGCCCCGGTGCGGGCAAGAACGGTGGTGCGCTGATCGCCGCGGGGACGCCTGCCGAAGTCGCCGCGGTGCCTGAATCGCTTACGGGCCGCTATATCTCGGGCGAGATCGACATTCGCAGCAACGATGCTCCACGCGCGCTCAGCGGCAAGGAGCTTGTGGTGGAAGGTGCGCGCAGTCACAACCTGAAGAACGTCACGGCGCACTTCCCCTTGAGCGTGATGACGGTGATCACCGGTGTGAGCGGCAGCGGCAAGAGCACGCTGGTGAACGACATTCTGTATAGGTCACTGGCGAAGTTTTTGTATAGCAGCAAGGAAGAGCCGGGCGCGCACAACAAGGTGCTGGGCGTCGATCAGTTGGACAAGGCGGTGCAGATCGATCAGTCGCCCATCGGCCGCACGCCGCGTTCGAACCCCGCAACGTACACGGGTGTCTTCACGCAGATCCGCGAATACTTCGCCATGCTGCCGGAGTCGCGCGAGCGCGGCTACAAGAGCGGCCGCTTCAGCTTCAACGTGCAGGGCGGCCGCTGCGAGGCCTGCCAGGGCGACGGCCAGCGCCGCATCGAGATGAACTTTCTGCCGGACGTCTACGTTCTATGCGACGTGTGCAACGGCCGCCGCTACAACCAGGAGACGCTCGCGGTAAAGCTGAACGGCTACAGCATCGCCGACGTGCTCGACCTGCCCATCGCGGATGCACTCAGCGTGCTTGGCGATCTGCCGAACATCAAGCAGAAGCTGCAGACGCTTGTCGATGTCGGCCTCGCATACATCCACCTTGGCCAGTCGGCCACCACGCTGAGCGGCGGCGAAGCGCAGCGCATGAAGCTGGCGAAAGAGCTGAGCAAGCGCCAGACCGGCCGCACGCTCTACCTGCTGGACGAGCCGACCACAGGACTGCACTTCGACGATGTGCGCAAGCTGCTGGAGGTGCTGCAGCGGCTGGTGAGCCTTGGCAATTCCGTTCTCATCATCGAGCACAATCTCGACGTGATTCGCAATGCCGACTGGATCATCGACATGGGTCCCGAGGGCGGCGCGGGCGGCGGTACTATCGTCGCGCAGGGCACGCCGGAGCAAGTGGCGAAGGTCGCCGCATCGCATACCGGCGCCTTTCTCGCAAAGCTGTACGCCGAGCGGAAAGGCAGCGAGCGGGCGCCGGCGCCGGTCTATGTCGCTCCCGTTGTCGTGAAGACGGAAGTGGCCAATGCGACCAAATTCGCGCCCAGCGTGGAAGAGCGTGCCGCCAAGCGCAAGGCCGCGGCTAAAGCTGCTGCCGCGAAGAGCAAGGCCAAGAAGGCTGCGAGGTTGCAGCCCGCATGAGCGACGAGTTTCGGCCGGAAGATTACATGCCACGCGTACCGCCGCCGCGGGCCGCATACATCGAGACTGGCTTTCAGCCGCTAGAACCCACGCCACGGCAGCCGCACATCGGCTATACGCTACTGCTCCTGCTGATCGGCTTCATTCTTCTGCTGGTGATCTCGGCGGTGGTGATCGCAGTTGGCGTCTCGCTGCACGTGCTGCCTCACAGTGTGTCGCAAGCATCGCGAGGATTTCCGAAGACAAGCATCCTCATCGAGGCGCTCGCCTTCGGAGCGACGCTTCTGTTTGCGGTGCTCGTCTTCCCGCGCATGTGGCACCGCAGCTTCGACGAGACCATCGCCTTCCACCCGCAAACCGCCGCACGCTCTGCCGGACGACTCGCCTTGACCGGCATCCTGCTCAGCATCGTCGCTCAGCTGATCGAGAGCCGCCTGAACCTACACAAGGACATGCCGGTGGATGAGTTCTTTCGTCATCCCGCCGACGTATGGGTCGTTGCGCTGTTCGGTGTACTGGTCGCCCCGGTGTGCGAGGAGATCTTCTTTCGCGGCTTCCTGCTACGCAGCCTTGCCATCGCATGGGACTGGATCGCGACGCCGAAGACGGAGGGCGGCCGCGCCACATGGCATGCCACAACTGCTCTGAGCCGCACCGCGTGGATTGTCGCCGGTGTCATCAGCAGCGGGCTATTCGCGGCCATGCACGCGGCGCAGCTTGGCTTTGCCTGGAATGCCGTCGGCGTCCTCTGGCTGGTTGGCGGCGCACTCACGGTTGTACGTGTGCGGCTGAACTCCGTGGCTGCCAGCGCCATCGTGCATGCGGTTTACAACGGCTTCATCTTTGCCCTGCTGTTTGCCGCGACCGACGGCTTCCGCCATTTGGACAAGGTCACATCGCACTGACCAATCGCGCCGTCTAGACAACCCGCTCGTCTGCGCTCGGACCAAACGTAGCAGGCACCTTTGCACCCAGCAAGCGCAGGTACACGGTGAGCTGGCCGCGGTGGTGCGCCAGGTGGGTGAAGGTATTGGCGATCTGCACCAGACGCGTGCCGGAAGCTACTTCGCGGCCGCCCATACGAAACGCCCAGTTCCCATTCAAGTGGCCTTCGGTCGTTCCTTCGAGTGCAGCTTCTGCCTTTGCGTTTGAGTCGTCAGCGAGCTTCAGCAGGGCTTCACGGCTGTCGGAGGCTTTTGCCTGAAAGCTGCCCCGGGATTTCGCATCGGCAAGATCCAGGCCGTCCGTTGTGATGATCATGGCGATCCAGGCCGGCATCTGCGCAACCAGCGCCGCCAGGTAGCCGAACTCCATGGAGCGCTCGTGTGGCTTCCAGTCGTTCCTGCCTTCCGGTGTTTCGAGCAGCACCTTACGGCTTAGTGCCGCCTCGCGCCGCAACTGCGCTTTGAAGAAATCAACTGCGTCCACGACATGCCCTCCTCAACACACCGCAGCATACTCCGGTGCCCGACTGAGGAGAGCGTTATTTTGAAACACCCTCAAGCGGTGAGCTGGCGGTGGCGTACAGTCGTCGCGGCATGCGGCCCGCGAGGTAAGCCTGGCGACCGGCCAGAACGGCATTGCCCATCGCCTCCGCCATCAGGATCGGTTCGCGGGCTTCGGCGATCGCGGTGTTCATCAGGACGGCGTCGAAGCCCATTTCCATCGCGATGGCGGCATCGCTGGCCGTCCCCACGCCGGCATCCACGATGAGAGGAACCTCTGTGATCATCTCGCGAAGGATGCGCAGGTTGGCCAGGTTCTGCAGGCCCAGACCAGAGCCGATCGGTGCTCCCAGAGGCATGACCGCAGCGGCACCTGCGTCAATGAGCCGTCGTGCAAACACAATGTCGTCAGAGGTATACGGCAGAACAGTAAAGCCTTCCTTAACCAGAACCTCGGTTGCTAACAACGTTCCCGCTACGTCCGGGTAGAGGGTCCGCTTGTCGCCGATGACCTCGATCTTCACCCAGTCCGAGATGCCGACTTCCCTGCCCAAACGGGCAGCACGGATCGCCTCTTCGCCGGTGTAGCAGCCCGCGGTATTGGGCAGAAGGAAATAGCGCTGCGGGTCAATAAAGTCGAGCAGCGACTCCTTCGAGCGATCCAGGTTCACGCGGCGCACTGCGACCGTGACCATCTCCGCGCCGGAGGCTTCGATGGCGTCGCGCGTCTCCGGGCCGTCTTTGTACTTGCCGGTGCCGACGATCAGCCGGGACTGGAATGCTTTGCCGCCAATGACGAGTGGTTCCATGGCTCCCATTTTATGCGCTTGCCCTGTCGCCGCTGACCCGTCATTTCGGCCGGAGCAGGACGGCTTCATCGTTCTGCGGAGTGGAGAACCCTGCTTTGTGTCGGCGCAAACAGAACAGCAGGTTTCTCCACTCCGCTTCGCTTCGGTCGAAATGACAGTTTTATTGAAGGTCGAGATAAGTTGAGGTGCAGCCCGCCAAAGAGCAACGGCCCGAGCCGGTGAAGGCTGCGGGCCGTTAGCTTCGGTGAACTGTTGAGATTGACCTGAGGCGTCCACTCGTTTGGAGGGCCTCGGCGGAGAGCCGATGATCGTGCTTTCGGCGAAATGCCAGGTCTAGAGCGGACGCTCTAAGCCTCAGTCACCTCACGTACTGTTGAACCACACAAATTACTGTCAGATTTCATAGGCTGGATCATCCTCCTTTCCCGTGTAAGGAAGACATTACGCCAGGTGCGCCCGGCGATGCAAGGGGTCCCGCATCGCCGGAATACGCCATGGTTCGAGCGTTCTACTCTCGTGGAAAACGCACCTTCACACCTGCCCTTACCGTCAGCGGCAGCCCCGGGTAGCCGAAGGCTCCGATGTGCTGCTGGTTCAGCAGGTTCTCCGCCTGCGAAAAGACCGCGACCGATGGCAGAAGCTGATAGGTGAAGTTCGCATCGAGCTTGGCGTAGCCGAACGCGAGATTGCGATTGGGCAGCAGGAGCGAGTTGTTGAACGCAGCATTCGAGTACGAGCCGATGAAGGTAGAGTCATCCGACTTCGAGGACATTCCGCCAGTGAACGCCGCGTTCCACTTGTTGCCCGTGTACTGCAGAACGAAGAAGCCCGTCTGCGGCGCGCGGCGGAACGGCCGCTGGCCGACCAGCGGTGAGGTGACGCCGATTGCGATGCCCGGATACTTCGGGTTGACCGTCGGTGTGCCGATGGATGAATTGACCGCGTCCGAGGCAAGCGAGCGCTCGACGTTTGCATCGAGGTACGTGTAGCCCGCCCGCGCCATCAGGCGTGGCGCGACCTGGTACTGCACCTCCGCCTCAACGCCCTGCGCCTTATAGCTCTGCGAGTTGAGGTAGAAGCCGTAGAGCGACTGCGGGAGGTTCTGATGGAAGAGGCTGTTGAACTGCGACACCGACACATACTCGATGCCATTGCCAAACTGCGAGTGGAAGTAGGTGAAGTGCAGCAC
>CAZZVI010000047.1:12825-17770 GCA_964657335.1 uncultured Terriglobus sp.
TTGCCAAACTGCGAGTGGAAGTAGGTGAAGTGCAGCACCGCGCGATCGCCGTAGATGTTCTGGTCGGCTCCGCCCTCGTAGGTGCGCGCCGTCTGCGCGCCGATCGGCTGCACGTTCAGCTTCGCCAGGTCGGTGGTGTCGCCAGCGCTGATCAAGGCATCTCGCAAGGACGAAAGCTGCGTTGCGAGGCTCGGCTCCTGTACCCCTTCCGAGAAGTTCACGCGCGCCTTGGAGCCGCGCAACCAGCCCTGGCGCGGACGCACCAGGTACGCTGCAAGGCCGAGCTGCGGCTCGCCTTTGGTGCCGTACAGCGAATTGCGCTGCACCGCGCCGCCCAGCGAATAGAAGACGCGGTGCTTGAACTCGCCCTGTGTTTGCAGCGTGTAGTCGAAGTTGCTGCGACCCACCTGCTGGTTGGTGCCGAAGACCGGATAGCGATACGCTCCGCGCTCGTCCTGAAAGCGGAAGCCGGCTAGCACGGTAAGGTGATCGCTGAAGCGATAGTCGCTGCGATAGTCGAGTCCATCGCGGTTCGACACTAAGTCGTAGCGCGTAGGAAACGGATCGAAGCCGACCGTCGAGCTACCCGTGGCGGATGTGCCGTTGGCCCCGTGGATGGTAACGACCTTGCCGTAGTAGTCTCCGAAGCCATCGGGCGTTCCCACGCTGGCAAACTGCTGCGACTGCTCGCGCTTGCGTGCGCCGATGTAGCGGAAGACGTTATGCCAGCCGCTGCGCCGCGTATCCTCGATGACGCCGGAGAGGAAGGTGTCCTGGTCGCCCTCCTTGCCGATCTGTGTCAGTCCCTGAAAATCATAGGGACCGGGCAGGCCTTCGGCGGAGACGCTGTTGCGCACCGTACCTCGCAGGCTGGTGCTGCCGGTCACGCTGTAACCGACATTCGCCGCGGCCGTGCTCGCGTGGAAGCGGTCGTTGACAAGCGCGTTGGAGCTGTCAAAGCGCGAGAAGGCCGCGAAGTAATCCGCCTTGTTGTACGTGCCGGAGAGCGTTGCTTCGTCGCGCCAAGTGTGCAGGTTGCCCGCGTCGCCGGAGTAGGTAAGGACAGGACGGATGGCCGTGCCGCGCGGCGTCTCGAAGCGCACGACGCCTGATCTTGCGTCGGTGCCGTACAGCTCGCTGTCGGGCCCGCGATGGGTCTCTAGCGCCTTTACCGCGGTGGACGAGACCGGGCCAAAGTCGAAGACTCCTCCAACATCGTTCGCCGGCACATCGTCGATCGTCACCTTGTTCGCATCGGAGTTGCCGCCGCGCACGAACAACGAGGTAAGCGCGCCATACTGGCCGCTGGGCACCACGGATATGCCCGGCTGCAGACGCAACTCCTGCGCAATGTCTACGCGCGTCTGCAAGGCTTGATCGGGTACAAGCGATACGCTGTTGCTGATCTGCGGTACAGGCGTTGGGATGCCGGTCGCGGTAACGGTCACATCCTGACGAACGGGCGAGACCGTCAGCGACAGGTCGCGTCCAACCACATCCAACTGGCGGCCATAGAAGGGATCGCTCACCTCGACCGCAAAGGTGGCAGCGCTGGCGATCAGGAGGAAGCGACCGTCTTCCGTGGAGCGGATTTCATAGCTGCCGTCTGGCAACGTGATGGCGGATGCGACAACTTCAGTGCCTTTGACAAGCTGCACGCGGGCTGATGGAATGCCGCGGCCCAGCGGGTCACGTACGCTTCCGCGGACCACGACAGCGTGGGCTGCGAGGGATGAAGTTGTCAGGATGGTGAGGGCTGCGGCCTGGGCACACGTGCGTGCTGCCGCGCCTCGCTTGCTTGCGATGCGGTTCATGCGATCTCCTACGCTCCCCCTCGGGGCGTGGCTGGATGCCGGCATGGGAATCGGTCTCCTGACTTGCGTGGTTCTCTGCATCCTGTCTTGCTGCCGTCCGTCTTCCCGCTTGCGCAGTGACGATCCGGCCCTCAGGGCGCAACGTCTCCCAAATACTTAGGAGATCACGCTTACAGTTGCGGGGCAGTGGCGGAGTCTCACCGCGCTTCCCAAAGCATTCCGTTGCGGTTTTGGCGTGGTTCGGTGCGGCGCGCTATAGGGGAGCGCAACCGCAGTGTTCAGGCGAGTCTCAAGTGTACCTGCGAGGCCTGTCTACGCTGCCACAAAAGAGCCTATGGCGATCTCCTGAAGGATCTCCGCAGCGCGATTGCAAGCCGCGGCGTTTACATTGCGATGCGTCACCAGGCGGATGCTGTGCGGACCGAGGGCGCTCGCAAGCACACCCCGTTCGCGCATCGCAGCAACGAGCGTTGGAGCGTCGCCCTGCGTGCTGAAGATCACGATGTTCGTCTCGACATCCGCAGGATCGATGCCGATGCCCTCGACCTTCGAGAGCGCCTGCGCCAGCAGCTTGGCGTTGGCATGATCTTCATGCAGGCGTCCTGGCATTTCTTCGAGCGCGATGAGCCCCGCAGCTGCAAGAATGCCGGCCTGACGCATGCCGCCTCCCATCGCCTTACGCAGCGGGCGAGCCTTGCGGATATGCTCTGCCGTGCCCACAAGCACCGAACCGACCGGAGCGCACAGTCCCTTTGAGAGGCAAAAGTTCACCGTGTCGAAGCCCTGCGTGAGCGTGGCGACATCCGTGTTGAGCGCCGCTGCGGCGTTGAAGACGCGCGCGCCGTCGAGGTGGATGGGCAAGCCGCGATCATGCGCGCCGGCGGCCAGTTCGCGCATGATGTGCAAGGGCGTGACCGTACCACCGGCCATGTTGTGCGTGTTCTCGATCCAGATGAGGCCCGTTTGAGCGCGATAGTAGAGGCCACTGGTCGCGAGCGCCGGCTCCATGTCCTTCCAGCGCAGCACGCCGCGCTGCCCGGTCACGGTGCGCAGCTGGCACCCGGAAAAGACGGCAGCCATGCCCATCTCCCAGTCCAGCACATGCGCACGCGACTCGCAGACGACTTCCTGCCCCTGTTGCGTGTGCAGACGCAGGGCGATCTGATTGCCCATGGAGCCGGTCGGCACAAAGATGGCGGCCTCGCGCCCGAAGACCTCCGCGGCACGCGCCTCGAGCCGGTTGATCGTGGGGTCTTCACCGTAGACGTCGTCGCCGACCTCTGCAGCGGCCATGGCGGCGCGCATCTCCGGTGTGGGTTTCGTCACGGTGTCGCTGCGCAGATCGATGATGCTTTCGTTGGTCATAGTTCTCCTGAACTCTTCGGACTAGGCGGCGAGCGGCTCTCCTGCGAGCAGTTCGCCAAAGATGCTGGAAGACACAAGTCTGCCGCGGTGGGTGAGCGCGATGCGGTCGCCCGTGACTTGCATCAGGCCTTGCTTCTGTAACTCCCATGCGCTTGCGAGCAGTGCGTTTACCCACGGACTCGGATGCGTCGAGCGCAATGCGCTTGCGGACAGGCCATCCGTCAAACGCAGGCCGAGGAAGATGGTTTCTTCCCACGCGGCAAGCTCGTCGATCGACTCAGGTACGCGGGGCTCATCGCCTGCAACGTAGCTATGGAGGTCATCACCATTGTTGAAACGCGCAGACTTGCGATGCGTGTCGTGCAGCATCGAGTGCGCGTCGAGGCCAAATCCGAGATACGGCGCGCGCGTCCAGTACTTGCAATTGTGCAACGAGCGATAGCCGGCGCGTCCGAAGTTGGAAATCTCATACTGCTGCAGACCCGCAGCTTCCAGCCTTTCGCATGCCTGGGTATACAGATCCGCCACCATGGCCTCCGCCGGAGCGGCTTGTGCGCCGTACCTCACGCCCGAACCGATCAGCTCACGCCCAAGTCGCGAGTCCTCATCCACCTCAAGCATGTAGACCGAGACGTGCTCGACACCGCTGTGGATAGTCTGCTGCAGCGACTCGGCCCAGCTTGCGAATGTCTGGTGCGGCAGACCGGCGATCAGATCGATGTTCAGGTTGGGCACTCCAGCAGCACGAAGCCGCTTCAGCTCTGCGAGACACGACGACCCGGTATGTGAGCGACCGACAGCGCGCGCCTCTGCACCGACGAAGCTCTGCACGCCAAGCGACACCCGGTTTACGCCACCTGCGAGCATCGCGTCGAGCAGGTCGCCGGCGATCTGCCCGGGCGCTGCCTCCACTGTGATCTCGGCGCCGGCATGTACCGCGAACTCGTCTCGAATCGTCGAGAACAGGCGTCGCATCTGCGCAGGCTCAAGCAGTGACGGCGTTCCGCCGCCGATGAAGACCGAGTCGACGCGCGACGGCAGCCGCAACCCGTGTTGCTCGGCGAAGCCGCGTGCGCTTCCGATCTCTGCGCAAAGGCGGTCTACATACCCGGCCATGCGATCGGGTGGAAACGCGTCGGACGCGAAGTTGCAGAAGGTGCACTTCGCCTTGCAGAACGGCACCGACACGTATAAGCCCAGCGTATCCATCCCTTCCATTTTCCCACGCTGGACGCGCGATTCATGAACCGGCGGACGACTGGCGGACATCTACAATCAGAGCAGAAGCATGGCGAAGCGCGCATCTAAAGGCAAACCGGAAAAGCCCGTGGCGAAGGCCGGGGAAGAAGACGTACTCGGTAAGGCGTACGACAGCCGGCTGATGCGCCGCCTGCTCACGTACCTGCGGCCGTATACCGGTTACGTAGTGCTGAGCCTGATCGCGGTTGTGCTCAAGGCGGGCGCGGACGTTCTTGGACCGTACCTGGTCAAGCTCGCCATCGACCGCTATATGACGCACACGCCCAACACGGCGTCGTGGCTCTCCCGGCATCTGAGCACCAACGCGATGACCGGCATCAGTGAGTGCGCCGGTCTGTATCTTGCCGCGCTGACGCTGAGCTATGGGCTCGAGTTCCTACAGACCTACGTGATGCAGTGGACGGGTCAGCGCATCATGTTCGACATGCGCTCGCAGATCTTCCGCCACCTCCAGCGCATGCACGTCGGGTTCTATGACCGCAATCCTGTCGGCCGCCTGGTGACGC
>CAZZVI010000048.1:0-17553 GCA_964657335.1 uncultured Terriglobus sp.
CGCTCGCTCGAACACCTAACCTGAGCCATGCGGCGGCTATTCTGAAGACCAGTCAGCCGCGGCTTTCTCAGCAGCTGGCCAAGTTGGAAAAAGAACTGGGCGTTCGGCTCTTTGATCGAACATCCCGGGGCCTTCGTATCAATGCTTCGGGTGAAATCTTCAGTCCGTTCGCGGCACAGATCGTTGCAGCTCACACCGAGGCACTCAAAGCACTCAAGGCAGTCACGATCAAAGAACACCAGGAGTTGCGGGTTGGCGTAGTTCATACCTCATCGCCCTCGTGTCCCAGTCGTTTACTCAAGCAGATGCGGACTCGACATCCTTCTATGCGTGTCGTGGTTACGAAAGCCTCACTGCCGGTTCTTATTCGTGAACTCCAGGACGGTGACCTCGATGCATTGCTCTGCTACGATCCGCAGAAGTATGGAAGCTTTGAGTGGCAGCCGCTCTTTACGACTAGGCTGAGCGGGTTTTCGAGAAGCTCCCCTTCGATTCCCCATGAACAATCTCTCGCGGATTTCGCCAAGCGAAGCCTCATCTTGCCCTCCACGCGTTGCGAGGTAAGGGCGGTCCTTGATAAGGAATTCAAACGCCAGCAGATTCGTCCGACCATCTTGGCGGAAGTAGATGATATTGCCCTGATCCGATCAAGCGTCAAAGCTGGCGATGCCGCAACAATATTGCCAGAAAGCACCCTGCATTCAATCAAGGGTCTTGTACGAACCCGCTTAAACGATCCGATTATGATTCTCACCGCAGGAATCATTCACAAGGCTAAGCCGGTCAGGCCGGTACGACTTTTAGTTAAAGCTCTCACGGAAGGCAGAACTCTTTAGCAAAAGCATCAACGTATGCTGCGGTGATACAAGAACCGCTTCATGCGTTGGAGGCCTTGACGCATGATAATCGTCCCTATCGTCTGCAAATTCACCCGAAGAAAAGCGATTTGGTCATTTCTTATAATCGGCTCCCCGGTCTAGACAGCGTCTCATCATGGCTCATGAAAGAGCGGATGGATACTCAACTGGCGATATCAGGCCAAAGCACTCATCCACATCGATTCCACGCCGCCTGAATGGATTAGTACCGCTAAACGCCAATCTAGTCAGTTGTACTCTCGACGAGTGCATAATCGCCAAGGCACTCATCCACCGCGGTCAGTACGGATGTCGGTTTCTCGGATGCAATCCGCCCACGCAATTCTCAATTGCGAGGACAGAAAGACGCATCCATCCATCGCTAACCTACGGAAGAGCGCCTTGGCGATCTCTCATTCTTCGAAAAGTCGAGACTTGTTCAGGGTGTCAAACGACAAGGATCGCGTGGGACTTAAATTGTATCTGCCGGGCCTTAGCATGTGATCCGCTCCCACAAGACAATGTGAGCCCGTGTGCCCACAAGACCAGAACGGCTCTTCTTAGGCATGGGTAGACCGCAGCGTCGGCGCCTTCTCCGAGCGAAGGGATGCTCTGCCGTGGTTTTCTAAGCATCTACTTCGGGCCTAGACGACGGAACGGAGGGGGCAGTAGGCTCGTCCTCGGATCCAGGCCGATGCCCCAGCACGTCTGGCCGAGACGCCATCGTACTCTACGAAGCCGTCGCTCCTCACATCTGTTTTCGTTGACTGACAATTGCGCGCTCGCCTGGCAATCTTAGCCTTCGTGCAGTTCACGCAAGTTTCACAATGTGAGGCATAGTTTCCCACTCCGGCATGCCGACAAACCCCTCGTTGTGCAGGTCCAAGAAGTCTTCCGGCCGGATGAACGGGTGGATCGTAGGATAGGTTTCCGCGGACCGCTTCAGGAGATGCATGCCCACCGCACATGCAGGGACATCGTCTACCGTCCACTGCGTTGAATTGTCCGTCTTCTGCGCCCTTCCCCGGCTCCCAGCCAGGCCGGGGAGAAGCAGACCGGCCTGTCTCGGATAATCCCATCCCAGCGTGGAGACCCCGCAACGCGGCGCACAATGCCGAGGGCAACGTCACCGCGAAGCACAATATGCATTGACGAATTTCCATGATGCCGATGGCTCCGCTGTTCACCCGCAAACGAACCTTGGGAGTTTACGTTCCGCAACAACCCGCCGCCTAGCTATTGATGATTTGCTTTGTATGCCGCATATTCCAGGCGATAGTGCCGGTATTCGCGATAGCACTCCGAACATGAGGACACATGGCGGAGCAAGGTATCATTCGGAGCTGGGCCGATTTCGGCAAGGGCCTGCAATGCGTCATCATCGGGACACCCGACCGGTCAGGGTTGGGAAAGCTTCGAGGAAGAGCTCTTCCATCAGTTCACGTTGGTTCTCCACGACGGGACGGCTTCAGATACTGAGTGCAGAGTCGATGGACTTGTTTTCCGACAACAACGGTTTTTCCTCCGAGCACCATCTCGCTAAACAAGCAGAACACATAGGTGATCGCAACTGAAGAACGCGTCCGTATGAGGCGATGTCATGAGGCCGCGCGGGCCTGAAGTCCGCACTTGCACGATGATGGCTATTGAGCTTTCGTAGCAGTACCAAATGATTTCCGCCGAGAGTGAACGGGAGTTCACAATCCCGGAGCAGCTGCACTTTTTAAGGGTAGATTTGACGGTATTTCCTTGTGAGACTCAGTGCTATGTTGTTCATTATATTTTACTTGATGCATCTGTATGAATCCCTCTCCCGCCACATACTCGCGGAACCTGGCATTCAACCCTCACCTTCACATGTTGTTGTCAGCCGGCGGTCTACGGCTAAGCGATGGCCGCTGGATACACAACCTTCAGCTCAAGCGCTCGGAGGTGTTGTGGCGTTAGCGCTTTGCGATCGTCACCTACCTTCAGACCGCACTTCGCTCAGGACTCATCGATCCGTCTGAGAGGAACATCGAGACATCTTTCCAGACTTGGAAACGGCGTTGGTGGTCGACCGATGTCGACTCCTACGCTTCGAAGGGTCACTTCCTGCGATATGCCGGGCGGTATGTGCGCAGGCCGCCGGTGGCCCAGTACCGTTTCCTCTCTCTCGACAGCGAAGAGGTAACCTTCTGGACTAACGATCTGAAGTTGAAGAGGCGAGTTGTTGCACGATCATCTGCCCTCCGAGAGGGTCTACGAACGTGAGTTGCTGATCTGCAGGTTACAGGTGGCCGCGGCACCGTAACCGCTCCGTTCAGCCAATCGTGAGCATTAGAAGCCGAGTAGAACGTAGAACGACATGACAATCGCCATAGCAGATCATCCAAGCGTGAGCGGAGTTGCACCCGGAATCGGATTCAAAGGCTCCGATATGTTCGTCAGAGCGCTGGAGAACGAGGGCGTAGAGTACATCTTCGGTGTGCCTGGCGAAGAGAACCTTGACTTGCTGGAATCCCTACGCACGTCGACGATTCGCCTGATCGTTACGCGCCATGAGCAGACTGCGGGCTTCATGGCTGCAACCTACGGGCGGCTGACTGGGCGGCCCGGCGTGTGCCTGAGTACTCTTGGACCGGGCGCGACCAACCTCGTTACGGCGGCTGCGTATGCGCTGTTGGGCGGCATGCCCATGCTGATGATCACGGGACAGAAGCCTATCCGCAGTAGCCGGCAGGCCCGCTTTCAGATGATCGATACCGTCGCGATGATGAAACCGCTCACAAAGTCGGCGGTCCAGGTGCAGGACTCACGCAACATTCCAACACTGGTGCGCGACTCCTTCAGCATCGCTCAATCTGAGCGGCCCGGTCCTGTGCATCTGGAATTGCCGGAGGATATTGCGGCGCAGATGTCGGACGTCGGCACCGTCGTCACCAAGCATCCGGTCTACACCCCGGTCGCGGCCATCGAAGCGCTGGAAGATGCAGCAGAAGCGATTCGCCGGTCAAAGCGTCCGTTGATGGTGCTGGGCGGTGGAGCGAACCGGCCGGGTCTTGCGAATGCGCTCTCCGCCTCCATGCGGCGGCTCGGTATCTCATACCTGAACACGCAGATGGGCAAGGGCGCCGTCACCGGCAACTCGCACTTGTTCCTTGGGACCGCTGCCCTGTCGTCTGGCGACTACGTGCATGACGCCGTGACTCTCGCCGACCTGATCATTACCGTTGGGCATGACACAGTGGAGAAGCCGCCATTCATCATGAAGGCGAACAGCCCGCCAGTCATTCATATTGATTTCCATCCGGCACAGGTTGACCAGATCTACTTCCCACAGATCGAAGTGGTTGGCGATATTGCCGACACGCTCACGCGCCTTGCGAACATGCTGCAGAGCGAACTCAGGTTCGACGGCAAATCCTTTGATTCTGTTCGCCGGAGCGTCGCAGAGCACACTTCAGAGGGTACCGATGATCCGCGCTTCCCACTCATCCCGCAACGCCTGGTCGCAGACGTGCGGAAGGTGATGCCGGATGACGGCATTCTTTGTCTGGACAACGGCATGTACAAGCTTTGGTTTGCGCGGAACTATCGCACGCACATTGCAAACACAATGCTGCTCGATAACGCGCTTGCCACCATGGGCGCAGGCCTGCCCTCTGCGATGATGGCGGCGCTGCTGTATCCGGAGCGTCGTGTGATGGCGGTTTGTGGCGATGGCGGCTTCATGATGAACTCGCAGGACATGGAGACGGCGGTGCGCCTGAAACTGAACCTGGTGGTGCTGGTCATTGAGGACAATGGCTACGGTATGATCCGCTGGAAGCAGGAGGACGAGGGCTTCACCGATTACGGCCTCAGCTTCGGTAATCCTGATTTTGCCAAGTATGCCGAATCCTACGGCGCTGCGGCTACACGCGTCACATCGGCCGATGGCTTCATTCCAGCACTTGAGGATGCCTTCAACGGCCGTGGCGTACACCTTGTCGTAGTTGCCATCGACTACTCGGAAAACAAGCGGGTGCTGGTCGACGAGTTGGCGAATCGTAAGAGTTGAACTATAGCAGCGGGAGCAGCAATGCAGGTTGTGCAGGCGTTTGATGGTGCCGCGATTGATGATGTCTCGGTAGATGATGCAGCGTCGCTCGAGAGCAAGCTTGCTTTGGCTGCCGCTACCTTCCGGCAGCGCGGTGCTTGGCTGCCGCCTCACGCTCGCATTGCAGTACTGAAGAAGCTGGCCCGCTTGATGGAACGCGACTCGCAGGACTTTGCACAACTCATCGCGCGGGAGGGTGGTAAGCCGCTGGTCGATGCGCAGGTGGAAGTTGCGCGGGCGATCAATGGCGTCGAGAGTGCCGTCGGCGTGCTGGAAGGCTTGGCGGGCCGTGAGATCCCCATGGGCCTGACGCCGGCCTGCGCCGGTCGGCTGGCGTTCACCACGCGTGAACCCATTGGGGTCGTCGTGGCGATCTCTGCGTTCAACCATCCGCTGAACTTGATCGTGCATCAGGTGGTACCGGCGATCGCGACGGGCTGCCCTGTGATCGTGAAGCCGGCGAATCCAACGCCGCTGTGCTGCCTGCGGTTCGTCGAGCTGGTACACGAAGCCGGCCTGCCTCCCGAGTGGTGCCAGGCGTTCGTCGTGGAAGACCTCACGCTGGCTGAGCGTCTTGCTACGGACGAGCGTGTGGCATTTCTCAGCTTTATCGGATCCGCAAAGGTGGGCTGGTATCTTCGATCACGCATTGCGCCTGGCACCCGTATTGCCCTGGAACACGGCGGCGCGGCACCGGTCATCGTGGATCGCACGGCAACACTGGACACCATGATCGCGCCGTTGACCAAGGGCGCCTTCTACCATGCCGGTCAGGTATGCGTGTCGGTGCAGCGGGTGTTTGTGGACGAGTCGCGCAAGGCCGAGCTGGTGGAGAGGTTAGAGGCAAGCGTCAGCGCACTGCGGACTGGCGATCCGTCGTTAGCGACGACCGATGTTGGACCGCTGATTCGGCCCGCCGAGGTAGACCGCGTTGAGAGCTGGGTCGATCAGGCGGTGGCAGCTGGCGCGCGCTGCGTCGCCGGCGGTAAGCGCATCAATGCGCACCTGTACCAGCCCACGATCCTGCTGGAACCGACAGCAGACGCTGCCGTCTCGCAGCGTGAAATCTTTGGCCCTGTTGTCTGCGTGTATGGGTACACGGAGATGCGTGAAGCCATTGCGCGCGCCAACTCGCTGCCCTATGCCTTTCAGGCGGCAATCTTCACGCGCGAAATCGACACGGCAATGGGGGCGGCTGCGGAACTCGACGCGTCTGCGGTCATGATCAATGACCACACTGCCTTCCGCACCGACTGGATGCCCTTCGCCGGTCGACGGCAATCGGGCTACGGCATAGGCGGCATTCCTTACACGATGCACGACATGACCCAGGAAAAGATGCTGGTGCTTAGATACGAGCCGTTATAGCGCAATCGCACACTGTCGCAAACGAGAAAGGCAGCGCGGAGCTCTTTGGCTCGCGCTGCCTTTGCTTTGTGAAGGCTCACTTTTGGGCCGTAGGCAGAGCAAATGCGACCACAGCGTCTGAAGTGGGATCCTGCAGGAAACCGCCACCGGCCGCGGAAACAACCACATACTGCCGGCCATCCTTGCCCAGGTAAGTAGCCGGGATAGAGTGCGCAGGTGCGTCTACCTTGGTGGACCAAAGCTCCTTGCCTGTCTTTGCGTCGAACGCCCGGAAGCGGCCGTCGACCGTCGCGCCGATGAAGATGAGATTGCCTGCCGTGGTGATGCCGCCTCCCAGGTTCGGTGTGCCTGTCTTCAGCCCTTTGGCCTCAAGTTCGTCGAAGGCACCAAGGGTTGAGCGCCAGGCGATGTCGCCGGTGTTGATATTCACCGCGACCAGTTCTCCCCATGGCGGAGGAGCACAGGAGTAGCGGGTGTCCGGCTGCCAGAAACGTCCGCCCTCGGGTGTGATCTTGGCCAGGTTGGCGCCCGGTCCGCTGGTGCGAGGTGGGCCGTCCTGATCCGGGCGATAGCTACCGCCAGCGCCCTGCCTTTGTTGTGGAGCAGGAACGCCCGGAGCCACTGCGTCCTTTGCCGGCGCGGCAGCTTCACTCGCTGCGGGCGCGCCGTTGGGAGCCGCTCCGTTCTGGCTGATGGAATTAGGCGGGCCACCGCCTGGAGCAAGGCCTGGCGCGCCGGGCGGCCCCCCGGGACCTCGTCCACCGCCAGGTCCACCTGGACGACCCCCGAACCGCCCGGTCCTGATTCCGATATGTCCCCACTGCCCCGCATTCATGACGTTGGTATAGACCAGCCCGAGCGCCGGGTTGTAGGAAGTGCCGTTCCAGTTGCCACCACCAACGGCCCCGGGAAACTCGACCACATCCTGATCCATCTTCCACGGGTTGTAGGGCACGGCGTCGCTCAGCTTGTACTTGTCCTTCAGGTTCTGGCAATAGGTGGCGAGTTCCGGTGTGATGTTCTTCGGCAGCTCGTCCATCTTCATGCTGATGCGGGCGATCGGCTCCGGTTTGAGCGGGAACGGCTGGGTGGGCGACGACTCTTCGCCGGGCACCGTGCTCACCGGCACCGGACGCTCTTCCATCCCGTAGATGGGCGTGCCGTCGCGCCGGTCGAAGATGAACATCAGGCCCATCTTGCCCATGTGGATGACAGCGGGAATCCTCTTGCCTTTCTGGTTGATCTCGACCAGGGTCGGCGCTGCGGCAGAGTCGAAGTCCCATAGGTCGTGATGCGTCAGTTGGTGGTACCACTTCAGCTTGCCCGTGTTCGCATCGAGAGCCACCAGCGAGGTGCCGTACAGCGTGTCGCCCGGGCGCGAGATGCCGACATAGTCAGGCGAGGGCGGCGCCGTGGGGATGTACGCCATGCCAAGCGCCGGGTCGATCGTAATGAACCCCCAGACGTTGACGCCGCCGGTCGTCTTCCATGCGTCGCTCTTCCATGTCTCATGGCCGGGCTCACCGGGTTGCGGCACCAAGTTGAATGTCCACTCCAGCTTGCCGGTACGCACGTTCCAGGCGCGCACCACTTTGTCCATGGTGGGCAGGATCAGGAAGTCTTTATAGATGGCCGGCGGCGAAGTCATGCGGGTCCCGATGGTGACAAACCCGGCGTCTCCAAAGTCCGGCAGCGGCTTGCCGGTCTTTGCGTCGAGTGCCACGATTTTGCCGTCGCTTACCGCGCCGATGATGCGCGCGGGCGACTTTGCATCACCCGGCCAATACGTCACGCCGCGCAGCGTGGTGTCGCCGGCGTCGTACTTCCAGATCTGCGTTCCTGTTACCGCATCCACTGCGAAGTAGCCGTTCGACGCAGAAATGTACATCACGCTGTCGATCACGACCGGTGTCGCTTCATTCGCGCCCTTCACGCCGGTGTGAAAGGTCCATGCGCGTTCCAGCTTGCTGACGTTCGCGGCATTGATCTGGTTCAGCTTCGAGAAACGGCTGGCGCCCTGGTCCTGTCCATACGAGGCCCAGTTCGACTGTGCCACTGTCGAAACCGGACCCAGAAGCGCGACCGCGCCTGCCACCGCGACTAACATGTTCGTGCGCATTGCAATACTCCCATCACTACCAGTCGAGCCTGCGAGCAAGACGCTTGCAGATCTGCCGTTGTTGCAGCGAACAAGACAGTATGCTCGCAGCCTCGCGAACACGCCGCGCCGTGTTGAATAACCACTCTGCATTCTTCCGGCTGGAAGGTACATCTTGCCGGTTGAAACAGTATCGCTACTGTTCTTTTCGCTCGTACTCGACCCACGCAGACGTTTGCCATTAGCATTCCTCAACAGGTGTCTCCGTGAGATTGTTTTGCCTCCTCGCGCTTGTTGGCTGCTTCGGCCCATGGTCGGCGGCGCAGCAGACTTTGCCTAACCGGCAAGGCACGGCCGACCTCGGTATGAGCCGCGACGGCATACGGCAAGGACCCGGCCTCAACTCCGCAAGCGCAGGCGACGAGAGTTATCACAACAACGCTGTGCCGCATCGGAAGCGAGTGCTCGCGTGGATCGATGTCAGCAACGGCTATCAGCACGACTCCATCTCGCACGCGGTCGCGACGATTGAGCGGCTTGGCTATGAGACAGGAGCGTACGACACCTTTATCCGCAGCGACTCCAAGATGATCACAAAGGGCGAGGTCAAAGGCAGTGACGGCCAGCCCCTGCTCTACTCGAAAAACCTGAACGACTTCGACGCGATCTTTTTCTTTGGTGTGCGCGAGATCGACCTGGCACCTGCGCAGAAGGCCGATCTGCTTTCCTTCGTTCGCGACGATGGAAAGGGTTTTGTCGCGGCGCATGCGGGCGCGACGGCGTTCTTCTCATGGCCTGAATTTGGAGAGATGCTCGGCGGCCGCTTCGACGAGCATCCCTGGGGCATCATCGACGCCCCGGTTCTGGTAGAAGATCACACGTTCCCAGGCATGGCGAACCTTCCGCCGACCTTTCAACACATCGATGAGTACTACCAGATCAAGGATTTCTCACGCCTGCATGCACGGGTGCTGCTGGGCCTAGACGTCTCGCACCTGCCGCTGGATGGGCCGCTGATCCACCACAAGGACGCGGACTTTCCCTTGGCGTGGGCGAAGACCTATGGCAAGGGACGCGTGTACTATTCCGCCCTCGGTCACGACCCGAGTAACTGGGATGAACGAGCCGTCCAGCAGATGTACTTTGAAGCATTGCGGTGGGCGCTGCGGCTTACCGACGCAGACCTAACGCCGCGCGCCTTGTCCGTGGGACAGAGCGCCACGGCAACACCGTCACGGTAAGCCGAGCTGGCCAAGCAAAGCAACGAAGCGGGCATCGCCGCGCACGTTATCGAAACGGGGATCAAACCGCAGCGTGATCAGCTCAAAGCAGCGATGTTGAAAGGCCAGCTCAAGCCGCTCGAATCCCTCATTCATGCGTCCCAGCGAGAAGTAAATCAAAGCGAGTTCAAAGGGCGAAATGTACCTGCGCTTCGAAAGCTCGTTCAGTTCCTTCAGCAGCCGCAGCGACTCCTGCTTCTGCCCCATGATCGCGTACGTGCGCGCCAGTGCGCCCAGGATGCGAGGGCTTGGCGGCGAAAGCTCAATGGCACGCTGAAACGCCGCGATGGCCTCCTCCGGCTCACCCCGCTGCTCCTGCACCAGGCCCAGCGTCCAATACGCCGCGGAGAACTGCGGGTTCTGCTCGATGGTGTAGTCGCATTGCTCCAGGGCGCGGTCGTACTCCCGGCGGAAGTGGAAGATCTGGGCCATGTCACGCGAAATGATCGACGACACCGGATCGAGGCTCTGTGCAATCGTGATCTCCTGCAGAGCTTCATCCAGTCGGCCGAGCGTCACAAGGCAGGAGATCGCATACCAATGGTGCGCCATGGAGTTTCGGGGATCCAGCCGGATGGCCTGCTGGAACTCCTGTTCTGACCCGGCCCAATCCCAATCCTGGACTGCCTTCACATGTGCAAGCGCTGTGTGGGCCTCGCTGGATTCATCATCGAGCAGCACGGCATGCGACGCGTTCGAGGCGGTCTTGGTCCAGACCTCGGTCGGTGCGGAGACTCCATAGTTCGCCATCAGAAGCTGCGCGCTGGACATCCCTGCAAACGCTTTCGCCAATCCCGGGTCTTCCTCGACAGCCTTGTGGAAGTATTCCATCGCCTTGCGCAAACCGTTTTCGGTGCGCTGGCTTAGCTGGTACAGGCCCTGCAGGTACATGTTCTCGGCCGCGAGATTGGCGGCCTTCGTTCGCGAGCCATACGTCTCACCACCCAGTTCGGGCAGAACGGCCTGCGCGACCATCTGCGCGACCTCCTCCTGCAGCGCCAGATCGTTATCCGCAGGACGGTCGATGAACTCTGACCAGAGCACGCTGCCGCGAAGGGCGTCTGTCATCTGCATGTTGATACGGAGTACGTTTTGCGATTTCCGGACCGTTCCGCTGATGATGATGGCGGCCTGCTGCAGGTTCTCTGAAACGGCAGAGGTGCCGTCGATGAGCACAAGCCCCTCGATCTTTGAGAGCCTGTAAATGATCTCGCTGCTCAGACCGTGGGTCAGGGACTTTTCGCTGCCCGCCGAGCTGCAGTCTTCGAAGTGGCGAACGGCGACCGTGTTGCGGCTGATGAGTGCCGGTGCCACCACGCGTTTCACCGGAGATTGATCGATCGTGTGGAAGGTCGGCGAATAGCCTCCCTTGGGCATCTCGATCACCAGGCTGTCCAATTGCCCTTCCAAGCGGTAGTACGTCTGGAGCCGCATGCGCAGGCGTCGCGCCTGGACACGCACGATCGGGTCCATGCGCGGATCGAACCCATCGTCTTTGCCAAAGACATCAATGCCGATCGGGTACTCTTTGAGTTGGTCCCCACGGCCCGCAAGAGCCTCCTCAACCACAAAGGTGAGGAACTTCTGAAGGCGATCGCCCTGGCGAAAGGCCTTGCTATTCACAATCTTGTCGAGCTGGCTCCGGACGGACGCATCCGTGTCGATAGTCTCCTGCGCGGTCTGGGTCTTCACTGGCACCGCACAATACTAATGCGACAGCATCGGTCGTGTCTGACAATGCTGGCTCAAAAGAGACGGTGCCACAACCGTTACACTGTTCTGGCTGCATGGGCATACCCATAGAATTCTGTCGAAATGGCCACCATCATGAATGACGCCCCGATTGCAGCCGCGAAACCTTACGGTCACGTTCTCACGAAGGAGCCTACACCTCCCAAGGAGGGCTACCGTATCGCCGCGTATCAGCTCGTCGACTACCTTGAGTTATTGGGCGTGGAGGTGGTCTTCGGCCTTTGCGGGCACACTGTCATTGCGGTGCTCGACGCGCTAGGCAAGAACCCGAGAGTCAGGTTCATCACCACGCGACACGAGCAGACGGCGGCACACGCGGCCGACGGTTATGCTCGCGCCTCGGGTAAGGTCGGCGTGGTCCTCAGCCATCTTGGACCGGGCCTGACCAACGCTGCTACGGGCGTTGCGAACGCGGCGCTCGATTCGGTTCCGATGGTGGTCATAGCGGGCGACGTGCCTTCGTACTACTACGGCCGTCATCCGCATCAGGAGATCAATCTGCATGCTGACGCCGACCAAAGCCAAATTTACCGGCCCTTCTGCAAGCGCGTGTATCGTGTCGATCGTGTCGAAGACCTGCCGCGTGCCGTGGAACGCGCCTTCTACCTTGCGCAGTCAGGACGGCCGGGACCGGTGTTGGTCGATGTGCCTATGGATTTGTTCTCGGCGGATCTGAAGGAGGGTTCTTTCTCAAAGACGCCACCCCGGCTCAGCAAGCAGGCGATCGATCCCGAGTCAGTGGAGTACATCATCGACGCGCTCGCCACCGCGGAGCGGCCTGTGCTGTACGCCGGCGGCGGCGTCATCTCATCTAAGGCAACGAAGGAACTGCAGGCCCTGGCAGAGGCGCTGGAGTTGCCCGTAGCGCATACGCTGATGGGCAAAGCGTGCATGCCGGAGAAGCACCCTCTCCTGATGGGGCAGACCGGCTTCTGGGGCATTCCCGTCTCCAACGACATGTGCCGCGAAGCCGACCTGATCCTTGCCGTTGGAACGCGACTGGCGGAAGCAAACTCAAGCTCATGGGAGCCGGAGTTCACCTTCGATCAGCCGCGGTTGATCCACATCGACATAGATATGGCCGAGATCGGACGGAACTACCAGACGGAGCTTGGCGTGATCGCCGACGCCAAAGTCGCCCTGACAGAGCTGGCCCGCGCAGCCCAGGGCCGCAAGCACGCAGAACGGCCGGGCATGCTGGAGAGAATCGCGAAGGCGCGCAAGGAGTTCAGCGATCTTTGGGTGGATGAATACTCTTCTGACCAGTACCCGTTGCGTCCGGAACGCATTCTTGCCGAGCTACGCAAGGCTGTGCCGGAGGATGGCTACATCGTGACCGATGTCGGCTGGAATAAGAACGGTGTTGCGCAGCAATTCAACTTCCCGATTCCCGGAACGTTTATCACGCCCAGCGGACTCGCCACCATGGGCTTTGGACCGGCGGCCGTCTTGGGTGTGAAGTACGCCCAGCCGAGCCGTGTTGCCCTGGCGCTGATCGGCGACGGCGCGTTCAGCAGCAATCCGGGCATCGTGGCAACAGCAATGGAGGCGGGTCTCGCCTGCATCTGGCTCGTGATGGATAACTCGGCCTTCGGAACGATCGCGGGCCTGGAGAAGATGCATTACGGCTGGAGCTTCGGCTGCCTGTTCGAGTGCAACGGCGAGACCTACAACGTGGATTACGCCGGCGTTGCGCGTTCCTACGGAGCCCGCGGGGTCTATATCAAGTCCGCCGCGGAACTTGGTCCGGCGCTGGAGGAAGCGATTGCTTCCGGTCAGCCGACAGTAATCCAGGTGCCGATGGAGAACGCTCCTACTCCAACGCCGGGTCACTGGAACATCAACGACATTTACCGTAACGGTGAGTGATCTCGGCGAGTTTGAAGCGTTTCCATGACGAAACTGAATCGTCTCAAAACGCGGAAGAGATCCTTCCGCGTTTGCTCGTAACGGCGGTGCATGATCAGGCGGACTGCCGGCAGCGCGTCTCTCGCGTAAGACTCAGCAGAAGGGTCGACAGCGTCAGCCAGCTCACCATGAGCACGAAGGCAACGTGGAAGGCATGCACGTTGTACATATGGATGCCCTTGTTCAGCTGTCCGGTCCAGTTGCGGTCAAGCAGCGCCCCCATGGCGGGCTGAAGCAACGTAGGGCCAAGCATGTTGCCGATGTTTACCGTTCCAGATATGGATCCCATGTAATGCGGTGGTACGGATTCCTTGGCAAACGCGAATCCGATCACAACCGCTCCGCTTGCCACACTGGTCAAAGCGGCGACAATGACGAATCCGGCGAGCGACAGATTTGGCAGATAGAACAGCGTGGCCCAGCCAATCAGTGCCAGAGCGCACCCGCCGACATACAAGGGCTTGCGCCGGCCGATGCGATCGGAAAGCGCGCCGCAGAGCGGGCTGGACACCGCCCAGCAGACGATCATGACGGAGCACACCTCGGCTGCTGTTGTCTGCTGAAGTCCGTAGCGTGCTCTGAGGAATGGGGATCCCCACAAGCCCGTGAACGACAGAATGGAGCCTACGATGCCGCCCTGTGAAAGGAAGATGAGCCAGGTATTCCGGAAGCCAAAGATGCGGCTGAAGCCTTTCAGCCGATCCAGCAGCGAGGCGCCTTTGCCGAGTTCGTGTCGGTGAGCGAAGGTGCTGTAACCCACATCGACCGGATCGTCTTTGACGAAGAAGAACGCCAGCGCACCGATCGCGAGAACACCCGCCGCCGAAACAATGACGACCGGCCGCCAACCAAAGCTCTGAATTGCAAGACGCAGAGGCACCTGCGCAAATAATGCTCCTAGATTGCCGAACAGCAACCCCAATCCTGACAACATCGCAAAACGCTTCGCAGGGAACCAATGCGTCGATAGCGTAAGCAGCGTGACCCATCCCACGGCAGTGGCCGCGCCGATGAGCAGACGACCAAGGCAGGCAAGGGCAAAGTTGTCCGTCGCGGCAAACAGGAACGTACCCGCGCTCGCAGCGATGGATCCTGAGATCAACAACTTCCGAGGACCCCAGGAGTCAATCAGCACTCCCGTCGGAATCTGCATGACAAGGTACGAGTAATAGTAGAAAGCCGAAAGGCTGCCAAGGCCCGCAGCGCCGATATGAAAGGCACGCATCAACTCATCGGTCATCACCGCCGGCGAGACGCGCTGATAGAACCCGGTCAGGTAAAAGATCGCCGCCAGCGCCCAGATAGACCAGGCAAGCAATGCGGGAGGAAATGGGCGACTCTCAGAACTCTGCGCCTGAAATCCGGTGTCGGCTCTATGTTGGATGATCACGATGTCTTCACTTCACCTTGGCTCGCAATGCTCGTGGGAAGTTCGCAGACGTGAACCCGCAGAGTGGCACAACCGTATCACCGGCGTTCCGGCAAGGGCAACGGATGAACGGTATCGCCACGGTTGAATAGCCTGTCTGACCAGTCGCGCTGCTACCCTTGGCATGTTGAATTTTGCTTGCCGAACTTCGTACCTTGTGCTCTGCAGTCTCTGCAAAGCGACTCAGCAGTTCCGTGGCAGGGCAGCACGCGAAAGAGGGTATATCACCGCATGGTAGAGCCTTGGCGGACCGGCATTACAACATATGACGAGAAGAACATCTGGATTCGCGGCTACGAAGTTGGTGCGCTCATGCAAGGTGCTACCTTCGCCGAGACCATCTTCCTTCTGCACGCGGGTCGCATGCCTAGCAAGGACGAAGGCAAGCTGCTGGATGCGATTCTGATTTCTTCAGCCGACCATGGTCCCGGCTCGCCGTCTGCCGCAACCGCGCGTCTGGCATGTTCGGGTAACCGCAGTTCGGTTTCGTCCGCAATCGCCGCGGGAATCCTCGCAATTGGTGACCAGCACGGCGGTGCAGGCATGGCCTGCATGGAAGTGATCGCCGAGGGAGTAGCGCTTGCGAAGGCTGAGTCGCTCACCTTTGACGTAGCCGCCGACAGGCTTGTGGACATCTACCGCGAGCGCGGCGAGCGCATCGCCGGCATGGGCCACCGCCAGCACAGTACCGATCCGCGCAAGGCAATCCTGTTTGGCATGGCCGAGAGCTACGGCCTGGTGGGCGCTGGCGTCCGCTTTATGAACGCGCTGGAAGCCGCCGTCGCGAAGAAGGTGAAGCCTTTGCCGGTCAACATTGACGGCGTTCTGGCGGCGATCCTTTTCGATATGGGCTTCCCGCCGCTTATGGGCAGGCTGATCTTCATCATCGGACGCACGGCTGGCCTGAGCGCCGAAGTCGCGGAAGAGCTGGCGCGCGAAAAGGCTATGCGCATCAAGGTGCCCGTCGTTTATGACGGCCCGGAGAAACGCGAACTACCAACCGAGTAGCAGGAGCAGATCATGGCAACGACAGCAGAACCCATCGCAAGTGTAGAGAAGCCCGCCGCGCCGCTCACCAAGGCGCCCAAGACGATCACGGAAGAACAGAAGCAGCAGGTTGCAACCATGGTCGAGAAGGCCAAGGTGGCCCTCGAGGCCATTAAGGACTATGACCAGGCCCGTGTGGACCGCCTGTGCCAGGCCCTCGGCTGGGCAATCGCGAACGAAGAAACCTTCAAGCGCCTCTCGGATAAGAGCATCGACGAGAGCGGCCTGGGAGACCGTGAAACCCGGCCCAACAAACGCTTCAAGGTGCACGGCGTCCTGCGCGACATCCTGCCGTTGAAGAGCATGGGCATCATCGAAGAGCTGCCTGAGAAAGGCATCGTTAAGTACGCGAAGCCCGTTGGCGTCATCGCGGCGCTTGTGCCCGTTACAAACGCGGCACTCACTGAGATTGTCACCGGCATCTTCGCCATCAAGGCGAAGAACGTATGTATCTTCGCTCCGCACCCAGCCTCGAAGGCCACCACGATCGAAACCGTGAACATCATGCGGGAAGTGCTGAAGCGCGAAGGTGTGCCTGAGGATGTCTTCCAAGTCATCGAGAAGCCGAGCATCCCCGTCGCCAATGAGCTCATGGCCTCCTGCGACCTGACCAATGCCACCGGTGGGCCAGCCATGGTCAGGTCAGCTTACTCCAGCGGCAAGCCGGCTTACGGCGTCGGTGCCGGCAACGCCACCATGGTCTTCGACGAAACCACGATCCCCGAAGAAGCCGCGAAAAACACACGCATCAGCAAGACGCACGACAACGGCTCCGGCTGTTCGTCCGATGGCAACCTCGTTGTCGAAGCCACGGTCTATGACGAGGTTCTTCGGTGCCTTCAAGACGAGGGCGGGTACCTCTGCACTCCTGCAGAGAAGGACAAACTGCAGGCCGTCATGTGGGATGAAGAGCGTCATCGCACCTCGCCTACGATCGCGCGTTCAGCAAAGGTCATCGCAGAGCTCGCGGGCTTCACCATCCCTGACGGCAAGAAGTTCCTCATCGCCGAAGAGACCGGGATCGGCAAGGAATACCCTTTCTGCAGCGAGAAGCTCTCGCCCGTGCTGGCGGTCTTCAAATACTCCGGATGGGAGAACGCCAAGAAGATGGTCACGGAGATCTATAAGGTGGGCGGACGCGGCCACTCTGTCGGCATCTACTCCTTCAACGATGAGCACATCGACGAACTCGCGCGGATGGCTCCGGTCAGCCGCATCACTGTGCGCCAGGTACAGTCCCGCGCCAACTCCGGCTCTTTCACAAATGGTATGGCGATGACCTCCAGCATGGGCTGCGGCATCTGGGGCGGCAACATTACAAACGAGAACATCACCCTGAAGCACTACATGCAGACCACCTGGGTCACGCGCCCACTCCCCGAAAACCGCCCTTCCGACCAGGAACTCTTTGGCGAGTTCTACAACACCCAAAACTACTAACGAGTTAGCGGCACAAACACCATGCCCCCTGCGCACACGCGGGGGCATTTCTCTTGATCTGTGCGTATTGCATAAGCAAGGGGAGCCGATAGCCGGCTCCCCTCGTACTTAATTTTCGGGCAATTAGAAGATGTACTTCAAAGCGAACTGCATGATGCGAGGATCGGCTGCTGTCGTGGTGATGTTGCCAAAGCTCGCGCTGGTGGGTGTAGCGGCGCTCGGGTTGCTGAAGATAGCCTCATTCGGAACGTTGAAGACTTCCCAGCGGAACTGCACCTGCTGACGCTCTGTGA
>CAZZVI010000049.1:0-10654 GCA_964657335.1 uncultured Terriglobus sp.
GCGGCAGGCCTGCCGCTGTTTCTGCCGGAGCCGGGCACGCCGACGGAGTTCACCGGGCACGCGAACAACACGCTGTGGTGGCGCCGCTCCATGAAAAATCCTGTCAAGCCCCAATCAGTCCTAAGTCGTTGACGTATTAGGGAGAAACAGTTGGCATGGTATTTCTTTCAACTTGGTATTCTTTTAGTAGAGCTTTTGACACAGAGTTTCATTGGCAAGAGCTAAGCCGTAGCGACCTATAGCTGTAGGGCCAGGTTTCGGCTGTCTAGAGATGTTGATCTGAGGTTTGGCTGTTTCTGGAGGGCATGGCTTCAGCCATGCCTTTGCATTCGCCGGAGAAAACGGCTTCAGCCGCTGAGGAAGTGTCGCCGTCGCTCGAAAAGCAGACTCAGAGGCTGAAGCCCCTGTCCTGCCGGTGAACTTGTTGGCACAGCTGAAGCTGTGCCCTTCCGAAAGCTATAGGTCAGATATCCCCTAAGTCTTTTCATAAGAGTAATTTACCCGTAAGTCTTTTCAAAAGAGTATCTTGCGGGTTGGAAAAACTTAGTCCTGCATTTTGAGGAATTTACCGAAAGCCGACGACAGGGAGGGGTGGCACCGGCCCGGCGCACCGGGAAACTACACTGGAACTGTGCCCTTTCAAGACGTTCTCGCGGAATCGATCGCGCTGCTCACCACGCTGCTGTCGCTGAGCGGTCTCGCTTACCTTCTTCTAGCCCTGTTCGCGGCGCGGCGATTCAAGCGCCAGCCTGCCTTTCCGCCGCCAGCCGAGTGGCCGACTGTCTCCGTTCTGAAGCCGGTCAAGGGCATGGATCCGCATCGCTACCTGGCCTTTGCAAGCATCTGCACACAGCAGTATCCCGGACGGTTTGAACTGCTCCTGGGGCTGTCAGAACCCGACGACGTAGCTCTGCTGAACGAAGTGGAACGGCTGAAGGCAGAGTTTCCCGCCGCCGCGATCCGGGCAGTTCCCTGCCCCGGACGACTAGGCGCAAACGGCAAAGTGAGCACGCTGGCACAGATGGTGCCGCATGCGCTCGGCGATGTGCTCGTCATCAATGATGCTGACATCCTCGCCGGGCCAAACTACCTGCGGAGTATCACGGCAGCACTCGCATCAGAGGGAGCAGGCCTGGTCACGGTGCCTTATATCGGCCGCACCTTGGCCAAGCCAACCGTGTGGGCGCAGTTGGAGTCGCTAGGGATCACGGGAGACCTGCTGCCTGGCGTCTTTACCGCGAAGCTGCTCGACCGCGGCATGCGCTTCGGCCTGGGCAGCACGCTTGCCCTGCGGAAGTCGACACTGGAAGCCATCGGCGGGATGGCGACCGTGCTGAACAAAATTGCGGACGACTATGAACTAGGAGCGGCCGTGGATCGCGCCGGCTTTCGATGCGTGCTGTCGCCGGAGGTAGTCGCTACGTCGGTCCCGCAGTACACGCTGAACGCTTTCTGGCAGCACCAGATCCGGTGGTGGCGCACGGTGCGCGTGTCGCGACCGTGGAGCTTTGCCGGCATGGTAACCAGCTATGGGTTGGCGTGGGCGATGATCAACGTGGTCACCACCGGCTTTGCGCTGCCCAGCCTGACCCTGCTGTCACTGGTGCTGCTGGCGCGCGTGGCGCTGGTGCTGAACGTCGGTGTGGGTCTGCTGCGCGATGGACAGGTGCTGCGCGACCTTTGGCTTCTTCCGCTGCGCGACTCTGTCAGCCTGGTGCTCTGGGCGTGGAGCTACGCGGACAGCACCGTGATCTGGCGCGGTGAACGCTTTCGCCTGCAGGGCGGAACGATGGTGCGTACGTAGCGCCGCCATCACAGTTCGCGCCCGTCGCTCTGCGGCGTGCAGAAGTACACAACGGCACAAGGAACCACAATGGTGGCAAACCCAAGGCCTACCCACAACAGATGCGACACAGTGTTACCTCGTCTCGTATATCGAACACGCAACGTCACTCGTGAGTAGCGGTCGCCGCCAGCTTTCTTTTGCTTTTCACACACAGTGCAGCCGGTAAAATAGAGGAAAGAGCCGCAGCCGGCTGCTTCCTCCGCTGACAGACGCTCCCTGGAAAGAAGGCCTTCATGCCGATCGACTTGCAAGCTCCGCTCTCGCTCTCTGATCCTGAGATTGCCGCACAGATTGCCTTTGAGGCCGAGCGCCAACACGACGGCCTGGAGATGATCGCGTCGGAGAACTTCGTTTCGCGTGCCGTGCTTGAGGCCGCCGGAACGGTCTTCACCAACAAGTATGCCGAAGGCTATCCGGGCAAACGTTACTACGGCGGCTGCGAGGTCGCGGACGTGGTCGAGAACGTCGCTCGCGACCGCGCGAAACAGCTCTTCGGCGCGGAGCACGTCAACGTGCAGCCGCACTCAGGATCGCAAGCCAATGCTGCGGCCTACATGACGCTGATCCAGCCTGGTGACACCGTTCTGGGCCTGGATCTTGCGCATGGCGGTCACCTGACGCACGGACACAAGCTCAACTTTTCGGGCAAGCTCTACCGCTTCGTTGGTTACCAGGTCAGCCGCGACACCGAAACGATCGACTACGACGAACTGGAAGCGATCGCCAGGCGCGAGCAGCCGAAGTTGATCGTTGGCGGTGGTTCGGCCTATCCCCGCACGTGGGACTTCGAGCGCATGCGCGCCATCGCGGACAGCGTCGGCGCCTACCTGATGATCGACATGGCCCACTTCGCCGGTCTGGTCGCAGGCGGCGTACATCCTTCGCCCGTGCCGCACGCGCATATGGTCACCACGACGACGCACAAGACACTGCGAGGACCTCGCGCCGGCATGGCCATGTGCAAGGCAGAGTTCGCCACCGCGCTTGACCGTTCCGTCTTCCCCGGCCAGCAGGGCGGGCCGCTGATGCACGTGATCGCCGCCAAAGCCGTGGCCTTCCGCGAGGCGCTGCAGCCGGAGTTCGCCACCTACTCCGCGCAGACTGTCGCTAACGCGAAGGAGCTCGCAGCAGCGTTGGCAGGCGAGGGTTACCGTATCATCTCCGGCGGCACCGACACGCACCTGATGCTGGTTGATGTCTTCGCCAAGGGCATCCTCGGTTCGGAAGCAGAAGCCGCGCTGGGTAAGGCGGGCATCACCGTCAACAAGAACGCCATTCCTTACGACACGAATCCGCCGCTGAAGCCGAGCGGTGTCCGCTTCGGCACCCCTGCCCTCACCACGCGCGGCATGCGAGAAGGCGAGATGCGGCAGATCGCACAGTGGATCGCCGAGGCGCTGGAGCATCGCGCTGACGACTCGCGGTTGCGCGCCATCCATCGTCGTGTCTCGGATCTCGCAGAGCAGTTCCCGCTGTACGGCTGGTTGCGCCAACCGGTGGACGAGCGGGAGATGGTGCTCGCCGACTGATTGCCCTTGCTCTTACATCGTTTCTGGAGATTCCATGAGCGCACTCGCACCTTTCCGGCTGCAGCCCACCTTTGCTCCTCGCACCTGGGGCCGGCCGGACCTGTCCGCGTGGTATCCGCACAGTGCTCTGCCAGCGACGAGAGCAGGCGCTGATCCCATCGGCGAAGCCTGGCTTACAGGCCCGGCCTGCATCATCGCCGATGGGCCAAACGCAGGCAAGACGCTGGCTCAAGTCGCAAAGACACACAAGGAAGCTCTGCTCGGGAAACACTCGCATGAGAACGAGTTCCCACTGCTGATCAAGCTGCTGTTCCCCAATGCCAAGCTGTCGGTACAGGTGCATCCCAACGACGCCGAGGCACGCGAACTCGGCCTCGGCCGCGGCAAGACGGAGTGCTGGTACGTCCTGGAGGCCGAGCCCGGGGCGACAGTCGCCTGCGGCCTCGCGCCCGGCGCAACGGTCGAGCAGATGAGCGCCGCCATCGCCAACGGCACCATGGAAGACCTGCTGAACCACCTCTCGGTGAAGAAGGGCGACATGGTGTTCGTCGATGCAGGCACGGTCCACGCAATAGGACCTGGTGCGACGCTGCTCGAGATACAGCAGACCAGCGACACCACCTATCGCCTGTATGACTACGGCCGTCCGCGCGAGCTGCACCTTGCAGCCGGGCTCGCCGTCAGCAAACAGGACACACGCGCCGGCAAGGTTGCACCGGAGGCGATCCCGCACGGCACACGCCTGCTCAAGGAGCAGTACTTCACCGTGGACAGCTTCCCGATGAAAGCCGGCGACGCGCTTACGCTGAGCGATGCGACGGGTAAACCGCACTGCTTTACGGCACTGTATGGCGACGCGGAAGTTGTTACCGGCACCTGCCGCGCACAGCTACCAGCAGGCCACGCCGTCGTGGTGCCCGCGGCGTGCGGCGCCGTTGTGGTGAAGGCCGCTTGCGATGTGGAGATTGTTCGGTCCATGCCGTGAGCGAATACATCTTGCCACTCCACGCATCCGTCATCCTGAGCCTAACGAAGCGCAGTGAAGCCGAGGACCGGCTTTTCTCTGGAGCGTCTCGGTGGTGTAGAGGAAAGCAGGTCCTTCGACTGCGCACTGCGTGCTCCGCTCAGGATGACGAATCCTTGATTCAGCGCCCGATTAATATTCCGAGCCCGGTAGCGCGGGATTTTCAAAACGCGTGTAATCCGCCAGGTAAGCCAGCTTGATCGATCCGGTGGGGCCGTTCCGCTGCTTTGCGATGATGATCTCTGCCTGTCCTTTAATGTCTTCGTTTTCGCGGTCGTAATACTCCTCGCGATGAATGAAGCAGACGACATCGGCGTCCTGCTCGATCGATCCCGACTCGCGCAGATCGCTCAGCAGCGGCTTCTTGTCGCCCTGGCGCTGCTCGCTGCCGCGCGACAGCTGCGACAACGCGACCACCGGCACACCCATCTCCTTCGCCAGCGCTTTCAGGCCGCGCGAGATGGCCGAGACCTCCTGGTTGCGGTTCTCGGGCCGGCGTCCGCCCGGGCCGGTCGACGCCATCGTCATTAACTGAAGGTAGTCAATCAGGATCAGGTCGAGCGCGCCCTCCTGCTGTCGCAGACGGCGAACCTTTGCGCGCATTTCTGTTAGCGTGATGCCCGGCGTGTCGTCGATGAACATCTTCGATCCCATCAGGCGATCCAAGGCGTTGATGAGCTTCTGCTTGTCTTCGCGCGGCAGGAAGCCGGTCTGGATCTTGCGCGAGTTGACCAGCGCCTCGCTCGCCAGCAGGCGGCGCAGCAGGGACTCCTTCGACATTTCCAACGAGAAGACCGCGACCACCTTGCCGTCGCGGACCGCGGCGTTTTGCGCGATGTTGATGGCCCAAGCTGTTTTGCCCATGGAGGGACGCGCCGCAATGATCATCAGGTCGCTCTTCTGCAGGCCGCTGGTCATGCGATCGAACTCGGTGTAGTGCGTCTCTAGGCCGGTGATCTCGCGGCCCTGTTCGTACAACTGATCGATCGAGCCGAAGCTCTCGCCGACGATCTGCCCGATGTCAGAAAAGCCGCGCTTGATGGCGTTCTCGCTGATCTCGAGCAGCCGCGTTTCCACCGCGCCCAGCACGTCCAGCGACGTCTCACTCTGGTCGGCAGCGCGGTTCAGGCCGAGCTCGCACACCTGCATCAACTGCCGCAGAATGCTCTTGTCCTTGACGATCTGCACGTAGTTCTCGACCGCCAGATGTCGCGGCAGGTTCTCGTACAACGACGCGAGATAACTCTGGTTGCCGATCGCCTCCAGTTCCTTGCGGCGCTCGAGCACGTGCATTACGGTGGTCAGGTCGATCGCATGGCCCAGCTCTGACAGCTCCAGCATTGCGGAGTAGATGCGGCGGTGCGAGTCGAGCGAGAAGTCATCTGCCTGCAGCTTGGCGGTCGCATCCACGACCGCGACAGGATCGGACATCATGGCGCCAAGGATGACGCGCTCGGTGTGAACCGACGCCGGAAGACCATCGCGCTCTACGATCTGGAGAAACGTTGCCATGCTCTCAGTCTAGGCGAGCGTCACTTTCCAGAATGCTGTGAAGATTCGCGCCTTCGGGTGGATAATGGGCACCATGTCACAGAAGGACGCACTGCCCATCCCCGCCGCCGCCTCGCGCGACCCGCGCTCGCTTGAGGTGCTTCGCGTGTGGATCGCGAACGGCGAGCAGCACGTGGCGCTGGCCTTTGGCATGTGGGAGGACGCGGCTGCGTGGGGGCTGCTGCTGGCCGATCTCGCCCGTCACATCGCCGAAGCGCATGCGCAGCAAGACACCGATGTGGATGCCGAAGACTTTCTGGAACGATTACGTAGCGGCATGGAGGCTGAGCTGGACGGCCCTACGGACGACATCGAGGGCTCCATACAATAAGCCTGCGAAGGAGGTCGCATGCCCACACCGGGATCACTCATCGGCTTTGTTCCCATCACCGACGCGGACCGAGCCAAGGCGTTTTATACGGACGTGCTCGGGCTCACCTTTGTGCAGGATGACGGCTTTGCACTTGTCTTTCACTCTGGCGGCAACATGGTCCGGCTGGTGCGCATGCCCAGCGTGACGCCAGCGCAGTTCACCATCCTCGGGTGGGAGGCGGCCGCCATTGAGGACGACGTTAAGGCGCTCACGGCGAAGGGCGTCAGCTTCGTACGTTTTTCGTTCTTCAAGCAGGACAAACTCGGCATCTGGACCGCGCCCAACGGCAACAAGGTGGCATGGTTTACCGATCCCGACGGGAACGTGCTCTCGGTGTCGCAACACTGAAGCACAAACTATGTGGGTGCCCCATGTCTCGCTTCTGAGACATGGGTCAGCGGGTCCCGAACTCCCACATCTCAAAATCGAGATGTGGGGCACCCACTGATTTTGTGGAAGTATGTCACTCCTGCTTTCGAGGCCGCTGAAGGATTGCGTGCTACAACGGAATCATCCTGCTGCCCTGGAGCTCTCATGCGATCCGCACCCTTTGCGCTTGCCGCCGCTCTTGTGGCATACGCTCTGTCCGCACAGACTGCGCCTTCTGTAGCGCCGCCCACAACGCCGCCGATTGCCATGCCAACAAACCTGCCGGTGCTGCCGGCAGCGATGCAGGCCCGCATGGACCGCGATCTGCTGGAGATCGACGTCCAGCACCTGCAGGCGCTCTATGCGAAGCACATCTACACCGTAGAGCAGGTAACGCGGTGGTACATGGGCCGCATCACCCGCTACAACGGCATCTACCGCGCCGTGCAGACGGTGGATGTTGATGGCGCCCTTGCCACCGCGAGGCGTGAAGATGCGGAAGCGAAGTCTCCGCACGGTCCGCTGTGGGGCGTGCCGATCGTTATCAAGGCAAACACCGCAGTGCAGGGCCTGCCGGACACCGCTGGCTGGCAAGGCTTCGCTTTACCGGGTCATGAGTTCGTAGCGAATAAGGATGCTACTGTCGTGGCGCACCTGCGTGCCGCGGGAGCCGTGATCCTGGGCATCACCAACATGCCCGATTTTGCCGCCAGCGACACCAACCGCTCCACCGCTTTCGGACGTACCGGCAATGCGTACGACGTGCGCTTCTCGCCCGGCGGATCAAGCGGCGGAACGGTCACGGCGGTCACGAGCAACTTCGCCGTGCTGGGCACAGGAACCGACACGGCCAACAGCATCCGCATGCCTGCGGGTACGAGCGCCGTCGTGGGCGTGCTGCCGACGCGTGGCCTAACGAGCATCGCGGGCATCGCTCCGCTGGACTGGCTGCTGGACAACACCGGCCCTATCGCGCGCAACGTCACCGATGCCGCCATCGCGCTTGGGGCCATGACCGGGCAGCATGAGAATCAATCGAGCGATCCCCTCGACTTCCGCACGGCAGACGCCGCAACAAAGGCGCAGCTCGGACCCTATACGCAGTACCTGAAGAAGGACGCGCTCAAGGGCAAGCGCTTCGGTGTTCCCGCCTTTATTCTCAGCGGCGACACGGGCTTCGGCGTCAGCCAGGCGGCGCGTCCGACGAACGCCATGCGGCCGGAGACACGCGCCATGCTGATGAAGGCGCTCGACCAGCTTCGCGCCGCAGGAGCCGAGATCGTCATCGATGACACACTGCTGCCCGACAGTTTCGCGCAGACCGTGCGCAGGATCAATACGAGTGCCTACCGGCTAGACGGCACGAACCAGTGGCTGCACAACTTCGGTCCAGCGCAATATCACTCCGCCGCGGAGTACGCGCAGACCGTCGGCAGTCCTCTGCCCGCGACGATCACGGGCATCGCGAACCCTAACGCGCCGGCGAATCCGAATCGCCCACCCACGCCGCAGGTGCAGCTGCAGACCGATCCAAACGCCGAGGCGAACTACTTCGGCCCGCAAAAGGCCGCGCTCGCCGAGTACGTTGCTGCACTCGACCGTCTGCACCTCGATGGGCTGATCTATCCCAGCGCACAGATGCCACCGCCGGACGAGACCATGCCGCAGAACGGCCAGATCTCCAGCGGCCCGCACAGCAATACGGGATGGGTCAACCGCATCGGCGTACCTGCGGTCGTCGTACCCGCCGGCTTCTATGACAGCGGGCTGCCCTTCGGTCTCGAGATCAGCGCCCGGCCATGGCGCGATGGCGACCTACTCGGCTGGGCGTACGCGTACGAGCAGGCGACGAAGCTGCGCAAGCCGCCGGTGCTCGTCGAAAGCGGTCTGCTGCCCAACGCACGCTAGGCCATCGCAAGAACGATAGCGCCCGCCGCAATCAGCAGACCGCCAACGACCTTTGCAGGCGTGATGCTTTCGCCGAGCAAGGGCCACGCCAGCAGGATCACGAACACAACGCTCAACTTATCGATGGGTGCCACCTTCGACGCAGGCCCAAGCGACAGCGCGCGAAAATAGCACAGCCAGGACAGGCCCGTCGCAAGGCCAGAGAGCACAAGAAATATCCAGGAGCGCCGCTCCATGTGCTGCAAGCCGCCGTGTACACCGAAGCCGATTGCGATGGCCCAGGCGAAGACAACAACAACGGTTGTGCGGACGGCCGTCGCAAGATTGGGATCGACGCCGGTGACGCCGAACTTGGCCAGCACCGCGGTTGCCGCGGCGAAGACTGAGGAGAGCAGCGCCCAGAAGAACCAGGACATAGCCTAAGCGCCGACCGACGCGCGCTCGCGCGTATGCACCTCAACCAGCACATTCAGCAGCGTAAGCGCGGCCGGCGTTACGCCGGGGATGCGGCTGGCCTGGCCGATGGTCTGCGGGCGCACCCGATCGAGCTTTTCCTGGATTTCGCGCGAAAGGCCGCTGATGCCGCGGTACTCGAACGACGAGGGGATCGCGCGATGTTCCGCCCGCTTCAGTTTGTCGATCGACCGGCGCTGCTGGTCGAGATAGCCGGCGTACTTGATCTCGGTTTCCACTGCGCGCAATTCGTTGCGCACACGCGACGGCATCGGCTCTTCCGCGTAGCTCGCCAGCTGCGGGTTGGCCAGCAGCCGGTCTCGAAGCGCCGGTGTCAGCCTCTCGATGCGTAACTCGGGACGCTTCAACGCTTGCGCAAACGTTTGCCCGCTCAAAGATGCCAGCGGCTCGGCTTGGCTTTGTGCTGCGTCGGAGGGTACAGGCAGCGCAGAATCCTCCGCTTCGCCCCGGAATGACAGATCGTTAGAAGAGATCGCGGGAACATCGTGCACACGCTTCGATAGTTCGGCAATCATCGAATGATTGAGCTTTGCTGTCTCCAGCAGAACGGTCATAGCCGCCGTGCGTGCCTGCCGCGCCTCGTAGCCGGCCCATGCTGCGTCATCGATCAGGCCAAGCCTGCGGCCGTGCGGCGTCAGGCGACGGTCGGCATTGTCGATGCGCAGGTGCAGCCGAAACTCTGCCCGCGATGTGAACATGCGGTAGGGTTCATTGGTGCCCTTGCTGATCAGGTCGTCAATCAGAATGCCGGTGTAGCCCTCCGTGCGGTCGAGCGTGAACGGTGCTTCGCCCTTGACTACCAGCGCCGCGTTGATGCCGGCCATCAAGCCCTGGCATGCTGCCTCTTCATAGCCGCTGGTGCCGTTGATCTGTCCCGCCAGATACAGCCCGTCGATACCTTTCACCTTAAGCGAACGGTCCAGTTCCGTCGGATCGATGGCGTCGTACTCGATCGCGTAGCCGGGCCGCAGCATCGTTGCCTTGTCCAGGCCCGGAATGGAATGCACCATGGCAAGCTGCACATCCGCGGGCAGGCTGGTGCTCATGCCGTTGATGTACACCTCGTCCGTGTCGAGACCTTCCGGTTCCAGGAAAAACTGGTGCTGCGTCTTGTCAGGGAAGCGGACGATCTTGTCTTCAATCGACGGGCAATAGCGCGGTCCGATTGCTTCAATCTGCCCGGAATACATCGGCGAGCGATGCACGTTTGCCCGGATCAGCTCCAGCGTTTCCGGCGTCGTGGTGGCGATGTGGCAGCAGATCTGCCGCAGTTGCGGAACACGCTCCGACCGGAGTGAGAAGGGCGTCGGATCGGCGTCGCCGAGCTGCTCCGCGAAGCGCGACCAGCCGATGGTGCGGCCATCCAGCCGAGGCGGTGTACCGGTCTTCAGGCGGCAGCCGCGCAGGCCGAGCCGCTTGAGCGATTCACCAAGCATGACGCTGGCGGCCTCGTGCGGCGTGCGGCCCGCGCTGGTTTTCTGTTCGCCGCAATGGATCAGGCCGTTCAGGAACGTGCCGGTTGTAATGACGACCGCCTTCGCGCGGAGCTCGCTGCCATCGCGCAGCTTCAGTCCGACGCA
>CAZZVI010000049.1:10754-17034 GCA_964657335.1 uncultured Terriglobus sp.
CCGGACGCATCAGCGACCTCGCCCATGATGCCGCCAAGTGCATCGATCTCGCGCACGAGGTGCCCTTTAGCAATGCCGCCGATAGCGGGGTTGCAGCTCATCTGCGCAATGAGCTCAAGGTTCAGAGTGAGCAGAGCGGTGCGCAGTCCCATGCGCGCGGCGGAGACCGCGGCCTCGCAGCCCGCATGGCCTGCGCCAACCACCAGCACATCGAACTGTTCCCTGTAACTCACAAGACTATTCTACGAGCGCAGGGATAAACACGAACCTAACGGCGGCTTGGCTCTGGAGTTTGCGGCTCGGCTTTCTCCGTCGCAGGCGCAGAGTCCGCCACGTCGTGGACGTCACTCAGCTTGCCATGCTCGACTGACGGGTCAGGAGCTTCCGGTTCCGCGGTCGGCAGCGATGTGCCGGCAGAGCGGATGAAGTCCCTTGGCTGGCCAACCGAAACGTTCAGAGTTCGATCCGAGTTCAGGCCCCTGGGGCGTGAGAACTCCAGAATGTATCGTCCGCGCAGCAGCTGCGTAAAGCGGGCTAGTGTTCCGTCAACGTTGTTTCGCGTGGTCTCCATCACCATGCCGCCGTCGAACTCCGTGATGTAGGCTAGTGCGCTCTCAATCTCGGTCCCTCCTAAACTTACGTGCGCGGACCAGTTCTGTCGGCTCACCTTCAAATGCTCTGCCAGCGAGAAGACGGCAACGCCGTCGCGTGTTGCCACCCGCCGCGCGTCGTCCGGTGTCAGCCTGCTGCCGCCATCCTCGCCGTTGGTAATCGCCAGGACGACACGACGCCCGGGCTCGCCGTGCAGAGACTCGCACACCCAAGCGACAGAGTCCCATAGCAGCATCGGATTGTCACACTTCTCCCCGTGCCAACGGTGCTGGTACGGCGGAATCTCTTCCAGCGCCTGCACAGCGGCGCGGACGACCTCCGCATCGGGAGACCTCAACAGCGAAGTCCGTCGCAACTTGCAACCATCCAACCCGTAAAAGGCGATGCGGTCCTGCCTGTGCAGCTGATTGCGCGCCATCGCGGCAAGACTTTCAGCCAGCTGCGGCAGCCTGGGCCCGTAGAATGTCCCGTCGATCAGGACGGCCAGCGTGATCGGATCTTCCCCTTCGAGGCGGACACGCGGATGGAATGGCGGATCGTTACCGAGACGCAGAAGAAAGTTCTTCGCATCAATCGGCGGCAGCTCCTGGCGCTTCGGGCTCAGGACCAAGACCGGGATCTGAAGCAGGTTGGTGTAGACGTGGAGCGTTGCGCCTTGCTCGACGGTCTGCTGCGGTATCGCACGTGCGACGACCATTGCGGCTGCAACCGAGAGCCAGACAGACAAGGCACAGCGGCATAGAAACTTCGGCTTCATCGATCTACGTCCGTGCCAGCACCCTAGCAGGTCGCGTACGGCACGATCAAGCCTCGCTTAGTCGAAGCGCGGCAGGTGTCGCATCTCGTTGGAAGGCACTGGCTCGGTCGGATAGTCGGCGCGTAGCCAGCCTCTCAGACCGCCTTCAATCACCTTCACCAACTGGCCCCGCTGGCCCATGGCATGGGCAATGCGGATGCTCGTGGCATCCCGTACGCAGGAGCAGTAGACGTAAATCTCGCACTCGGGCGCGAGCGTCTCGCGAAGGGCATCCAGCTCGAAACCGAGACGGTTCGGCTCGACGCGAATGGAGTTCTTGATGCGCTGCATGCCCGGGTCGTAGTAGCCGTGCGACCGCACATCGGCGATCACAATGGGGCGCGACGGGTTGGGATTGTCCAGCCGCTCACGCACCTCATCGATCGAAACTCGCTCGACGTCCTTGTAGCGCCGGTCACGCATCTGCACGAACGCCCACGCAACGGCGTATCCAGCAAGCGTCAGCACCACCACGCCAAGAGCCACATGGCCAACGACGGCAAGGGCAGAAGTAACTGCCTTGATGTACCGGCTTAAAAAAAAACCGACCGCCGTCCAGGTGAGCACATGCAGCGTCGCACCCGCGAAATCCAGTCGCCAGAACTTGAACGGACGCATGTTCAGGCTGCCCGCCAGCGGCGGCGCCATGCTGTTCAGGCCGGGGATGAAACGCGCTACCAGCAGCACGCGTGGACCGCGCTCGTAGAAAAAATCCGCAGAGCGGAAGATGCAGACTTCCGGATCGATCGTGATGCGGCAAAGCCGTGAGAGCAGCCACCAGCCGCTTAGCCGTCCGCCGGTGTACAAGACAGAAGCACCCGCATTCTCCGCAAGGATGCATGCGGGAATGAGCCAGTACAGGTGAAGTGATCCGCCGTGAGCGGCCGCACCACCCAGCATGAGTGCCAGACCGACCGGCAACGGCAGTCCCAGGGCCGACAAAAACAGCAATGCCGTGACGGAAAAGTACCCATGCGCCGCCACCCATGCTGCCAGACTCATACGTTGCGAATGCCTCGTTGCCATGTAGGATGCGCAATCGGGATAGCGGTCCATTTTCGTCGGCAAACCTTGACACCACTTCCCCTCGCGGCATTCAATCGCTGTTGATGAGGTGGCCGCTTTGAGTACGGACCGTAACGATGGAAGCGCAAGGCAGGACGGCGCCGAGCCCGTTTACGGGCCGCCTTACCGTTCTGTGCAAGCCGGTGGCCCGCCGGCCCCGCCAGCGTCAGAACCGCCTCGCGGACCGTTTGTCGACGGCCCGTCGCCGCCGTACACCGCACCGTATCCGCCCTATCCGTCTGACGTCCCCATGACCGGCGGTCTCTCGACGCCTGTAGCTTCGGGATTAGCGTACTTTACGGTGGTTCCGGCAGTGTTCTTCCTTCTGCTGGAGCCGTACCGCTCCCAGCCGCTACTCCGCTTCCACAGCTGGCAATCGATCTTCTATTTCCTCGCGGTCGCGGCGATCCGTGTCGTGGAGATGCTGCTGATCTCCATGCTGGCTTCGAGCATTGCCTTCTCCATCAGCAGCCTGCTCTCGCTGCTGCTCTTCATCGCATGGCTGATCGCCGTCATCAAGGCGTTTCAGGGCAGCAGATGGCTGCTGCCTGTGATTGGCAGCTACGCCTCGCAGACGGCGAGCACGGTGAGCTCGCACGGATGAACTTGGGCGAAAACGGGCTTTAGTCTTCTGTCTCGGCGGCTGAAGCCGCTCAAACGAGCCCCGGGGAATATCCGAGAGCGCCGCTACAGCGTTTTCAGGTACTCCACTACCTGCTTGATCTCAGCGGGCGAAAGCGTGTCCTTGAAAGGCGGCATGGGAGCCTTACCGTTCACGATGCGGAGGGTGACACTCTCATCGGTCACTTTGGTGCCGTCAGCCATAGTGCCGCGCGCGTACAGTCCCTTCAGGCCGGGTCCGATTTTCTGGTCCGTCGTATCGGCGCTGTGGCAGAGGGCGCACTTGCCCTCGAAGATGGTCTTGCCGGCGGTCGCGTCGTCACTCAACTGCGCATGCGCAACGCCTGCAAACGACAGGCCGACGAGGGCGGCGAACGGAAGAAGCAGCCTGGAACGCATTTGGGAGTATCCTTTGCTCCGGCACAGGCCGGTTTTCGAACTACATAAGAGACGCGCAAAGCAACCGTAAGGCTGCATGTATGCGAAATGGCCTTCGCCGCGTAAAAGCTCTCCGGCAAATCTTACGGCAGCACCACCAGCCCCCAGGGGCCGCCGCCTGCCGGCGCCTTTGCCGTCACGGTGTTACTCGCGAGGTCGACCGCGCTCACGTCGTTTGAAGGGCCATTGGCGGTGTACAGCGTCTTGCCGTCCGGCGACAGTGCGATGCCCCACGGCCGCTTGCCGACAGCAACATCGCCGACGACGCTGTCGTTCTTCACATCGATGGTGACCACTTTGCCACCGCGGCCGGTACTGGTGTACAGCCGGGTAGCGTCGGGTGACATGAGCACGAACATCGGCTTCACCTCGCCTGGCTTGCCGATGGAGATCGTCTTCACCATCTTGTTCTTCGGCACATCCACCACGACGACGGTCCCGTCGTTCTCGGCGTTGATGTAGGCGGTCTTATCATCCGGCGTAAAGGCGACGTTGCGGGGGCGATGACCTACCTTGATAGTTGCCGTGATCTTCTTCGCCGCCGGATCCATTACAGCGATGGTGCCGCCCTCTTCGCTGGTGACGTAGACGAACTTGCCATTATGCGAGGTCTTCACGCCCTCAGGCTGCGCACCCATATTCATCGTCGCTTCGATCTTGCCGCTGTCGATGTCCACGATGCTCACGGCCGACTCATCTTCGTTGGAGATGTAGAGCTTCTTGCCGTCCTTGCTGATGTCGAAGTTCTCCGGATCGGATCCGCCGGGAATGGTACGTACGAGCTTGTTCTGCGCGATGTCGAAGACGCCGATGCCATCCTTTGTGTGATCGGACGGAGGCAGCTTGTCCTCATCGACGTTCGGGCCCCCGATGGGCGTGCCGCTCAAAGCTATGTAGAGCGTCTTGCCGTCCGGGCTGGCGTGAATGCCGCGCGGGCGCGTGCCGATGTGCAGCGTCTCCAGCGGCTTCATGGTGGTGGCATCGATCACCGTCAGGTCGCCGGACACCTCATCCGACACGTAGATGCGCGGCCCCTTCGCCGAATCCATCGTGGGGCCTTCGGGCACAGCTGGGCTCTTGCCGAGGGGAGCTGACTTGCAACCGGAGATCGTAAGAAGAAGTGTCGCCGCAAGAGCGAGAGGGATCGAGTGCCGCATGAGGTCCGTCCTTTTGTCCTGATCGAAGCGCTTTGCCCGTGTGCGTATTCCGCGACTGGCCATTCTGTTCAGGCTATTTCGTTTGCGGTCAACGCGGCCATTTGATTGCATGGCGATTATAGAAGCGCCACACAATGGCCGGCGACTCCAGACGCTCCATACTCGTCATCCTGAGCGGAGCACGTAGTGCGGAGTCGAAGGACCCGCTTTTCTTTGGAGCGCCGAGCAGCACGAAGGAATTGGGTCCTTCGACCCGCTTAGGATGACGAGCTATAACCTAGAACTGCAGGGCGTCCACATTGCTCTTGTCGATCCGCAGCGGCTTGCCCAGGACGATTTCACTGCCGCGCACTTGCAGGTCACCGAGTCGGCCCACATGTACTGACGTCGCTCCCGGTGGAATCTTGCCTAACGCCGTTAACGTCCCGGCGTACACGGTCAAATAGCCCAGATCCCGCGTATTCCAGAGAAAGATGGTCTGCACCGAACCGTTGTGAATGTAAGGCCTGCAGATCGATGGCAACGAGAGCCCGATCACATCGACATCTTTGCGCCCCGCCTGCTGCACAGCCTCCGCAGCGCCCGGCACCGCCGGAGCTGAGATGGCCATGACGAGCTTCACCTGCGGATACGCCTTCAGGATGATCTGTGTCGCGTTGAAGGCCTTATCGCGGTCGTCGTCACTCGGCTGGATGGTGGCGAGCCTCACATTCGGATGCGCACTGGCCATGCGCGCCTTGATGTCGCGGATCCACTCATTCTGGTTCTCGGCAGACAGAGCGCCGGTCACGATGGCGAAGTCGCCGCCATTCGGCAGCAGCCTTGCAGCTTCATCCGCCAGCGCCTCGGCGATGCCTTCGGGCGTGGCCTGGTTCAGGAAGTAATCGCGCGCGTTGACCTCTGAATCGGCATCCCACGTCATCACCGGAATGCCGTGCTCGCGCGCCTTACGCAGTACGGTCGAGATGCTGCCCTTGTTCTCCACCGCGACCACGATCGCGTTCACGCCCCGCGTGATCCAGTTCTCCACCAGTTCGTTCTGCTGCGATGCGTCAAGGCTGGTCGGCCCGTCCCAGATCAGGTTGACGCCGAGTTCCTTCGCCGCCTCCTCAGCGCCCGCTCGCGCACTGATGAAGTACGGGTCGCCCTTCGCCTTGGGCATCACGGCGATGGTGAGTTGCTTGCTTCCACCCCCATGAGGGTGAGCGGCATGAAGGCTGACAAAGACACCAATCGCGATGACTGCCAAGGCACCCACCGCGATAAGAGGCTTGCGCCGGTTCACGGCCTGCTCGCGAGACTTCGCCGCGCGGCTCGACCGCAGGCGGTCCACACTCACGATCGCCAGCAGCAACACGCCGATCAACACGCCCGTCAGCTCAGAGGGCAGAGCCATCAGGTGCATGCCGTTCGCCAGGATCGAGAGGAAGAACAAACCGAGCAGCGATCCGAACAGCGTGCCGCGTCCCCCAAAGACCGACGTGCCGCCCAGCACTACCGCGGCAATCGCCTGCAGCTCATAGCCGGTGCCAAGGTCCGACTTGGCCAGGCCAAGATGCGCGACGTAGATAATGGCGGCAAGCGCCGACAC
>CAZZVI010000050.1:0-13269 GCA_964657335.1 uncultured Terriglobus sp.
ACCGAGGCGATGGCCCCGTAGGAATTCACAACAAGGCCGCGGAAGCCAAGCAACTGCTCTGTGCAATACCGGTCGATGGGGAAGCCGGTGGTCGTGATGGCGCACGCACCCAGTGGGCTGCGGTTCACGCGGCCGTAGCAGGCGACCGTGCGCTCCGCATCGCGCTCCAGAACCTCGATCATCGCAAGCAGGTAGTGGGCCAGCGTTGTGGGCTGCGCGGGTTGGTTGTGCGTGTACGCAGGCATGAGAGAGTCGCGATTTGCCTGCGCGATCGCGAGCAGCACACGCCGCAGTTCAAGCGATGCGTCGAAGAGAGAAAGCAGGCTGGTCCGCAGCACCATGCGGTACATGGTCAAGTCGATGTCATTGCGCGACCGCGCGGTGTGCAACCGACCGGCGTCATCTGCGCCCGCGATCGCCGCCAACTCCTTTTCCACCAGGAAGAAGAGATCTTCCACGCTGCCGTCGTACCCGGCTTTGCGCAGAGCCTCGACGTCAAGCTTCGCCAGTGCGTGCGCGCATGCAGAGGCTGTCGAGGAGGACACGATGCCCTGCGCACGCAGCATGACAAGATGGGCGCGGTCGATCTGGAGCAGCGTATCTAAAAAGAATCGCTGCGCGTCGGAGAAGACGTGCGACAGTACCTGCTCGCGGTACACGCTTGCCGGGAAAGCGCTGGCTTGCTGGTCCTTCATGAATCGGTCTCGTTCTGCTGCGGTGGAAAAGAAGAAGGGCGGTGAGATCGCATCTCACCGCCATCCATAGCAAAAGGCCTGCGATCAGAAGTCGATCCGCGCGCCAAACTGCAGAATACGTGCCTCCAGCACGGTGCCCGTAGGCACCAGGGTGGGAGCCGCTGTGATCGCGCCGGCGGCATTGGTCGTCGCTGTGGTGTTAATGGTTGTGATGTTCGAACGGTTCAGGAAGTTATTGGCTTCCACGAAGATCTGCGGCTTCACGCGCTCAAAGAACGTTCCGAAGGTGCGGGTAAAGCGTGCGTCCGCCTGGTAGATGCCGGGCCCGCGTAGCGTATTGCGACCCACAAACAGCGGCCGCTGCTGGCCAACGGATTGCGCATCTCCATTCAGATTGCTGCCCGTCACCAGGTTTTGCGCGTCGCCGCTGCTTGCATTCACCAGCACCGCCAGCATGTTGTTTGCGACCAGGCCGTTCAGGTAACGATTGCTGAAGTGCGTCGTCGGCTGGTAGACGCCTGAGAACGTGAACGCATTTGGCCGGTTGATGTAACTGTTGCCGCGGTCGCGCTTGCGATTGGTTGGGTCTTCGATGAAGTTGGAGTTCTCGTAGCTGTTGCCTTCGGGTGCGTCGGAGATGGCATGCGACCACGTATAGGACGCATTGAGCGTAAGGCCGCCCGCAACGCGATGGGTGAGATTTGTCACCAGCGCGTTGTAGTTGCTATTGGCGCCGATGTCGATGTACTTGATGGCATTGAACGCGGGGTTGTAGCGCGTCGCAGCACTCACCGTCGTATCGAAACGCGGACGTCCATCCGCCAGGGGAGAAAGTACCGTTGACGGGATCACATTGCTGTTCCGCAGGAACTGCAGGTTGCGTCCGTTGGTCATGATGTACCCGATGGTGAGTGCGTCACTCTTTCCAAGCGCCTGCTCTACCTGCGCGTTTGCATTCCAGGTGTACTCGTTCTTGAAGCGCGCGGTGAGAGCGTACGGTGTCGGCGTCGGCAGCGAGGCCACGGGTACGTTTGCGAAGGTGTTCGGGAACGACGGAGCGCCGGCCGCCGTGGGTCCAAGCGTCGCAATCAGGTTGCCCGTATTGGTGAGGCCGTTGCTGTACAGCGGGTTATACCAGCTGTTGGTGGGTGTCGCTTCGTAGAACATGCCGGCGCTCAACCGTATGACCATGCCCGGATGTGCAGCGTAGGAAAGGCCCGCGCGAGGCGCGAAGTCTCCCATCGGGTTGCGGAAGCTCTGCGTCTCGGCAAGCGGTGCATTGGCGAGACCGCTGGGAGCGCGGTACTGGTCGTAGCGAACGCCGTAGTTCGCGGTGAGCTTCGTCGAGATCTGCCATGTGTCCTGCGCGAAAACGTCGAAGAAGACCGACTGATAGCCCGCGCCGGGACGCCCGATGGAAGCGGTCACACTGCTGTAGGACTTGGGGTTTGTGCCGTTCTTGGCGGCGGTGTAATCGGCGAGCGTGGCGAAGGTGAACTGGGTGTATACGTCGGCGAGCTGCGTGTCGTTGTTCTTCTGGAAGCCGACGCCGGCCTTGAACTGATGCGCACCGTGGACAAGCGTTACGTTGTCAGAGAAGGATGGGATTTTCTCCTGATACTTGTCGCCCACGCCATTGCTGCCGCCGAAGCCGCTGACCACGCCGGAGATGGTGATCATCGGTCCCGTGCCGGTGGCAGAACCCGCGAAGTGCTGCTCATTACGATAAGGCCACGAGCCGCGGAACTCGTTCAGCAGCGTCGGCTTGAACGTTGTGATGAGTTGCGCGCCGATGATGTGGGCACGGTCCTGAAAGTCTGCTTCGGCTGACTGCAGATAAAGAGCGCCGGCATTCGTGTTAAACGGATAGTTGTTACGGAAGTAGTTGTAGCGGATGAACATCGTGTTCTTTGTGTTGATGTTCACGTCCAGGCGCGTGTCCGTCCATTGCGCTCGCTGCACCTGCGGCGCGGTGTTGAAGTCGCTCAGAGGAACGCCTAGCGCGACAAGTGCGGCCTGGTTTGCCGCGGTCACCGTCACCGGCTGCGGATAGGCGCGCTTCAGATGCTCATAGGCGCCGAAGAGGAAGACGCGGTTCTTCACGATGGGACCGCCAAGCCGTCCCGTGAAGTCGTCGACGTGCAGATCGGGCTTGGGCTTATACCCTGACGCGCCGACGGTGCAGTTCTGCAGAATAGGGCACGAGCTGGCTGCCTTTGGCCGCCAGATGTACTGCGCCGAACCATGCACGGTGTTGGAGCCGGACGGCGTGATCACGTTGTAGATGACCCCGGCGGTGTTGCCGAACTCCGGATTGAACGCATTCGACTCGGCCTGAACCGTCTCAGCGTAGCTATCGGAGATGGCGAACAGACGCAAGCCGTAGCGATCCGTTTCGGTATCCACCATGCCATCCAGCTGGTAGTTCACGCGATCCACCAGCCCGTTGGTGTTCACCGTGCGCGGAATGCCGTTTTCAGCGTTGGGGTGGCCGGAGACGCCCGGCTGAAAGAGGATGAAGTTGTAAGGATTGCGCGAGGTCAGCGGCAGGTTCTGCGTCTCCACGGCCGTGATGGTGCGGCTGAGGTCGGCGCGGGCGACTTCAACGATGGGAGCTTCGCTTGTGACGGTGATCTCCGTCGCAACCGAGCCCGTCTTCAGCACTTCATCCACGGTGCTGTCTGTGCCGGCGCCCACGTGGATGCCAGTCTGCGTGAGCGGCGCGAAGGACGAGGACGTGGCCTGCAGCGAGTAGGTGCCAATCGGCAGATTCGGCGCAATGTAGCGGCCTTCGTTGTCCGTCGTAAGCTGGCGCGTGTAGCCGGTGTCCAGATTCTTGATCGTCACCGCAGCGCTGGGCACAGGCGCGCCGGAGCCATCGGTCAGCTGCCCGCGGATGGTTCCGTTGATCGACTGGGATTGACTGAATGCTGCCGGCACAGCGGGGAGCATCAGCACAGATGCAGCAAGCACCCGGGAAAACTTGGTCATAGTGTCTCCAAAAAAGGTAGTGCAGCAGGGACGCACGGAGGTGCGAAACGTCTGATCGAACCGGCGTGATGCATTACAACGCCGAGGGCGAATGGTGAGCCAAACATCGACGCATCAAACATCGACAGGAGTCTGATGCGCGCGACGCTCTCTCGCTTCTTCCGCATGCGGCCGCGCAACAAACGAGCATCTGCCTGCAGACGAAGATCATGGGGAACCTGCCTGTGGCCCCTGCGACGAGCCATGACCAGGGCCGGTGACTTGCCGGGGTCAGCTTGCACAATGAGGCGGTAAAGCCATTATAGAGTGCCGCATCGCTGAGGCCTGAATACTGCGCCACGGACAACGCTGGTTTAGCATCGCGGTGTCCCTATGAAGCCATTCGCATGCGCTCTCGCCCTTGCTGCCATCGGTTGTGCCGCCGCCCAATCGCCGCAGCGCGCGGACGACACACTGATCTTTCAGACACAGATGGGCTGGTCACCGCGCGTCAATGTGGAAGCCGGTACGGTGATGGCCTACGGCATCAACGAGGGCCTGCCCGACCGCATTCGCTCGTGGAAAGAACACGGCTATCGCGTTACGGTGATGACTGGCGTGGCATGGGGCACCTATGGCGATTACCTGCGGGGCGACTTCGACGGCAAGGAGCACTGGAACGAAACCCAGCAGGAATCGGACGGCAAGCTCATCCTGCACAGCGGCCGCGAAGTTCCCTATATCGCGCCCTCTGAAAGCTACGGCAAGTATCTAAGCCGTGGCGTGCTGCGTGCGCTCGACGCGGGTGCCGAAGCGATCTACCTGGAAGAGCCGGAGTTCTGGGCACGGGCCGGCTGGTCCGATTCGTTCAAGAAAGAGTGGCAGAGCTACTACAGCGAGCCCTGGCGCGCCCCCGACTCCTCGCCGGACGCGCAGTATCGCGCGAGCAAGCTGAAGTACTACCTCTATCAGCGTGCGCTTTCGCAGGTGTTCACGGCTGTGCGTGAGTGGGGCAAGCAACACGGCAGGCAGATCCCCTGCTACGTTGCAACGCACTCGCTGATCAACTATGCGCAGTGGCAGATCGTGTCGCCGGAGTCTTCATTGCTGGACGTCGGCGCCGATGGCTACATCGCCCAGGTGTGGACCGGCACCTCGCGTGCCGTGAACGTCTACCAGGGCGTGAAGGCGGAACGCACCTTTGAGACAGCCTTTCTGGAGTACGGCGCGCTGCAGAACATCGCGCGCTCGTCGGGAAAGCGCATCTGGTACCTGAACGATCCCATCGAGGACAACCCAAATCACTCATGGACCGACTACAAGCGCAACTGGGAGTCGACGCTGGTCGCGTCGCTTCTGCAGCCGGAGGTGTCCAGCTACGAGATCCTGCCGTGGCCCGACCGCATCTTCGGATCGTGCGCCTTGCGTCCATCGACGGAACCCACGGAAGCGAATCCCAAGCCGGAGCGTACGTTCATCCCCGCCGTGTACGAGACGGAACTGCAGACGGTGTTCCACGCGCTTGGCCAGATGCACGATCAGCCGGCGCGCTGGCAGCTATCCGGAACGCAAGGCATCGGCATTCTTATCTCCGACACGTTGATGTTCCAGCGGGCAAAGCCGCTTGCGTCGGATGCCGAGTTAGGGAACTTCTACGGCCTCGCCATGCCGCTGCTGATGCACGGCCTGCCCGTGGAGCCGGTGCAGATCGAAAGCACCTACCGGGGCACGGGCGCTGCTGAGTTCCTGAAGCACTATAAAGTCCTGCTGCTGACCTATGAGGGACAGAAGCCACCCTCGCCGAAGTTCCACGATGCGATTGCGGCATGGGTGAAAGCGGGCGGTGCCCTGGTCGTGGTCGATGATGACGGCGATCCCTACAATCACGCGCAGGACTGGTGGAACGGCAACGGCACTACGCAGTCGATCCCGCGTGCGTTGCTGTTTGAAGCGCTCGGTCTCGGCCCGAAGGCTGAAGGCACGCACCGCGTCGGCAAGGGCGTGGTGATCTTTCGCAAGCAATCGCCCTCTGCGCTGGCGGCAGATCTCCGTGGCTCAGAGCAGGTGCTCGCTCTGGCGCGGCAGGCAGCCATGCAGATCAAGCTGCCGTGGCGCCAGTCGACGGCACTCGTGCTGCGGCGCGGGCCGTTTGTGATTGCCTCAGGCCTCGACAAGCCAGAGGGAACGCCGGAACCGGCCCCAGTGACACGCGTTACAAGCAGCGCTGTGCGATCGCTGGATACGGCAAGGCCAGCGCCGTCTCCGGCAATCAGAAGTTCGCAAAGCGAATCCGCTCCGACACCCACTCGCGTCGCGGGCCGGTTCGTTGACCTCTTCGATCCTCACCTCCGCATCGTTGCCGATCCTGAAATCGCGCAGGAACAACGGAGGCTTTTCCTGGATCCCACGTTCTTTTCGCGCGGTACAGCGCGCATCCTTGCGGCAAGCGCGAAGGTGTCAGACGAGCGCGCCACGTCCGATTCGTTGAGCTTTTCCGTGACGAGCATCGAGGCGCGCGACGATCACGACCTCACGGCCGTCCGCTTGCTCATGCCACATGCGGCGAAGTCCGTGACGGTTGACGGCAAGGCTCTCACTCTCAACCCGGAAGAGAACGGCACGCTGCTGCTCGAGTTCCCGGCAAAGGCAACACCACAGCAGATTGCCGTTCGCTTTTGAACGCACGCTCGTAATTGGGACGCGATCTCGCTTGCGAACGCAGTAAGGAAGACTCGCAGAGCGTTTGCGTCACAAGGACTGGGGCAGGAAAGCCGCCACGGTTCGCGTCATGATCCTTCGGTTGGCAACAGCCTGGCAGGTTCGCAACGTCTGAACGGCGAGAACTGTCGCCGCGGAGCCGCTGACTTGTGAAGCAGGCCTCATCCGATGGTCAGCGCTTCAGGCTGGGGAATGATGCAGAACAAAATCGTTGGTGGTCCGGGTGTTTCGCTGCTGATCGCTCTTGTAGCCCTGACGGTGGGAGCGCCCCTTGGAAGGTGCCAGGAACCCATTCCCGCGGCACCGCTACCCGCGGAGTCAGCCAGCAAGGACGGCTTCGTTGCCCGGTTCCTTGATTTCTACCGAATGGACTGGGGCGGAACCGCTCCTGCGTCTCCCGCGGCGCCGAGGCGTGGAGTTCCTTCGCCTTTGAACTCTCCGCCGTTTCCAAGTGCGGACTGGTCCTATGGAGGCTCGCCTACCATCGGCGAGTCCGACGGTAACGTGTACCCGCTGCAGACCGCAATCAACGGGGCGACGGGACGCAGCAAAGTGTACGGATGGATCGAACCGACGGGCAACATTTCGACGTCTCGCGATCGCAATTACCCTGAAACGAACGATATCTATTCCAATCGCGTTGAGTTAGGCCAGGTAGTGGTGTACGCGGAGCGCCTGCCTGACTCCGTTCAGCGCGATCACATCGATTGGGGCTATCACCTGACAGCCTTCTTCGGGACAGACTATCGTTCCACGACAAACAAGGGCTACTTCAGCAGCCAGTTACTGGATCACAACCGGCAGTATGGATTTGATCCCGTTCTCGAATATGTCGACGTATATTTTCCGCATGTTGCACACGGCATGAACGTGCGGGCGGGACGATTTATATCGATTCCCGGCATCGAGGCGCAACTCACACCGAATAACTACATGTTCAGCCATTCGCTGCTCTATGCCGTCGATCCTTTTACGGATACCGGTCTTCTCGCGACCATCCAGGTGAACGACCGTTGGACCGTGCAGGCAGGCATGGGCGCGAGCCACGATGTTGCACCCTGGACTCCGGATGCGAAACCATCCTTCACCGGCTGTGTGAGTTACACCACGACCAGCGTGAACGACAATTTTTATCTGTGCGCGAACGGCATCAACGACGGCGAATACGCGTTTAATAACATCCAGATGTATGACGGCACCTGGTACCACAAGTTCAACAGCACATGGCACACAGCGACGGAAGTCTACAGCATGTACCAGCGGGATGTGCCCAGCGTGAATGGCTCGATCACTCCGGAAAAAGGAACGAATGGAGCAAACTGCAGGCCGGGGCTGCAGAAATGCTTTGCGCCGGAGTGGGCAGTCCAGAACTATCTGAACAAACAGTTATCGGCACATGATTTTGTCTCGTTCCGCAGCGACTTCCTAAATGACAAAAAAGGTCAGCGGACCGGCTATGCGACGAAGTACTCCGAAGGGACTTTCATGTACAGCCACTGGGTTGGGTCGACGGTGCAGATACGGCCTGAGATCCGCTTCGATCACGCGTGGGACCGCCGGTCCTACGACAATGGGACCAGAACGAACCAGTTCACCGTGGCGAGCGATCTGATCTTTCACTTCTAGCCGCCAGAGTTGCTCATGCTGCCGTAAGACCGTGCCGCGACGACGGGTGCGGTCGAGAGCAGCGTGCTGTCTCTTTTCGTTACATAAAACTTTCGTTGACAGCACATGATGCGGGTACTAGACTTCGTCCCGACACAAAGACCCTGGGCAGCCTGTTTGCTGAGAGATCGGCACCGCGCGCCCGGTATGTATCTGGGCGCAAACGGCCCGAACTCACTGCGGTACTTTTTGGAGGCTTATGACGTACCTATTCCAACGGTGTCTTCGGCTGAAGATGCTCTGTACGGTCCTGGTTTTAACGTTTGCAACATGTCTTGCGGTGAACGGGAATGCCCAAGTGGGCGGTTCCGGCAACATCCAGGGCACTGTGACGGACGCCACGGGCGCGGTCATTCCGAACGCAACGGTGACGCTCACCTCCCAGACCACGCAGGTAAGCCGCACGGCCAAGACGGATACTGCGGGTGACTACGTCTTCCCGAATCTGACTCCGGACACCTATTCGGTCACCGCATCTCTCAGTGGCTTTCAGACCTTCACCAGCACGGGCAATGTGCTGGAGGTGGGCAGCAGCATTTCCATCAACGTCAAGATGACGGTAGGCGCGCAGGACCAGAAGGTGGAGGTGCAGGCCGAGAACCTGGGCCTGCAGACCGAAGACGCCTCGTTCAAGCAGACGATCGACTCCAACACGCTGACGGAGATGCCGCTGAATGGCCGGCAGATTACCGCACTCATTACTCTTTCAGGCGGTTCCACGCCCGCACCCGGCGGTGACTTTACCGGCAGCAAGTACTCCTACCAGACCATCGCCGTTTCGATCGCGGGCAGCGGCGGCAATACGACGCAGTGGAAGTTGGACGGCGGCGACAACAACGATTACATGTCGAACGGCAACCTGCCGTTTCCCTTTCCCGATGCCCTTAGCCAGTTCTCGGTAGAGTCCACGGCGCTCAGCGCGCAGGAGGGCGAGCACTCCGGCGGCTTTGTGAACGCGGTGACCCACTCCGGCACGAACACATACCATGGCTCAGCCTTCGAATTCATCCGCAACAACTATCTGAACGCCACCGGATTCTTCTCGACCTGCAAGCCGGTTGCACCGGCGACGACCTGCAGCGCAAAAGATACGCTGCATCAGAACCAGTTTGGAGGCACCTTCGGCGGCAAGATCATCCGCGACAAGTTGTTCGGCTTCGCGGGATATCAGCGCACGCAGAACAAGCAATCGCAGGCCGCAACCAGCGCCAACATCCCTTCCCAGGCGAACCTGGCCGGGGATTTCTCCGCCAGCGATCCAACCACGAATCTTGTGAATCCCCTGACGGGTGCGGCGTTAGTCAACAACAAGATCAATCCTGCGCTCTTTAACCCGCAGGCGCTTGCGCTCGTAAAGTATCTGCCGGTAAGCACTGATTCGGCTGGCTTCATCAGCTACCAGATCCCATCGCAAGTCAGCGACAATCAATTCGTCAGTCGCGTGGACTACACGATCAATCCCAAGAACACGCTGTACGGCCGATACTTTATTGATGGCTACCAGGCTCCGCCGTTCTTCGATCCGACAAATATCCTGGTCACGTCGCAGTCTGGCAACTTCCAGCGTGTGCAGAGCGTGACCGTGGGTGAGGATTACGCCGCGACGTCCAAGCTGGTCAACTCCGCGCACCTCACGTTATCGCGCCGCCGCAACAACCGCGGCTTTGCGGCAAACGACATCAACGCGAACACGCTCGGCGTCAACATGTACCAGTACGTTCCGAACGGCCTGTACCTGACCGTTTCAAATAAGTTCACCGTGGGCGGCGGCACTAACTCTGTTTCGCATTTCAACGACAATTTCCTGGCAATTGAAGACGACGTGACCTGGCTGCATGGAAGGCACCAGTTTGTCTTTGGCGGGATGCTGGTACATAACCAGCTCAACATTTCCAATGCCTATGAGACGAACGGTGTCTTCACGTTCGGCGGGAACTACAGCGTCAACGGGCCGAACGGCGGCACCAAGACAGGAGATAACAATCTCGATTTTCTGATGGGCGCAATGAGCGCATTTCAGCAGAGTAAGTATCAGCAGAATGCGATGCGCGGCAACATACCCAGCCTGTTCGTGCAGGATACGTATCACCTGACGCGGCAGTTTACCGTGGTGGCCGGCATTCGGTGGGCGCCAGAATACATCCCGGTCGATTACTTCAACCGCGGCACGACCTTTGACATGACGGCCTTTCTGGCGAACAAGACCAGCGGCGTCTATCCGAACGCACCCGCCGGGACCTTCTACTATGGCGACCCTGGCGTGCCGCGCCAGTTCACCAAGAACTCGCCCTACCAGTTCGTGCCCAACCTTGGATTTGCCTATGACGTACACGGCGACGGCAGGCTGGTGGTGCGGGCTGGTGTCAGCTTTATCTATGACCAGGTGAACTATTACACCGGGCAGCGCACACAACAGAACCCGCCATTCGCCTCGGCCATCAGCCAGACGCAGACTTCGACCTCTGGCCCCATCAGCTTCGCCGCACCCTGGTCCAACGGGTCCATCACGACAAACCCGTTTCCCCAGGCAGCCATTCCGACGCCGGCCGTTGCGCAGTTCTTTCCGCAGTCGCAGTACATCGTGCTGCCGCCGCAGTACCATCCCTCTGACACCACGCAGTGGACCCTCAGCATGCAGCAGCAGTTCTCCCACGGCTGGCAGTTGCAGCTTGATTACATCGGCAACAAGACGAGCCATGTGCCGATGGGCATTCCGCTGAGCCCCGCGACCTTTGTGCCGGGCGTGTGGGGTGCGGGTGGCACCGGATGCGCGGGCGTGGTGCTGACCGGACCTGCTGCCAAGCCGGCCGGAGCTGCGGGCACAGCCTGCTCCACGGTGGCCAACCAGTCGCAGCGTTTTTACCTGACGGAGCAGAACCCCGCGCAGGGCAACCAGTACCTCGGCGGCGGGGGTGGATCGGTGCTGAGCGGCGCGTTCGGCATCGGCGACTACAACGGCCTGGTCACGACGGTGCAGCACCGGCTGTCGTCCAGCTTCAGCCTGCTGTTTAACTACACCTGGTCCAAGTGCCTGAATGAGGAAGATGCCCAGGGCGATCTCGCCGGTACTACCATCGAGAACCCGGCGAATCCGCGGCTGGATTACGCTCCCTGCGGATCGGATTATCGCAACGTGGAGAACGTCGTCCTCGTAACGCGGAGCAACTTCAGCATTCCCAACCGCTTCGTCAAGGGCGTCGTCAACGGCTGGGAGCTGTCCCCGCTGACCCACATCCTGAGCGGCGCGCCTTTCACGGTAACCTCCGGTGTCGACAACTCCTTTACCGATGTGGGCAACGATCGCGCCAGCCTGGTGCCGGGTGTTTCTCCGTACGTGCGGGGGCAGATTCGCTCGGGCTCTGGTGCGGCGAATCGCAACTACCTGAACCCGGCGGCCTTCTGCTCCGCGACGTGCATCGCTCCGGGGACTTACGGCAATCTCGGCCGTAACGCCTTTCGCGGACGCAACTCCTACCAGTTCGACGCGCAAATCTCGCGCATCTTCCCGGTTCACGAGCGTCTGAACGCCACACTGCGCATCGAGGCGTTCAACGTTCTGAACCATCCCAACTTCAGCACACCCACGGCAAGCACGGCTTCGTCGACCTTCGGCCAGGTGTCGAGTGCCGGAGCTGCTCGTATCTTCCAGGGCTCGGTGAAGTTCAACTTTTAGCGAATTGCCACCTCGACCTTTTCAGCGGAGAGGTGGCCTTTCATATGCGGGCGGGACTACCATTCCGCCGAGGAGATTCCAATGAGTGAGACCGGAAGTAACCGCAGAGACTTTCTGAAGACGGCGGGCCTGGCGACCGCCGCAGCCGCTGTGACGAATTGGACCGCACAGAGCTATGCGCAGATTGCCGGGTCGAACGATCGCGTGCGCACGGCCATTGTCGGCTGCGGCGACCGCATGAAGCAGGCACTTGTGCCCGCATTCATGGCGAACTGCCATGAGACGAACTTCCAGTTCGTCGCTGTCTCCGATATCTGGAACATGCGCCGCGACCAGGGCGCGGCCATGCTGACGCAGAAGACCGGCAACAAGGTCGATGCCGTCCGGAACAATGAAGAGCTTTACGCGCGCAAGGACATCGACGCCGTGCTGATCGCAACCGCAGACTTCCAGCACGCACAGCACGGCATTGAAGCCGTGAACGCCGGCCGCGACGCCTACGTCGAGAAGCCGACGGCACACTTCATGGAAGACGCCCGCAACTTCCGCGCCGCCGTGCACAAGACCGGCAAGATCGTGCAGGTGGGCACGCAGCGCCGCAGCACGCCCAGCTATCAACGCGCGTACGAATACATCAAGAGCGGCGAGTTCGGTGACATCGTGATGGTGGAGATGACCTGGAACGTGAACCAGCCCGGCCGCTGGCGCCGCCCCGATGTTGTCCCGCTGCTGAAGGAAGCAGACACCGACTGGAATCGCTACCAGCTCAACCTGCCGCGCGCGCCGTTCGATGCGCGCAAGTATCTTGAGTTCCGGCTCTTCTGGCCGTACTCCTCGGGCCTGCCGGACCAGTGGCTCGTTCACCAGATCGATACGGTGCACTGGTTCACCGGCCTGCCGCATCCGCGCAGTGTCGTTGCCAACGGCGGCATTTACGCGTGGCATGATGGCCGCGTGAACTGGGATACGCTTACCGCGGTCTTCGATTACGGCCCGCTGGACGACCTGACGAAAGGCTTCCAGGTGATGTATTCCACGCGCCAGACCAACGAGGCGGGCGGCGTGAAGGAGCTGTACTACTCCACTGGCGGCATGCTCGACATGGACAAGCAGCAGGTCACTCCGACCGGCGGCCTGACCGCGAAGTACGCCGCGGAGATGCACATGCAGCCGAAGCTGCTGAAGCCGTTTTCGCTAGCCGGTGAAAAGACGGAGAAAGTCTCCACGGATGCCAACACGGGCAGCGGCGATCCGCAGACCATCGCAAACATGCGCAACTGGATGGACTGCGTTCGCTCGCGCAAGACGCCGAATGCGTCCATCGAAGCAGGCTACAGCCACTCCATTGCGCTGTGCATGTGCATCGCGGCCATGCAGACCGGCCAGCGCGTCACCTTCGACGACAAGACGCAGAAGATTATGGCAGGTGGCAAGTATGTCTAGGCTGCGGGAGCCTCATCGACGAGCCTGCATCCAGTCCTTTCCGACCGGAGCGGGACGGCTTCATCCTGCCATTACAGACCTGTCATTTCGACCGGAGCAGGACGG
>CAZZVI010000050.1:13369-16848 GCA_964657335.1 uncultured Terriglobus sp.
TTTGAAGATACAAGCTCAAGTCGGCCTAGCTTCAGTCAGTAGGACTAACCTTTAGCAACGCACAAACGTTTGAGGTTAACCATGTTCATCAGTCCCAAGCGACAAGGGGTGGCCGGCGTGCTTGCACTTGCCGTCTTTGCGGGAGTCGCGGCGGCGCAGGTGCAGGTCACCCGTGACGACGCGCACCACAAGGTGGACGTCACGATCGATGGCGCGCCCTTCACGTCGTATCTCTGGCAGACCGGGCAGAAGAAGCCCGTGCTGTTTCCGCTGATCGCGTCGGACGGTGTTACGGTCACGCGCGGATATCCGCTCGCGCCACGCGAGAAGGAGCGAGTCGATCATCCGCACCACGCCGGCATGTGGTTCAACTACGGCGACGTGAACGGCTTCGATTTCTGGAATAACTCTGACGCCATTCCAGAGGCGCAGCGGCCGAAGATGGGCACCATTCACCAGGACCGCGTCGTCTCGGCAAAGTCTGGCAAGGACAGTGGCGAGCTGACTGTGGATTCGACATGGACGACCGGCGCGGGTCAGGACATCCTGAAGCAGACCACGCGCTACGTCTTCAGCAAGCAGGGGGATGCTCGCATGGTCGATCAGATTGTCACGCTTACCGCACTCGACAAGGCCGTCTTCAACGACGACAAGGAAGGCCTGCTCGGCATTCGCGTGGCGCATTTTCTTGAATCACCGACAGAAAAGGGCGGCATCTTCATGGACGCCAGCGGCCGCCCCACGCAGGTTGCTGCGCCTGACACCACGGGAGCCACGGGCGTCTATCGCACCAGTGAAGGCATCGAGGGCGACAAGGTGTGGTCGACCCGCGGCACATGGTGCGAGCTGACCGGCACCACCCAAGGCAAGACACTCACCGTCGCCATCCTAGATCACAAGGGGAATCCAGGCTATCCCACCTACTGGCACGCGCGCGGCTACGGCCTGTTCGCGGCCAACCCGCTGGGCGACCACATCTTCGACCCGAAGGCGCCGCTGCACAACTTCTCCATCGAGAAGGGCGGCAGCGCAACGTTCAAGTACCGGGTGATTGTCTTCTCTCATGCGGCCGGCGTGGATGAGATGAAGAAGGCCAGCAGCCAGTTCGAAAGCGAATACAAGTAACGACCACACGCGAAGGGGCTCTGTACAGTGAGACAAGTTTGATTCCAAAATCAGATCCAGCTAACCACGGAGACTATCCATGAACGTTCTGTTGTGGGTGCTGCAAATCCTCGCCGCGCTTCTCTATGCCTCCTCCGGCGTGATGAAAGTCTTCTTGTTCGACAAAGTCAGCAAAGACGTCCCGTCCTTCGGCGCACTTCCGCGGCCGGTTTGGACTGCCCTCGGTGTCCTTGAACTTCTCGGCGCCATCGCGCTCATCCTCCCCGACTTCCTTCACTCCCACACGACCCTCACCATCGCCACGGCGGTCGTACTTTGCGTCGAAAGCCTCCTCTTCATCTGGGTTCACATGAAGTACACCGAGAAAACGCCGATCATCATGAGCGCCGTCCTCGGCATCATCATGGCCTTCATTGCCTACGGCCGCTTCTCTCTCGCACCGCTTTAGGCCTTGGTCCATCCAGACCTGCTGTAATCAGAGACATGACGCAGAATGATCGAGCTGAGGTCTCGGCCGCCGCGCCGCGGTTTGAAACTGTGGACCTGCTCCGCGGACTTTCGATACTGGCGGTCGTGTTGCTGCACTGCCGGATCCGCTTCGGCGGCAGCGGCGTACGAGTGGCCACCGGCTTATCAAGGTATTGGCGGCACTTGATCTTTCAGAATGGCGATAACGGGGTCACGGTATTCTTCGCGATTTCAGGGTTTCTAATTACTCTGACCAGCCTGCGCCGATTTGGCGGGCTTGCCCATGTCAAGGCTGCGCTGTTCTACCGCATCCGCTTTGCCCGCATCGCGCCTCTGCTGTTGCTGGTTCTAGCGCTGTTAAGCCTGCTGCATTGGGCCAGTCTTCACTCCAATGCTTTTGGAGCCTGGCATGTGAAAAGCGCCGTGGGACTACCTCGGGCTTTGTTCTCGGCCATCACATTTCACCTGAACTGGCTTGAGGCGAAAACCGGCTATCTGCCTGCAAACTGGGACGTGATGTGGTCACTCAGCGTAGAGGAAATGTTCTATCTTTTCTTTCCGCTGGTATGCGTCGCCCTGGTCGGTGCACGATCCCCGCTGCGACCTGTTGGTTGGCCGTTGCTGTTCCTCCTGGCCGCTGCGCTGCTCGTGCTGGGGCCGTGGGCGAGATCGGTCTGGATGATTTCAAGCGAGATCGCACAGGAAAAGAGCTATCTCGGTGGGATGAATGCTATCGTCCTGGGCTGCCTCACAGCGTTGCTCTGCAACCGCATGTTGCACTCGCCTCGGCTGGACCGAACATGGCTTTATGGCACCGAGGCGCTAGGGTGGCTCTTGATTGCCTGGATTGCCAGCTGGCCGTCCTGGCATTGGCTGCAAAGCACAGATCGCTTTCTTGCAAACCATGATCTCGATGATACGGTGCTGCCGCTGGGTGTTTGCCTGGTGATGATCTCGACGGTCCTGCGTGGCTCCCGTGGTGGTGGCGTGCTCACGGCTCCGGTGCGATGGTTCGGCAGACACAGCTACGAGGTCTATCTGACGCACGAGTTCGTAGTGATCCTGGGTGTTCAGGCGTTCTTGCGTTGGAAAGGAACACGACCTGGCCTCTGGACGCTGGCGATCACAGCTTTGACAGTTCCGCTGGGATGGGCTGTAGCGCATTGGTTCTCGGAGCCGATGAATCGCAGGCTCCGCGGGGCTTCGGCCCCCACTCCCTCTTTACGCTAACCTTAGGCGAGAGATCTCGACCGCAAAGGCAGAACAGCATATGAAGCTTCTTCGTTACGGCAATCCTGGTTCAGAGTCCCCCGGCGTCCTGGACGCGGAGGGCAAGCTTCGCGATCTCTCCGGCGAGATCGGCGATCTTGCGGCGGAGGTGCTGCTGCCTGCGTCGCTGGACCGGCTGCGTGCACTCGATCTTTCCGCGCTGCCGCTGGTCACTGGCACGCCACGCATCGGGCCCTGCGTCGGGCAGGTGGGCAAGTTTCTTTGCATCGGTCTCAACTACTCCGACCATGCGGCGGAGTCGGGCATGGCGGTTCCGAAAGAGCCGGTGCTCTTCATGAAGGCGACCTCTGCCATCATCGGGCCGAATGATGACGTGGTGATCCCGCGCGGATCGCAGAAGACGGACTGGGAGGTCGAGCTGGGTGTCGTCATCGGCAAGCCCGCGAAGTACGTCACCGAAGCGGATGCGCTCTCACACGTTGCCGGCTACTGCGTGGTGAACGATCTTTCGGAGCGGGCCTTTCAACTGGAAGGCACAGGGCAGTGGGTGAAGGGCAAGAGCGCCGACACCTTCGGTCCGATCGGCCCGTGGCTTGTCACTGCGGACGAAGTTCCCGATCCGCAGGCGCTGTCGTTGTGGCTCGAGATCGACGGAC
>CAZZVI010000051.1:0-16479 GCA_964657335.1 uncultured Terriglobus sp.
CTGCGCAATCCCACGGGCAGTGATGTGCCGGTGCTGATCGGCTGGGTGGCCGATGAGGGCAGCGCCTCGCCGGGCTACGGCAAGTTGTCTGCGGCAGACCTCCGCGCCGATGCGCAGAAGAAGTACGGGCCGCTCGCTGAGCGCTTCCTCGCGCTGTATCCAGCGGCGGACGATGCCGAAGCATCACGCTCTCAGATCGCATCCGCCCGCGACCGCAACCTGATGATCACGACGCTGTGGGCGCAGGCGTGGAAGGCGCATCGGAGATCGCCGGTATATCTGTACGACTTTACCCGCGTGCCGCCGTGGAAGGCGCATCCCGAGTATCGCGCGCACCACACCGCCGACGTGCCGTACTTCTTCAGCACGCTGAACACCGTGCACGACCGCGACTACAACGACATCGACCGCGCGGTCAGCCACACCGCGTCCGAGGCGTGGATTCAGTTCGCCTCCACGGGTAAACCGGGCCCCGTATGGACTCCGGTTACGGGCGATCATGGGCCCGTCGTCGAGCTGGGAGACACGTCAAGTGAGCACACAGTCCTCGACGACGTGCACGCTGCCTTCTGGCGGAGCGTTTTGTTGAAGCAGTAGACCTTATCCGAGCGGTGTGCGCAGCAGAGCCGGCCGCTCGCGGTAGAGCTTCAGGATCAGCTCACCGAAAAGCGTGTTGGCCCACGCGAACCACGGCCGCGTGTAGTTGGTGGGGTCGTTCATCTCGAACGACTCGTGCATGAAGTGCGTGCCTGCGGTGGTGTTGCGCAGCGTGCGCAGGGCGGTGACGATCTCCGTATCGTCGCTGCTGGTAAGTGCGCGCATCATGATGGCCATCGGCCAGATGAAGCCCAGACCTACGTGCGGACCTCCGATGCCTTCCGCCGCCTTGCCCTTGAAGAAGTACGGATTGTCCGTTGAAAGCGCGAAACTCCGCGTTCGCTGGACGATGGAGCCGGTCGCACCCGTCAGGTACGGAATGCTCAGGAGGCCGGGAGCGTTAGCGTCGTCCATCAGATTCGCGTTGCCGAAACCGTCGATCTCGTACGCATACATATCGCCGAGCGTGGGATGCGTGTAGTGGCCGGCTCCCTCCGTCGCCGCGGCAACCTCGGTGGCCAGGTTTGTTGCATCGGAAGCAAGCTGTGCCTGGTGGATCGCCGAGGCGATCTCTGCCAGCATGTGCAGAGCGCTCACCGCGAACAGGTTTGCCGGCACAAACAGCGGGTAAGTGCATGCGTCGTCCGAGGGACGGAACATCGAGTGCAGCATACCGTTCGGACGTGTGGGCGCGCCGTAGCCGCCAAGGATAACCGTGTCCGTCGGGTTCTCGGCGCGGCGCTGAAAATGGTACGGCCCGCGATCATGCAGCCGCTGTTGCTGCCGGAAGGTGGCGACGATCACTGTCGCCGCCGCGACCCATTCACTGTCGAAGACTGCTGTCTTGCCCGTCGACTTCCAGTAGCCATGCGCCAGCCTCAACGGATAGCAGAGGGAATCGACCTCCCATTTGCGCTCACCGACACCGGGCTTCTTGTCAGTGGCATCATGCACAGCCCATTCCAGCGGAGGGTCCGTCGGGTTGCGGCGAAAGCTGTTCGCGTACGGGTCCAGCAGGATGCAAGCCGCATGGCGATGGATCAGCCCCTCGACCACCCTTGCAAGCGCCGCGTCTTGCTTTAGGAACGGAAGGTACGGGTGCATCTGCGCCGAGGAGTCGCGCAGCCATAGCGCATCGATATCGCCGGTGATGACGAAGGTGTCGGGCTTGCCGTCGCGCGTCCCCGCAAAGACGGTCGTATCAAGCGTATTCGGCAGGCAGTTCGCAAAGATCGTGCGCAGATCAGGGTCAGCGATGCCGCGGCTGACAGAGACGATCGCCTCCTCTACGGCAGGGGAGCGGAAGAGGCGGTCGGCAGCCACGGGGCGCGCCGTCAGCTCACGCTTGGTGTACTGCGCGAACAACTCGGTGCGCGAAGCCACAGCGGCACCGGCGGCAATGGTTGCGGACGTTCGAAGGAACCCGCGGCGGTTCGTGAGAAATGCCATGGAGGCAGCTTACCTTCTCAAACGACCGCTCGCAGAGCCATCGCATAATCCGCTTTGTTTAGCGAGAGACCACGATCCGCGTTGCGACTGGCTGGCGCAGGCGCCCAATGAAGTAAGCCGCGGGTGCGGCCACCAGCAGCGCAACCATCTGCGCATAGTGGTGCTGGCCTGGTGTGTGGGTCTCGGCAAAGAGAGCAGCCAGGGCGATGAAGCCGGCCGCGCCCTCTGCTGATCCGCGCGGTGTCTCAGGCGCCAGCAGTGCGGCAAGGTAGCCGCCGGCAAGGCCCAAGATCGCAGCCACCACTGACGTCAGCACGATGAAGCTGACGGGCGCGCCGTCCCACGGTGTGTTCTGGTGCGTGAACTTGAAGAACCACGCAAGATAGAACGCGAGTGTGACAAAGGCTCCGAAAAGAGCGGCAGCGGTCCCACGGAAGAGGCGCATAGTTGGTCGTTAGATTATCGCAGCCTGACCGGCGATGCACACCTCCAAAGCAATCCCGAGACCGGCCGCCTTCGTTCTCACCGATACAATAACCGTGTGTTCATAAACCGGGGCCGGTGGGCCGCTTTCACAGTTCGACCGCTGCTGCTGCTGCTTGGAAGTGCATCAACGGTCTTTCTGGCTGGATGCCCCGATCCGCAGGACGCCACACCAAAGCCTCCACCAAACGTGACCGCCCCTGCTCTGCCAAAGACCGTAGGCGGCGACAACGCGGCGACGGCCGAGCAGACGGCGAATCCGCGGGTCGCGTCGCTTATCGCGCAGGTCGATAAAAGCTACAGGTCCGGCGTGGACAACTACCGCAGTGGCCGGCTTGACGCCGCCCGGCTCGACTTCGACTACGCCGTGGACCTGATGCTGTCCAGCGGCATCGACATCAAGGCCGACCCGGTGCTGAACGACGAGTTTGAACGTACTGTCGATGCCGTGAACGCGCTGGAAATGGATGCGCTAAAGCAGGGCAACGGCTTCAGCCCCAAAACCGAAGCCGCACCAATCGATGTGGCCGAAGAACTCACCTTCAAGACCAGCCCTGAATTAACAGCCAGCCTGAAGAGCACGCTCGACGTCACGTCGGACCTACCGCTCGTCATCAATGACGAAGTCGCGGGCTACATCAACGCCTTTGCGAATTCGGCGGCGTTCAAGGCGCACATGGTCGCCTCGCTGCAGCGCGCGGGCAAGTACCGTGACCTGATCCAGACTGTGCTGAAAGAAGAGGGCGTGCCGCAGGATCTGATCTACCTCGCGGTGGCCGAATCGGGCTTTCAGCCGCAGGCAGTTAATGCGAGCAGCGGGGCGGGCGGCATGTGGCAGTTCATGCCGACGGGTGCCTACGGGTTGCAGCGCAACGGCTACTTCGACGAGCGGTTCGATCCGGAGAAGAGCTCGCGTGCCTACGCGCGCTACATCAAGAGCCTCTATAACCAGTTCGGCGACTGGTATCTCGCGATGGCCGGGTATGACTGGGGTCCGGGCAACGTTCAACGCGCCGTCATGCGCACCGGCTATGCCGACTTCTGGCAACTGTATCGTCGCAATGCGATGCCAAAAGAGACGAAGAACTACGTTCCGCAGATTCTCGCAGCCATCATCATGGCGAAGAATCCGGAGAAGTACGGCCTGAACCGCTACACGCCTGACCAGGCGCTGCAGTTCGATACCGTGCCGGTGAACTACGCGATGGACCTGCGGCTTGCAGCAGACGTGACCGGTACCACGCTGTCCAACCTTGTCGCGCTGAATCCCGCGCTGCTGCGGTTGAGCACGCCGCGTGACATCACCTACGACCTGCACATCCCCGCCGGCACCAAGGCAGACTTCACTGATCGCATCGCCGCCATTCCCGAGGACAAACGCCCGTCATGGCGCTTTCACGAGGTCGCCGCGGGCGAGACGCTGCCGCAGGTCGCTCAGCTCTTTCATGTGAATGAGGCCGATATCCTCGCCGCTAACGACCGTCAGAACGATTCGGCCATTGCAGAGGGCGACGACCTAGTCATTCCGGTGGCGGGCAGCGGGGGTGTGCATCCGCTGCAATACACGCCGCGCCGTGGCGACACGCTGGTCACGGTCGCCGATCGCTTCAACGTGACGACAGAAGACCTGCGGCAGTGGAACCACCTGCGCTCGGCCGCGCTGCCGGTCGGGCGAAAGATGTATGTGGCTGAGCCCGTACGGCTTGCTTCCGCAGGCCGAGGCCGCCGTACCGCTTCAGTTCACAGTAAGGGATCGGTTTCGGGTAGAGCAACGAAGCGCGTGAGGGGCAAGTCATCGGCAGGCAAGCCGAAACGCCGAAAGTAGCGGTTGTTTTTGGCGGGACAAGGCTTTAGCCAAGTCCCGCCGAAAGACATCCTCTGAGAGAGCTTTTGTTCAGGCTACGCCGGCTGCATCGCCGCAATCGCTTCCAGTCGCGCCGCCTTCAATTCTGCGACAGGATCCTTTATCGGCATGAACTCCATGCAGATAAAGCGGTTGTAGTTCAGCTCAGCCAGCTTCTTGTAAATGTTGTTGTAGTTAACTTCGCCGGTGCCGGGATGGTGGCGCCCAGGCACATCGGCGATGTGCACGAGACCCACTTGATCGATGTTCTTCTGCAGCTTCTCGATCAGATTTCCAGCCTGTTTTTGCTCGTGGTAGAAGTCGTAGAGCACCTTGACGAGCGGGCTTCCAACGGCGCGGGTAATCTCGAACGCCTCGGCCACGCTGGGCACGGCTTCCATTTTGTATTCCAGCAGATCGATCGGCTCGAGAACGATCTCGATCTGGTCCTTTTCGAGCAGGTCGGCGGCGTACTTCAACGTGTCCACGATGGCGGCGCGCTGCTGCTCCGGGGTCTGTTCGGGCACACGGGTGTAGGCGGTGTAGATGAACTGCTTGCAGCCAAGCCGCTTTGCGCCTGGAATCGCCTTTAGCAGATCGTCGTGGAGCGCGGTGCGCTTCTCGACGTTCGCTAACGGGTTGCGGCCCGGAACAGCGCTGTCGATGGTCAGCCCCAGCGATTGAATCTTCGCGAGATTCTTGGTCCACTCCTCGGGCGTCCACTTCTCGTACTCGTTGCCGACCTCACCGCTGGTGAAGCCTGCGTCCGCGACCATCTGCAGCTTCTCCTCGAACGTTGTCTGCCGAGGTAGTGTCCACAGCATCACAGAAAACTTTGCTGCCGGAGGTGCCGGCGCGGGCGGCGTCATGCCCAGGGCAGAAACGTTCGGCAACAAGGGCGCAACTGCGGCGCCAAGGGACAGCTTATGAAAGTCGCGACGGTTCAAAGGGCCCTCCAGGGCTGCGGAAAATCGTTTCCTCTCCGGCGAACGCAAGTATAGAGCAGCGCCGGGAGACATTGCCGAAATCAGGTGGTCTGCAGTGCGGTAAGGGCTTCGGTCCGCGCCGCCTTCAGCTCTGCGAGCGGATCGCCCAGCGGCAGAAACTCCATGCAGATATAACGGCTGTAGTGCAACGCGGCCAGGGCGCGATAGATGTTGCGGTAGTTCATCTCGCCGGTGCCCGGATGGTGTCGACCGGGAACGTCCGCAATGTGGACGAGGCCGACATCCGCGATGTTTTTTCCCAGCGTGTCGATCAGGTTCCCGGTGCCGCGCTGCTCATGGTAGAAGTCAAACAAGACCTTGATGGATGGGTCGTTGACCTCCCGCGTGATCGCAAGGGCTTCGCCCACGGTGTTGACTGCTTCGTTCTTTGCTTCGATCAGGTCGATCGGTTCCAGGATCACTTCGATCTTGTGTTCGCGGCAAAGGTCGACCGCGACCTTCAGGCCGTCGACGACCGATTGCTTCTGCTGCTCGGGCGACTGACCGGCGATCCGTGGACCCGAACGAAAGCCGAACTGCGGGCAGCGGATCTCCGTCGCGACAGGTATGGCTTGACGAATCTCTTCGCCGAGCTTCGTTCGCTGCGCCGGATCGGTGAGTGCCGCGGTGCTTGGAAAGATCAGGTCGAACGTCAGGCCGAGCGATGCCGCCTTCGCAGCCATGCGCTTGCGTTCGTCCGGGGACCATGCGCGCCACTCGGTGGTCAACTCGCCGCCGTTGTAGCCTGCCTCGGCAACGATCTCGAGTCGTCGGTCCATGGACAGCGTCCTTCCGAGCGCCCAGAGCATCACCGAGAACTTCTGCGGCGGACTCGCGGACGGTGTGGACGCTGTGGCCTGTACGTTGCGGTGGCTTAGCAGAGCCGCCCCTGGCAGTGCGCGTCCCAATGTACGGCGGTTCATGTCGTAGTCTCCGTCTCGCCGAATGTCATGGCGACCAAGTATAAAGTAAGCGTACAAATTAGCCTGGATCGAATCGGCGCTGCGTTGGCAGGCGTCGGATCACGACCGGCAATCCGTTGTGGAGTTTCTAACCTTGAACAGGCATTTGCGGGTAAGCACTGGACTGGCCGTGTGGGTGTGCGCGGTGACTTCGTTGCACGGGCAGTTTCCCAGGGCCGTGGTCGATCCTGCGTCCGCCGATCGAGGGGCGAAGATCTACAGCAGCAACTGCGCGCGGTGTCATGGCGATGACGCCCGCGGCACGCCGGCCGGCCCGGACATGCTGCGATCGGAAGCCATCCTGAAAGACCGTCGCGAGGTGCTGCACGGCAAAGATCTTGGACCGCTCTTGCGGACGCTGCCGCAACACAACTTCAAGTTCGACGACAAGCAGCTCGGCGATCTGTCGCAGTTCTTCACCCAGGCCATCAACAAAATCCTGCGCAGCGGTTACAACGATCAGCCGCAAGGCCTGTTGAGCGGAGACGCTAAAGCGGGCGAGGCCTACTTCAATGGCGCAGGCGGCTGCAACAAGTGCCACTCGCCGACCGGTAATCTCGCGGGCGTGGCAAAGAAGTACTCAACAGCCGCGCTGCAGCAGAAATTCCTGTTCCCGGGCAGCGGGCTTCGCGGCGCTCCCAGACTGAGCGTGTCGGTAAAGCTGCGCGACGGCACCACGTACTCCGGCGATGTGGTTCGTCTGGACGACTTCAACGTGACCCTGCGCGGCACGGATGGCGTCTCGCGTTCTTTCAGCCGGACGCCGGGAACAGTCGTCACGACGACCGATCCAGTCGCCGGGCACAATGCGTTGCTCGATAAATACACCGATGCCGACATTCACAACCTGACCGCCTATCTGGACACACTGAAATGACCGGCCCCGCTATGACCCTGCTCAAGAGTGCTTTTTTGGTCGCGCTTTGCCTACCCCTGGCCGCGCAGACGCCGGTCAATACCAACAATCCGCACGACACCACCAAGCGCGATCCCGCGGACGTGCGCGTGCCCGCAACGCAGATGGCGCCTGCAGCCGATGCCGTCGCGCCCAGCCTGGCGAACGGCTCGTGGCCGACCTACAACGGTGACCTGACGGGCCGCCGCTACAGCCCACTGGCAAAGATCAACACCACGACGGTCAAGCAACTTGAACTCGCCTGGACCTTTCGCGTCGCGGAAACGACGGGCGGCGGCCGCCGCATCTCGGCGACACCGCTCGAGGTGGATGGCGTCATGTACTTCACCGTGCCCAGCCACGTGTGGGCAGTGGACGCGCGCACCGGCGTCAAGCTTTGGCAGTTTGACTGGCAGAGCAAGGGCGGCGAAGCCATCGGTAATCGCGGCGCGGCCATTCGCGGCAATACGCTCTACTTCGAAACGAATGACTGTTACCTGGTCGCGCTCGATATCGCCAACGGCAAGGAAAAGTGGCACAGCGAAATCGGCGAGCCCGGCGTCAATCGCGCCAACTTCAACTTTGGCAGTGTGCCGCCGACGATTATCAAGAACCACGTGCTGACCGGCATCTCTGGCGACGACTTTGATGTACCCGGCTACGTTGAGGCGCACGATCCGGACACCGGCGCTCTGCAATGGCGCTTTTACACGCATCCCAACCCAGGTGATCCCGAGGCGAAGAGCTGGCCCAATGATGAAGCCATGCTGCATAGCGGCGGCATGACATGGGTGCCCGGAACCTACGATCCTGAGCTGAACCTATACTACTTCGGCACGGGCAACGCGCAGCCTGTCATCAATGGCGCAGCACGCCCCGGCGACAACCTGTACACCGGCACCATCTGCGCGCTGAATCCCGATACCGGCAAGCTGGTCTGGTACTTCCAGCCCAATCCGCACGACACGCATGACTGGGACGCGGTGCAGACGCCGATCCTGATCGACGGCGTAATCAACGGCCAGAAGCGTAAGCTGCTGGCGCAGGCCAGTCGCAACGGCTGGTTCTTCGTCATCGATCGCACGAACGGTAAGGCACTCGTCAGCACGCCGTTCGCGCACCAGAACTGGACGCTCGGCCTCAACGACAAAGGCCAGCCCATTCCAAACCCTGAGAAGATGGCGAAACCGAATGGCGTGCTGGTCTCGCCTAACCAGGGTGGCGCGGCCAACTGGTTTCCGCCTTCGTACGATCCGCAGACCGGCCTCTTCTACGTCTCGGCGTCGGACGCCTACAGCGTGTACTACATCTTCGACAACAGCGACAAGCCCGAAGGATGGGCAGGCAACGACCGCGGAGGCTTCAGTCGCTTCGCCCTGCGCGCGATTGACTACAAGACCGGAAAGCTGCGGTGGGAGCACGTCTGGCCCTCCGGCAGCGCACGCTCCGGCAGTTTGACGACCGCGGGTGGCGTGCTGTTTACCGGCGACACCGTCTCAAGCCTCGTCGCCTTCAACGCCGCAACGGGAGCGATCCTGTGGCATGCGGGTCTCGGCAGCCCCGTGTCGAACGGGCCGACAACGTTTGTGCTGGATGGACAGCAGTACATCACCGCCGCGGCGGGCGATACGATGTACGCCTTCGTACTACGGTAGAGGCATCGACAAAACCCCCGGCAAAACTGCTAGATTCAGAACACCGCTGGAGCCTTGTCTTGATGAAGCATGCTGCCGTCGTCGTGTCACTGTGTCTCGCCTTTACTGCCGCACAAGCGCAAAAAGGCGCGGTCAACGCCAGCCTGCCGGAGTCATCGCGATGGGCGGCGCATGCACGCGCCGTCACCGTCGTCCGAGATAACTGGGGCATCGCGCACGTGCATGGCAAGACCGATGCTGATGCGGTCTTCGGAACCATCTACGCGCAGTGCGAAGACGACTTCAACCGCGTGGAGACGAACTATCTCGTCTCACTTGGCCGTCTTGCCGAGGCCGAAGGCGAAGCGAAGATCTGGCAGGACCTGCGGCAACAACTCTTCATCGATCCGACCGTGCTGCAGCAGGACTTTGCTTCAAGCCCAGCATGGCTGAAGTCGCTGATGGAGGCGTGGGCTGATGGCGCCAACTTCTACCTGAGCAAGCATCCGGAGACGCATCCGCGCGTCATCACGCACTTCGAGCCGTGGATGGCGCTGTCGTTTACCGAGGGCTCGATCGGCGGTGATATCGAGCGCGTGAACCTTCGCGAACTGGAGACCTTCTACGGTGCGAAGAGTGCAACGCAAAGCCGCATCGACCAGCACAACGCAGCAGTAGCACAGCTTGCGCAGGTGAACCGCGAGGTCGAGCCCGGCGGATCAAACGGTGCGGCCATTGCACCGGCGAACACCACCTCGCACCACGCGCTGCTGCTCATCAATCCGCATACGTCCTTCTTCTTTCGCAGCGAACTGCAGATGCAAAGCGATGAAGGCCTGAACGCCTACGGCGCGGTGACGTGGGGACAGTTCTTCGTCTACCAGGGCTTCAACGACCGCGCGGGATGGATGCACACCTCCAGCAACGTCGATGCAATCGATGAGTTCCGCAACACCGTCGTGCGCACTGGCAGCGCGATTGTGGGTTACAAGTTTGGCGACAAAGTCAGGCCTTTTACCACGCGGCGCATCACGCTGCAGTTCAAGGGCAAAGACGGCACGTTGCAGCAGCGCAGCTTCGATGCGAAGTTCGATCATCGCGGGCCCATCGTGCGCGCGGATGGCGATGCGTGGGTCTCCATCGAGTTGATGAATCGGCCTGTTCCGGCGCTGGAGCAGAGCTACCTCCGCACCAAGGCACGCACCTACGCCGAGTACCGCGCGACTATGGAGCTGATGGCGAACTCGTCGAACAACACCATCTTCGCCGACGCGGACGGCGACATCGCCTACTGGCACGGCAACTTCATCCCCGAACGCGATACGCGTTTCGACTTCACGAAGCCGGTTGACGGCTCGAATCCTGCGACCGACTGGCAGGGACTGATGCCGCTTGAGCATGTACCGCAGCTGCACAACCCGCACAGCGGATGGCTCGGCAACGTCAACAACAGCCCATGGAACGGCGCGGGCGAGAGCTCACTGAAGCGCGCCGACTTTCCTCCATACGTCGAGCAGGGCTATGAAACCTCGCGCGGCGTGCACATGACGCGCGTGCTCAACAACCGGAAGGACTTCACGCTCGACGGCTTGCTGTCAGCAGCGTTCGATCCCTATCAGCCGTGGTTTGCACGCGCCGTGCCCGCGTTGCTCAAGGCCTATGACGCACTTCCAGCGGATGATCCGCAGCACGCCGCGCTGGCCGGCCAGATCGCCGTGCTCCGCGCGTGGGACTACACGTGGGGAGCAGACTCCGTCGCGGAGTCGCTCGCCGTCTACTGGGGCGAAGCCGCCGGCATGCCCGCAGCTCGCGAGGCCCGCGCATCCGGCATGCTTTGGGAAGACTACGTTGGCACCAAAGTCCCTGCTGCCACGCTGCTGACAGCGCTGCAGACCGCCAGCGACAAGCTCACCGCCGACTTCGGCACGTGGAAGACGCCGTGGGGCGACATCAATCGCTACCAGCGCAACGACGCTGCAATCGTGCAGACCTTCGACGACAGCAAGCCGAGCATGCCGGTGCCCTTTGCCGGAGCGACATGGGGCTCGCTCGCATCGTTCGCCGCGCGCGCCTATCCGGGGACGAAGAAGCGCTACGGCACCAGCGGCAACAGCTTCGTCGCGGTGGTGGAGTTCGGCCCGGACCGCGTCCACGCCCGTGCCGTCACCTGTGGAGGCGAAAGCGGTCATCCTGACTCAAAGCACTTCAACGACGAAGCCGAACGCTACGCCAGCGGCAACCTGCGCGAGGTGATGTTCTACCCCGACCAGCTTCGCGGCCACATCGAGCGGACGTACCATCCCGGCGAGTAGCGGCACTCGGCACCTTTCTGTCTGGCAGGCAAAGCCGGCTACGAGTAAGCTGCCTCCAGGGGCCCTCCCTCCACTGCTGAAAGTTCAAAATCCTCATAAATAAAGACTTAGAGATTTAGTGGTCGTAGATTCCTCATTTGAAAAGACTTACTTCCAAAATCTTGCAAACGAAAGACTTACGTTCGCTTTCCGCGAGTGCACGTTACAACCGTGCCCTGGCCGCCCGAGAATCGAATCGGAGGTGCCATTTGCATGGTTGCGGGCGAAAGAGGCCCTATTTCCATTCTAAAGAGCCGCGAAGGCAAACATGCCAACAAACTTAAGAGCATAAGTAGTTAAAAGTAAAACAGTTATCCTCGTGGACTGAGCCATTCCCCCTTGACAGAAACTCAGCTCCTGCCAAGTTGTATTCGCCTACCATCTTGGTTATCGATGGAGCGAGCTATTCCTTCTGCTCCGCCCCCTCCGCAGCTATGCCCGAAGTTGGCATGAAGACGAACAGGCAGTTGTCGCTTGTTTTACCGCAGTAGAGCACGCCATCACGCAGGAGGCGCGCCTCTGATCCGGGAGGTGTTGCGCCGGAGATTTTCAGATTACGTACCTTGTCCACCGCGGGCTTGAGTGAGTCGTTGCCGCTGACCAGCATCGCCGCTGCAATGCCCTCGATCGCGAGTTGCACACGGACCGTCCCGCCGCCCTCCGCACCGACAGGCTTCTGCACACGAAGAGTGTGCAGTTCCTGCAGGGAAAATGGTTGAGACGCGGATGGCTTCGCCGGGTTGTTCTCCAATCGCGTGACGAGCGCCTTCACCTCGGCGTAGTCATCTTTTGAGTCCGCTGCGTGGTCGGTCAGCAGCGCCATCCGTCCTGTGGCAAGCGCATCGCCCTTGCGCCCCAAAGCTTCGTACGCCTGCGCCAGATGATTACCCACGGCGATGTCCTGCCGATTAAACCATGAGGCCTCGAAATACGGCAGAGCTTCCTTAGGCTTGCCCTCCAGCATGAGGATATAGGCCAGCGTGTCCCATGATGCGGTCAGGTTGGATGAATCGGCGAATGCCTTCGAGTTCGCTGCGTCGATGCTGTACCCGGCCGTACGCTTCTCCAGCATGCTGATCGAGCGGCGCGACTGCTCCTCGGCAAAGGGCAAGTCAGTCTTCATTTCGGAGAGCAGGTACACCTCGTTATTGATTAGATAGGGGTCGTCGCTGCCCTCCATGGTCTTCTTTGCCGCAGCCGCTGCATCGGGATATCGGTGCAGATCGTATAGCATCTGGTTCCGGTCCACTTGCACTTGCACATCGGTTGGATGGCTGGAGAGATAATCATCGTCTGTTGCTAAAGCTCCTGCGTAGTCTCCCATACGCCTTTGCGTACTCACCATGGCAGAGATCAATTCGCGCGTGCGCGGCCCGCTGTAGTCCTTCAGCACCTTAAGCGCCTCCGCGTAGCGTTTCTGCTTGGCGTAAACAGAAGACAGAAGCGCCGCGACATGCGATTCCTCCGGATGGAGCTTCAGCTCGTCGTTGTAGTCCGCAATGGCTTCGTCGTATTGCTGGTCCTGCACGGCCACAAAACCCTGCCAGCTATGCACATACGGTGCATCCGGATACTGCTGCACCGCAACCTGTAGGCTTGTGCGCACCGCATCCAGGTCATGCCTCTTCCAAGCCGCTGTCATCTGGTTGATAAGGTACTGCGCGCTTGCGGAATAAGTTTCAGTTGCCTTGGAGGTAGTGGCCGCCCCGGCAGAAGTCCCGTCCGCAGGTGGAATCAGCTGAATGTAAGTCTCTCCATCATTCATCCCGATAGCCTTCTGGAACGCGAGATAATCCTTCCACTGCTCCTTCGCGAGCTTGTGTTGCTTCACCACAACAAGGCGGTCAGTGATTAGCTTGCCGCCGACGAAACGATAGGTTTCGTCATAGGTTGCGTAGTCGCGCTTGACGTGTACCGCCTCAGGCAGTTCGACTCGATCACCTTGCGGCAAAGTAATTGTGCTGTGCGCTTCCATTGTCCGCGGCGCACCAAGATCGATGTTGTGCTCGGGAGCCTTGTCCTTATCGATGGTGGTTACTGCAAGCGCTGGTAAGTTCGAATAGATTCGATTGTTCTGCCAGTCTCCGAAGTCTTCGCGCACGTAGTCGTAGGACAGATGAACGGGAGCTGCAGGATCGCTCTGCCGCAGGTCGGCATGGCTCACCTTACCGCCAAAGTTCATCGCACTGGAGACATACTGCATAGCTTCATCCCACTGCGCGGGTGCCAACCGCTGCATCATCAGCCGAAAACCAAGCTCGGAATCCGACCGGGAAGTCAGCTCAATGTGGCCCTTAAGAACTCCCTTGGCGTCGAGGGTAGTCACGGAATCGTAGCGGTCCAGATAAGGAAACGGTGGGTTGGCCGGTGTCTTCTGCAGACTGGCGAGGCCGGTGGACGGCACCACTAGCGCATTTTGATCCCGAATCATTGGTACGAGCACACGGAACGGAGCGACCTCTGCCGTGGAGTCAAGCCAGCTGCGGCCAATGCCGGGCAGCTCCACCGTGGTGATGACGTGGTTGAAGACGGCCGGTGACGGCACATCCGGGACGGGCGCGATGCCCGCGCCGATCAGTACCGGGGCAGTCGTCAGGCCCTTTGCCCTGAGGAGCGACTCCAGCAGCGTGTCCTTGTCTTTGCAATCGCCGTAGCCGTGGTCGAGCACCTCGTCGGGTGTGTGCGGCTGGAAGCGGCCAACGCCAAAGCTGATGGAGATGTAGCGAATCTGCGTCGCCACAAACCGGTAGAGCGCCTCCGCCTGCTCCTGCGGGGTCTTTGCGTTCTTGGTCAGCTCGTCTGCCTTGGTACGAACAGTGGCCGTGGGCTGCAGACGCTGTTCGGCCAGGCTGCGGTACCAGTCGCCAACCTCCGCCCAGCTGTGGAAGGTGGTCCAAGCCACGCTCGGCAGCTTGCGACCGTCGGAGTCTTCGTCAGGATCCTTGACGTCGGCTGCGGTCATCTTGCCGTTCTCGTCGCGCGCGCTGGCTTTTGTCTGCGACGAAGTCCATGTCCAGATCTTCATGCCGTCGCGGGTCAATGGCGCGGCGGGATGGTTCGGGCTCCATACCTGCACGTAGGTCTGCGCCGGCACCTGCAGCGTGAGCGTCTGGCTCAGGATCACGCCGCCCTGCACGATGAAGTGCTCTGCTCCCCAGAACTGACCCGGTGCCAGCGCCTTCGTGGTTACGGTGTGGAACTGGTACTCCAGCCGGTCACCGGCAGCGAGCGAACGCACCGGCAGATGCTTCTCCTTGACGTCGGAGTACATGGGAGCCTCGCGGCTGACCTCCGCCGGCATCTCCATGGCGTCGTCGACCGGCGTGTTTACCGTTGTGCCGTCGGGCTTGTGAACGCGCACAAAGTCCATCGACCCGGTGGAGTTTGCCGAGGCGTAGGACAGGTTCAGCACGCTGAACTGCCGTGCGACGCCCTCGGACTGCACACGCAGGATCACGTGCTGCACCGTGTCTCCGGTGCCGTCGGCTTTCATGGTGACGGTGGTGTCAGAGCGCTCAAAGACGAACGGCTCGTCGCGGTACGGATCGGCAGCAGGCGCCTGAGCGCAAAGCGGAGCAGCGAAAAGAGCCGCAGCCGCAAACACAAGGGAAAGATCGTGGAGCTTCATGGTGTATCAGCCGGTATAGCAGAAATCATGGCAAGAAAGCACGGGGTATCGGCACCCGAAGAGGCAAGCTCTACTGCACGAATGCCGGTTTCGGTACAGTGAATCAGCGCCGTTGGCTATGTTATTTACCCGGCTTAGGCCTCCGAGTGCCTGGAACGCGCGTCCCAACCTGTTGAGTAGATACTTCTTGACCTGTATCGTCGCCGTCGGGCATGCCTGCCATTGTGACATCTGGTCTGTTCTTCCTTCGCGTAGCGGCGCATGCACGCCGTTGCTGATTCCGCGAACCCCCGCACAACGCAAGAACGAGGTGGAACGTGGATGATCTGTCAGGAAACGAAACTCCCCTGGGCAACGAAGAACTCGGTCTGATGAACGCCTATTGGCGGGCCTGCAACTATCTTTCGGCCTGCATGATTTACCTGCGGGCCAATCCGCTGCTGCGCGAGCCGCTGAAGCCCGAACACATCAAGCGCAGGCTGCTCGGCCACTGGGGCTCGGACCCGGGACAGTCGTTTCTGTGGGTGCATTTGAATCGGCTCATCCGCAAGTACGACCTGAATGTGATCTACATCGCGGGGCCCGGCCACGGCGCGCCGGCAACGCTCTCCAACAGCTATCTTGAAGGCCACTACTCTGAGATTTACCCCCAGTGCAGCCAGGACGAGCAGGGCATGTTGACGCTGTTTCAGCGCTTCTCGTTTCCGGGCGCGCTCGGCAGTCATTGCACGCCGGAGACGCCCGGATCGATTCACGAGGGCGGTGAGCTTGGCTACAGCCTGTCGCATGCGTATGGCGCAGCGTTCGACAATCCTGACCTGATCGTGACGTGCGTCATCGGCGATGGCGAGGCCGAGACCGGACCGCTGGCGACCTCGTGGCATGCGAACAAGTTCCTCAATCCGATCCGCGACGGAGCGGTGTTGCCCATTTTGCATTTGAACGGCTATAAGATCGCCAACCCCACCATCCTTGCGCGCATTCCGCGCGAAGAGCTGGAGTGGCTGATGCGCGGTTACGGCTACACGCCCTATTTCGTCGAGGGCCATGATCCTGACACCATGCACCAGCAGATGGCGCAGACGATGGAAAAGTGCGTGCTCGACATCCGTGCGTTCCAGGCGGAAGCGCGCAAGTCCGGTACGTTCGAGCGTCCGTCCTGGCCGATGATCGTGCTGCGCTCGCCCAAGGGGTGGACCGGGCCCAAGGAGGTCGACGGTCATAAGGTGGAAGACTTCTGGCGGGCGCACCAGGTGCCGGTGCTCGACCCGGCGACGAACCCTGTCAACCTGAAACTGGTGGAGGACTGGCTGCGCAGCTACCGGCCGGAAGAGCTGTTCGACGACGCCGGCAAGCTGCGGCCAGAGCTGCAGGCGCTTGCGCCGGTGGGGCCGCGACGCATCACGGCGAATCCGCACGCAAACGGCGGCGTGCTGCGCAAGCCGCTGACGCTGCCCGCGTTCGAGGACTACGCCGTCGATCCGAAGGGCAATGCGCAGGTGTATGAGTCGCCGACCTTTGTTCTTGCGCTGTTCCTGCGCGATGTAATGAAGGCGAACATGACGAAGTTCCGCGTCTTTGGCCCGGATGAAACGGCGTCGAACAAGCTGGACGGCATTTACGCCGCTTCAGAAAAGACGTGGGTCGCCGA
>CAZZVI010000052.1:0-16399 GCA_964657335.1 uncultured Terriglobus sp.
GAGGGCAAGCTGGAAGCGGAGTTTCGGGGCGTCAAGCCGGAGGGTCATGCGGCGGAGATGCTGGCGCTGGTTCGCGGCGTCAGCTGAACGGTTAACCGGCTGGCAGAGTCAGCGGCTGGTCCGGGGTGAGGACCGCCTCCGTGCCGCGTCCGGGCGCAGCGTCCGGCAGCAGCTTCGGGCCTTCCTGGCCTTCGGCGGTGATTACGTCAGAGATGACGTCCTGCCCGTTGATGCTAACCACCTGCACCGAGAGCTCGCCGTTACTCTTCATCTGTCCGGCAGCGACGACCGAGACGATGGTGAGCTGCACCGGAGCGCCCGCGGGCGCGCTGCCTGCCGGCGCTGTCAGTGTGCCGCCAAGCATTTGCCCATTCTTGGCGTGCCCGGAGTCAACCGGCTGCTGCAGGCGCACGTGGATGGGCGTTCCCCGGGCGATGCCATAAGCATTGCGTGGCAACGGAATACCGGCTAAGACACCCGACTGCACGCCTGGCGATGTCGAGTCACGGTCGCCAGTCACGCAAACGGTTGCGGTGGCGTCGGGAGCGGTGGTGCCTTGTGGTGCGCGGGCTGCGGGATCCGGTGGACCGCCGGTGATGCCCGGCTGGTTGTCGGCAGCGGGCCGTGTCGCGCCTCGGCGGGAACTGCCTCGACCACTGGATAGCGCCGCCCCGCGCGAGCCGCGCATCGTAGAGTTCCGTGCCGCGCCAGCTTCTGCCGCTTGAGCACCGATGGCTGCGGGACCGATGGCGGCCGGAGCTGCGCTTTTGGTCTGCGGCGTACTGGTGGCGGGTGCATTCTGGCCATACGTCGGTGCACACGCCGCCAGGGCGACGGATAGGCTTACCGCCAGCAGGTTGGGGCGCGCAGTCATCATCTTTCAAACCTTGGGATGGCTGCGCCGGAACGAGGGTTGCAGATTCTGTCCGCCGTTTCGTCGTTCCGTCCCATGCGGTCGCAGAGGCACCCTGTACCCGGCAGGGCGCGTCCGAGAGAACGGTATGGCAGACACGAGAGCAGACGTAGTGATCGTGGGCGCGGGACCGACAGGACTGGCTCTTGCGGCGGAGTTGAAGCGGCTGGGTACCCAGGCTCTGCTGGTCGAAAAAGAATCGTTCGGTCAGAACACCTCGCGCGCCACCGTTGTGCATGCCCGGACGCTCGAGATGCTGGAGCCCCTTGGCGTGTCACAGCAGTTGATCGATCGCGGCCTGATCCTGCACACCGCCCGCTTGCACGAGGGCGACAACGTTCGCGCTCACATCAGCTTCGACGGCCTGGACACCGCATACAGCTACATGCTGGTCTGTACGCAGGACCAGACTGAGAACGTGCTGACCAGGCGCCTGCGCGAGCTGGGCGGGGCCGAAACACGCGCCATTGAAGTTACCGGGATCAAGCCCGACGATGATGGCGTGACCGCGACCTATGTGGCTGGCGGCGTGCTGATCCAGGATGTTCGCGCGCAATGGCTGGTGGGCTGCGACGGCATGCACAGCACCGTGCGGCAGGCAGCGGGTATCGGTTTCGAAGGCGGCAACTACGACGAAAACTTTGTGCTCGCCGACGTGGAGATGAAGTCGCCGCTGGGCCGCGATGCCATGGACATCTTCCTGTCAGACGAGGGCATTCTGCTCATCGTGCCGCTGCCGAAGGATCGTTACCGCGTGATCGCTACCGTGCCAGAGGCGCCGTCCGCGCCTTCGATCGGCGATGTACAGAATATTCTGGACGCCCGCGGGCCACAAGCGCAGAAGTGCTCGGTCACAGGCATGGTCTGGTCGTCGCGTTTTCGCATCCAGCATCGTGTTGCTCCGCAGTTGCGCAAGGGCCGCGTGTTGCTGTGCGGCGATGCGGCGCACGTTCACAGCCCAGCGGGCGGCCAGGGCATGAATACCGGCATTCAGGACGCCCTTTCTCTCGCGCAGGTGCTGCACACCGCCGTTACGACGGGCGACGAATCGGGCTTTGACGAGTGGGAGAAGAAGCGGCTGGCGATTGCCCGCGATGTCGTTAAGACCACCGACAGGATGACGCGGGTGGCCGCTTCGAATTCCTCGTTGTCGCACTTCGTCCGGAACCTGGCGCTGGGCGCGGTGGAACATTCCACTACGCTGCAGCATGAGCTGGCCGAGCGGCTTTCGGAGATCGACAACAAGTAAGATGCCGGTGCGTCGCGGCGCCCCTATAGATTCAGTTTCTTGAACACCGAATCCGGAATCGCCTTGATGACCGTCATAATGGGCCACCAGACGCCGGGCACGTAGAGTACGCCGCCCTTGTCCTTGGCGATGGCGTTCGCGATCGTCTTCGCGACCTTGTTCGGATCGGCGAACTTTTCGTTGCCCTTCATGCCGGCGGTCATGGCGGTCTTGACAGGGCCGGGCTTGATGGTCAGCACCGCGACTCCCTCGCGATCCACGCGGTTGCGCAGGCCGTCCACGAAGGCGGAAAGGCCGGCCTTTGATGCGCCATAAACGTAGTTCGACTTACGGCCGCGGTCGCCTGCGACGGACGAGAGAACGGCCAGCGTGCCTCGCCCCTGCTTGACGCAGTAGTTCGCCAGCCACGTCAGCATGCTCACGGGGGCTGTCAGGTTGGTATGCAGAATCTGACCGGCGTGGTTTGCGTCCGCCTCGGCCTGGGGCTGGTCGCCCAGAATGCCGAAGGCGAGGTACGCCACGTCCAGCCCGCCCAGCGAGGTGATTGCGTGCGCCATCAGTGCCGCGTGCTGCGTGATGTCGTCGAGGTCGGTGACGGCGGTGTCCACATACGCCGCGCCGCGCACACGCAGGTCGGTGGCGACGGCGTTCAGCTTCTCCGCCGAGCGCCCGACCAGAAAGAGGTTCGCGCCTTCCTGCGCCCAGATGCGGCAGGTCGCCTCCGCGATCCCGGAGGTCGCGCCCAGCACCAGGTAGCGCTTCGGCGTATGCGACGGATCGCGGGGGACCAGCAGCGTGTCTGGTGCAGAATCAATCGTTTCGGGCATGCGGTCCTCGTTTTGAGACTAACAAAGCGCGTTGAGCGGCGTTCCCATCAGGACCGGAGAGAGGGGCTGGCCTTGCGCTGAAACTGCTCTGGGCATCCAAGTGGCGTCAGCCCGGGAGTTTCCGGCTCTCGGCCGGGTGGCAGCCCGTCTGAGGCGACGCCATGTTCGGAGGGCGGAAGCCCGCTGCCTGCGCCTGATGCATGCCGTCCGGGTGACACTCCGGTGTATACTCCGTCATACTTGGAGCGACCTGCATCAGCTCCCGCGCCGCGAACGTACCAACCTGAGGTTCAGCTTCCAGCATGCCGACACGCACCCGCCGCGCCCTTGTTTCTCTTTCACTCTTCTTCGGCACCTGCGCGGTCGCGGGTTCGCTCCTTAACGGCCGCGTCAACGCGCAGTCGGCCAATGAAGAGACGACGGTACGTGACAGCCTGCACCAGTTCACGGACGTATATGCGGTGGTTGAGTCGAACTACGCCGACAAGCTATCGACGGACAAGATCGACAAGGTCATTTACGACGGCGCGATCCCGAGCATGCTGCATGTGCTTGATCCGCACTCGAACTTCTACGATCCGAAAGCCTACGCGCAGATGCGCGAAGACCAGCACGGGCGGTATTACGGCGTGGGCATGCACATTCAGCCGCAGGTGGGCAAAGACGGCGTGCAACGCGTCATCGTGATGGATACGTTTGAAGGCTCGCCCGCGCACAAGGCCGGCATCCGGCCGGGCGACGCCATCCTGTTTATCGATGGCAAGAGCGCCGACGGCATGGATTCGCTCGGCGTCAGCAACATCCTGAAGGGCGCCAAGGGCACCCACGTCGCCGTGCAGATGCTGCGCGAGGGGCAGGACAAGCCCATCACCTTTGACCTGGTGCGCGATGAGATTCCGCGGCCCTCGGTTGACCTGGCATACTTCATCAAGCCCGGCATCGGCTACATCCACGTCACGCAATTCCAGGAGACGACCTCGCACGAGGTGGGCGACGCGCTCGCCAAGTTTGGTCCACAGTTGACCGGCCTGCTGATTGACATGCGCGGCAACCCCGGCGGCATACTGACCGAAGCGGTCGGCATGAGCGAGAAGTTCCTGACCAAAGGCGACATCGTCGTTTCGCAGAAGGGCCGGTCGTTCCAGGACGTTGTCTACCGCGCGAATCATGGCGAGGTGGGCAAGAAGTATCCCATCGTCGTTCTGGTGAATCGCAATACTGCGTCCGCGGCTGAGATCGTCAGCGGCGCCCTGCAGGACCATGATCGCGCTCTGATTGTCGGCGAAACTACCTTCGGCAAGGGCCTTGTGCAGACTGTCTTCCAGGTCGCCGAAAACACCGGCCTGGCGCTTACGACCTATCATTACTACACACCGAGCGGCCGCCTCATCCAGCGCGACTATAACGGTGTTTCGCTGTACGACTACTACTACGTGCGGAACGACGCGAAGCCCGCGGACAAGACCAACCTGGAGGTGAAGCAGACCGACAGCGGACGCACGGTGTACGGCGGCGGCGGCATCACGCCGGACGAGAAGATCGACACACCCCGCGCCAACGCCTTCCAGCAGAATGTGGCCGGACACGGAGCGTTCTTCAACTTCACCAAGCACTACCTGGCGCACAAGCAGATCACGAAAGACTTCTCCGTCGACGACGCGGTGCTCGGCGACTTCAAGAGCTTCCTGAAGTCCGAGAAGATCGACTACACGGACGCCGACTTCAACACGAACCTGGCGTGGACGAAGGCGAACATCAAGGGTTCGCTGTTCAACTCGCAGTTTGGAGCGACGGAGGCCTTCCGCGCACGTACGGACGAAGACCCTGAGGTCGCCAAGGCGCTGACCTACATGCCTGAAGCGCTTGCGCTGGAAGAACGCAGCGACAAGAGCAAGGAAACGCGCACGGCGAGCCTGCAGTAGCCGCGAGGAGTTTGTAACAGAAGGCGGCGCTAATGCGTCGCTTTGCTGTTTGTGGACCTGTTGCAAGTGCACGACGTACTCCGGTCGGCGTATTGTTTCGGCATGAGGATCTGGCTCTCAGTCTTTGCTGCATGCCTGTGCACGATTGCGCCGCTTGCGGTCGCACAGACTCCGAACACGCTCACGCCGCAGGAGAGATCGGCCGGCTGGCATCTGCTGTTTGACGGATCGACGACCACCGGATGGCGCAGTACGAAGTCACCCGGTTTTCCCGCGACCGGGTGGGAGGTCAAGGATGGCCTCATCTCCGTCACAGAGCACGGCGGCGAAGAGGGCGGCAACGCGGGCGACATCATTACAACGCGCAAGTACACCAACTTCGAGTTGTCTGTGGACTTTCGCATCACGCCCGGAGCGAACTCCGGCATCAAGTACTTCGTCGATCTGGACCTGACACCCGGCCACGAGGGCCACGGCTCCAACGTCGGCTTTGAATACCAGGTACTCGACGATGCACTGCACCCGGACGCGAAGAAAGGCAAGGACGGTGACCGCACCGTAGCCTCGCTGTACGACCTGATCCCCGCCGCGGCAAACAAACCAATCACGGCGGTGGGCGAGTGGAACACCGCGCGTATCGTCGTTCGCGGCACGCATGGTGAGCACTGGCTCAACGGCGTGAAGGTGCTCGAATACGACCGCAACACGCCGGGTTTTCGCGCGCGTGTCTCGGAGAGCAAGTTCCACGTCTACCCAGGCTTCGGCGAAGCCAACAGCGGCTACATTCTGCTGCAGGACCACGGCTTTCCCGTGTCGTTTCGCAACCTGAAGATTCACGAGCTGCCGTAAAGACTAACTCGCGTATGGCCCTAGTTGGCGGCCGCTGGCAGTGCGACCGGTGGCGCAGGCGGGGAGGGATCTTTTGACGCCTCCGGCTGGCTCTTCTCGCTTGGCTTGATCGTGCTGCGGACGACCATGAACTGATTCAGCAGGTCGAACCAGAAGGGCGCGCCGAGCGTTACCGCCATCGCTGTGAGCAGCCAGCCAAGCAAGGTTGAAAGAATCTCCACAGTCGAGACCGGACCGTCCTGCATGCCTAACTTCCCGGCCAGGTCCCTGACCATGACCGGCGCATCTCTCCACGGCATGTGCAGAGCGTTCCAACCGAGCGGCAACGAGAGTGACTGCAGCGTGGCAAGCTGAGCGGCCGCGTCGGGCGATGGTGGAGCTCCCGCCGGTCCTCTGGCGAACTGCTCCGCGGCGGCTATGGTGTAGGCGCGTGCAGCCGGCGTGGTCCACAGCGTGCGCGCGACCGCGATGGAGTTGATGTTCAGGCCGACAGCCAGCAGAAGGCCGAGGCCGAACAGGGCGGCCTGCGTTCGCCGCTTGTACAAGCCCGACACGCGATCCATCGCGTCGTTGTACCAGCCCTCCAGCGCGCTTCTGGTCTTTGCGGCGTCACCGCCTGCCTGCCGCACGAGCGTTGCAAGAGCTTCCTTGGCTTTGCTTTCCGGCAGGTTGTTGATCGCAGTGAGCATGGTGGAAAGCGTTGGCGTAGACGTTGAGGTGATGTCCTTGCCCGCGAACAACAGATCGTAGAGAGCACTTGCGAACGTGCGCGAGGGAATGTAAGACGGCAGTGTCGCATTTTTCGCGGCTGCGATCAGCGTCAGGCCGGGTCCGCTGCGATACAGGCTCTGAATAAGGCCGTGCTCGTACAGCGCTGATGTAAGCGATTGTGAGACCGGCTGTCCTTTGTCATCGACGGTTTTGATGTTCGCGTCACTGAACAGTGCCTTTATGCCGCTTTCAAGGCTCTTTGCGCGCGTGCTCAGCAGGCCGGCGAAGATCTCGTTGATGGCCGTGCAGATCAGGCTGAGCAGCAGGAAGACAAGCGCCATGCCAATGGCGACTTCAAGTGTCGTTGAGTTCAACATTCGCGCGGAGCCCCTTCGGGAAAAGCCTTCACCACGGAGTGTCCACCGGCACTGCCCAACGTGCAAGCAAAAAGCTGCAAGCGAAGCGCAGAAATCATCAGGAAGACTCTGCAAGGACATGCTGCGGTACACTTCCGCAACATGCAGCCCAGGGCAATCTCGCAGTATGGTGTGCAGTTGACGCGCTTCGGGCTCGTCAATTGCTTTCTGGTGCGAGAGCCTGACGGCCTGACACTCATCGATGCGAGCGTAAAGGGCTCAGGCGCAGGCATACTCACTGCGGCGGCGGGCGAGCCTATTCGGCGGCTCCTGCTGACGCACGCACATGTCGATCACGTCGGTTCAGTGGATGAAATCGTCGCGAAACAGCCTGGCATTATGGTCAGCGCTTCGAAGCGGAGTCTGCCGTTTCTGGCCCTGCCGCCCTGTCGCAAGCTGTATCCCGAAGAGCTACAGAATGGTGGCGAAGCCGACAGCAAAGGGGAGGTGAAGGGTGCGACGCCCGGTATGGCAACACCTGTCAGTCTGGTGCTGCACGAAGGCGATAACGTTGGTTCGCTCCGCGTCATCGAGACGCCGGGCCACATTCCTGGGCACTTGTCTTTTCTGGACGAGCGCGACGGCACGTTGTACGCAGGCGACGCGCTCTTCGGCATGAGTCATCTCGGCATCACGGGCTGGTCGCCCTGGTGGTTTCCGCTGAACAAATGCTGGAACCGCCGTCTGGCGAAAGAAAGCGCCGAGAGGCTGTTGGACTTCGACATCGAGCGCTTCGCAACCGGCCATGGTCCGGTGCGCGAGGGCGGCCGCGCAGCCCTGGAACAAGCCATCGTCCGCGCACAGTTATAGCCGGACGAAAGTGCTTTCTCAACAATCCGCTGAAGATTGATGAATGCCTCTGACGGTGCGTGATAAGGTCAGACTTCATCGTTGCCTTGAGCCGTACCCGTCCTTGCCTCTCTTCGAGAGTGCAGAACGAACACCTCCCACGAACGAGGGCTGAATGAGTTTCCCGATCCGCGCGAATCGTCTGTTGTTTGTCTGCCTGTTGTCTTTGTTTGCCGCGGTTTCGGCCTTGGGCCAGACGCGCCTGGTCATCTCGCAGATGTATGGTGGCGGCGGCAATACCGGCGCGCAGTTCACCAACGATTTCCTGGAGCTTTACAATCCGACGTCTGCGGCGATCAGCCTGAACGGGCTGTCCATCCAATATGCTGCCGCGACCAGCGCCAGCTGGAATGAGTATCCGCTGCCGAATGTTTCGGTGCAGCCTGGCCACTACTTCCTGATCCAGGCCGCGGCGGGAACGACGGTCACCAACGCGCCGCTTGTGCCGGCCGCGGACTTCGTCATCTCCGGCAACGGATCGACCGGCAACGCGCTCAACTTTTCGGCGACCGCTGGCAAGATCGTGATTGCAAAAACAACGACACCGATCACCGTGGCATGCCCAGCGGCAAGCGCCTATGTCGATCTCATCGGCTTCGGCACAACGGCGAACTGCTTCGAGGGCACAGGTCCTGCTCCCGCGCCCAGCAACACCACCGCGGATGTTCGCATGAACCTTGCGGCCGACCTGGTCAACAATGCGACGGATTTCAGCACGGCTGTGCCGTCACCGCATAACTCTGGCTCGGCGAGCGGCCCGATCACGCCACCTGTTCTCTTCATTCACGACATCCAGGGCGTCAAGTCCACGACAGCAAGTACGGTTTCTCCCTACGCCGGTCAGAGGGTGACGACGACTGGCGTCGTGACGTCGGTGATCTCTAACGGCTTCTTTCTGCAATCGCGCGATGCGGATGCCGATGCTAATCCGCTGACGCCGGAAGGCGTCGAGATCTTCACCAGTACGGCTCCAACCGTGGCCCTGGGCAACTACGTGCAGGTGACGGGCACGGTGCAGACGTATCCTGCCGTGACAGCCAGCAAGACACCCGCAACCGAGATCACGTCGCCCACAGTCACGGTGCTGTCCGCAACCGCGGCCTTGCCGACAGCGGTCACCCTAACGACATCCATGTTGACGCCGTCAGGCGGGCTGTATCAGCTGACACCGTACGAAGGCATGCGAGTCTCCGTGCCTTCAATGACGGCTTCATCCGGCACAAACGGATCGATCACGTCGACGGGAGAACCGACCGAAACAGCCAGTTCCGTGGGCTACTTCTACGCGGTGATCACCGGCACGCCACGTCCGTTTCGTGAGCCGGGCATCGACATCCGCGACCCGGCAGTCCCCGGCACGCCGGCGGGCGTCGCACATTTTGACGACAATCCTGAGCGCATCCTTGTGAACTCCGTGCTCTCGGGTGGTGCGTCGATCGAGCTGTCTACCGGAGCGGTGCTCGCCAACGTGACCGGTGTACTTGACTTCACCTTCAGCAACGATTCCTTCTACGATCCGAGCCGCCTGATCCTCGATGCGAGCTACAACCGCGCCAACATTACCCCGGGCCTGACGGTGCAGCCGGCCGCGCTACCCGCTTCCAACGAGTTTACGGTGGCCTCGTTCAACATCGAGCGCTTCTACAACACCAACAGCGCGGACGATCTGTACTACGTTCCCGCCGGCGTCACGGGGTACAACGGCAGTTCGAGCACCGGCACTACATCGACGGGGCAGACCTATGTCTCCGAGGCTGTCGATATCACCGCGGCTGCGTATACCCGGCGGTTGCAGAAGCTGTCACTGGCAATTCGTACAGTCCTCAACTCGCCGGACATCGTCACGCTGGAAGAAGTCGAGAACCAGAGCGTCGCTAACGACATCGCCACGCAGGTGAATACCGATGCCGGCGTGCCGAATCTGTACACCGCCTACAGCACCGACAACAGCACGTACTATTCGCAGGATGGCACCGGCATCTCTGTCGGCTTCCTGGTGAAGAACACGGTAGACAAGCTCGGCTTCAGCCAGTATGGCGCGGGTGAGAGCTTCACACCGACCGGCGCCAGCAGTCCAGTAACGCTGAATGACCGGCCGTGGCTCGTACTGAATGCGGGCGTGAAGCGCGGCTCCGGCACGAAGGACTACCCCGTGACTGTGATCGTCAACCACATGAAGGCGCTCACGGGGCAGAACAGCCCAACGTCTACCTCGACGCGGCAGAAGAAAGAGCTGCAGGCAGAAGATATCGCAAAGTACATCGCGACTCTGCAGGCCGCGGGACAGCATGTAATCTCCGGTGGCGACTTCAATGCGTTTGAGTTCTCTGACGGCTACAACGACACGCTTGCGACCTACACCAACACCAACGTGCTGCCTGCAACCCAAGTGGTGCAGCCCGGCGTCGCGGGGCTGGTCAATCCGCCGCTGACCGATCTTGCGCTCACGCTGCCGACTGCGCAGCGGTGGTCGTACAACGAAGACGGCGACGCGCAGATCCTCGACCACATGGTCGTGACGCCGGAACTGGTTGCCGGTGGCGCGCATTTCGCCTACGTGCACATCGATGCGGATTTCCCGCTGACTGCCTACAACGACGCCACCACGGCAGCTCGTGTCTCCGATCACGATCCCGCGTTGGGCTACTTTGTGTTGCCGGCGCCGGTACTGTCGGGCTCGCTCACGCCAACCTCCGGCAACTTCGGCAGCGTGTCGACTGCGCTGACTTCGACGGGTCAGGTGTTCACCTTCACCAACACGGGCGAAGGCCCGGTGACGATCACGGGTGTGACCACGACCGGCGACTTCGCCGTTACTGCGAACTGCACGACGGTCGCGATCGGGAGCACCTGCGCGGCCAATGTCGTCTTCAAGCCGACGGCGGTGGGCAGCAGGTCCGGCACGGTGACGTTCGCAACCAACATTCCGTCTGCCACGTTCACGAGCACGCTGACCGGCATCGGCCTGATGCCGGACTTCGCGATCGGCGATGCTTCGGGCAACACTTCCACGACAGCCACGGTCGTAGCGGGTGCTGCGGCTGCCATCACGTTGACGCTTACGCCCATCAACAGCTTTGCGGGTACGATCAACCTGACTTGTGTCGCTTCTGGAACGGCACCGGCCGGTGCACCCTGCGTCGTGCCGCCCACGGTCACACTTGGTGCCGGTGCAACGAGCTTCAATGTGGGCATCGGCACAACCTCCCGTGTTGCGGTCAACGGGTTTACCTCGCCTGCCGGCGCAAGCAGCATGTCGACCCTGCTATGGGGTTCGCTGGCTGGAATGGTCCTGCTTCTGGCGAGCCGTTCACGCCGTCTGGCTGGTTCCAGCCGCATGGGAAGGCTGCTCTCGCTGTTGCTGCTCGCCGTGCTCGGCAGCGCCTGCTTGGGTCTGTTGGGGTGTGGTAAGTCTGCCTCCTCCAATCCGAATGGAACAGCCGCCGGGACCTACACTTACACCGTGACTGCCACGAGCGGAACCCTCACCCACACGGAGACCATCACCCTGACGGTGCAATAGCGAAGCACTCAACCAGGAAGATAGCGCGGGCAGATCGTCATGGAAGCGGCTGCACTCAGCCCGAGTCGACTCTCTGCTCGCTACTTCTTTCTTAGAATGATGCTGTGTTCCAGCATCTTTCGATCGATCCTGAGCACGGTAGGGAGGAAGTCTCCGAAGTTCGGTTGCGAGAAGAGGATGACCGCCGTATCTTCCGTCTCGAGTAGAACGCGCACCGGCTGGGTGATCCGGGAGTTATCTTCGAATTGGAGGCCGAGTTGCTTCCATTCCTCTGTGTCACTCTGCGTAACTTCAAATTGAACAGGTTCCAGCCCTGGCCCTCCGACAGAGCCCGGTAGTGCAGTGTAGAAGTTGCCCACAAACAAGCTGATGTAAATCGCCAGGCTCACCAGCGATCCCGTGAAAAAGAGCGAGGTGCGCGCAAGCCTGCTTGCCAGACCCTGGAAGTTGCCTGAAGACTTCAAGTGTCGAAATGCGATCAACGCCTGGATGAAGCAGACTGCCGCCGTGCATGCCGAGACAAAGAACAAGAAAGCTTTGAAAACCGTAAAGAGGAGCCAATGGTCGCTCCGCTCCGACGGCTGTCCTGTCACGGATCCGGGTGCGAACGCCACCGCTAGAAACAGTGCCATGACCGCCGCGAACGGAAGGATCAACTTCAGAAGAATGGCCAGAGGCTTGGTCTGGCTGCCGTATTCCTGAGGCCACGCCGGATCGCGGGAATCCAGGTAGCGGGACACAAAGTGCATCGGCCCGGCACAGATGACCACCATGCTGCCGAGTACGACGGCGCCCGTGAAGATCGCCTTCGGTTTCAGCAGGGAGAAGTCACTTAAGCCGTAATTTGCGAGGAACAGGTTGTTGGTCGCCAGCCCCGTGCCGTAGACGAACGCCAGCGCCAGCCCAATAGTGCCGGCTTCTTCCTCAGCTTCAGCCACGGTCTTGACCTCTGGGACAAACCTCAATGACGGGCAGTGCAGGTGGAATGATGTTTCCTGGAGCGGGAGACCGGGATCGAACCGGCGACATTCAGCTTGGGAAGCTGACGTTCTGCCACTGAACTACTCCCGCACCGTGCTTGATTATAGCCAGTTGCCACGGGCCTATCGCCCGGGACGTTTGCTCATCCTGAGCGAGAGCAGCAGAAGCTACGCTTCTTCCGCCCAGGATGACAATGCACGAAAGGGCAGAACTACATATTCTCTATCATCTTGCTGGCGAACTCGCTGGTCTTGACCTTGGTCGCGCCCTGCATCTGCCGCTCGAAGTCGTAGGTTACGAACTTCTGCTGGATCGTCTTTTCCATGCTGCTCTCGATCAGACGCGCCGCCTCAGGCCAGCCGAGAAAGTCGAAGAGCATGACACCGCTCAGAATGACTGAACCAGGATTGATGACGTCGAGGTCAGCATACTTTGGCGCCGTGCCGTGGGTGGCTTCGAAGCAGGCAAAGCCGTCGCCGATATTGGCGCCGGGAGCAATGCCCAGGCCGCCCACCTGCGCCGCTGCCGCGTCGGAGATGTAGTCGCCGTTCAGGTTCGTCGTTGCCAAGACGCTGTAGTCGCTGGGGCGGATGATGATCTGCTGGAAGATCGAGTCGGCGATGCGGTCGGTGATGAGGATCTTGCTCTTCCATTTGCCTTCGCCGTGGGTCGAGCCGATGGCCGCCAGCACGTCTTCGACTTCCTTGATGACGCTCTCGCCGAACTCGGGCGGCGCGTACTCAATGCCCGGCTCGATCATGGTCGCGTTGTCTTTCGCGCTCAGGCCGGGGTTTGACTCCAGGTTGCCGAGGATCCAGCTCTCGCGCTCGGTGACCACCTTGTCGCGGAACTCTTCGGTCGCCACTTCATAGCCCCACTCACGGAAGGCGCCTTCGGTAAACTTTTGAATGTTGCCCTTGTGCACCAGCGTGACGGACTTGCGACCGTGATCGACCGCGTACTGGATGGCTGCGCGAACAAGCCGCTTCGATCCGAAGATCGAGATCGGCTTGACGCCGACACCGCTATCCTGGCGAACCTGCTTCTTGCCGCTCTTCAGCATGGTCACGTTGACGAAATCGATGAACTGCTTCGCCTCGGGCGTGCCCTCGCGAAACTCGATGCCGGCGTAAATGTCTTCGGTGTTTTCGCGGAACAATACAATGTCCAGCTTTTCTGGATGCTTCACCGGGCTGGGCACGCCGCTGTAATATTTCACCGGGCGCACGCACTGGTACAGGTCCATCAACTGGCGCAGCGCCACGTTCAGGCTGCGGATGCCGCCGCCCACCGGCGTTGTCAGCGGTCCCTTGATGCTGACGCGGAAGTCCATTGTTGCCTTCACCGTGTCATCGGGCAGCCAGTTCTGCGTTGCACGGTAGCTTTTTTCGCCGGCTAGAACCTCGTACCAGTAGACCTTGCGCTTGCCGCCGTAGGCCTTCTCGACCGCGGCATCGAACACGCGCTGCGAGGCCTTCCAGATGTCGCGGCCGGTGCCGTCGCCTTCGATGAACGGGATGATCGGGTTGTCCGGCACCGTGTACTTGCCGTTCGCGTACTCAATCGCCTTGCCTTCAGATGGAACCGCGATGCCGTTATAACTCGCTTGCATTATGAGGGTGACTCCGGGAACTTAAAGTTTGAGGGATAGGCGTTCAGGTCGTGAAAGTCCAGCCTGGATGCCCCGCATTCCAGTCTAGCGCAGCACGAGCGCACGACAGGTCATTCCACCTGCCACACTGCGCAAGGTCCGCTCGCTGCAACGCTCCTGTCGCTTAGAATTGAGGGAACGAGTTCGCTGGAGGCAAGCCCATGAGTGTTCCGCTGGAATCGCAGCCCTGGTTTGAGAAGTACTGGCAAGCCTTTCTCATCATGCTTGGAACGATCGGTGTCATCATCTTCGCCCTCTACAAGCCCACGGACTGGTAGCTCCTAATTGCAGAGAAGGTGCTGATCAGGCAGGATCAAAGAACGCGCTCCACTCGCTCAAGGCGGGCGGCGCGGCTGATTCGGTAAGGCGCAGGCGAAGTTGTGTCGCCGTCACGGGTTCGGCCAGCCGCACGATGCGGCAGTTGCCGATACTTCCGCCCACCGCCAGCGATGACCAGGCATCGTTTACGCGAGCCTCGACCACCCACCGCCGCACCCGTTGCCCCAGGCGGATGGCTTCCCGCAAACGGATCAGGTTGACCTGCACCGGCTGCCGAAAGCCAGCCGTAACGGATGCTTCGCGGTTCTCGCTCTGCGCTGCCCAGTAGCTGTCCGCGTTACCGTCGACCAGGTTCGCGGCGCGATGAGCTGGACCTGACACGCCCGAAGCCCTCAGCGAAGCGGACTTCAGCAGGTTGTTTGCGAAGGCGCGTTCGATGCGCGCATGAAATGCCTTGAGCGACGCGGCGTCGGCTGCGGCGAGGCGTCCGCGCGTGTCTGGCGGCAGGTTCAGCAGCAGGCCCGCGCCACGGCCTACGGATTGCTCATACAGCGCCACGAGCTGGTCCGGTGTCTTGACTGTTGCGTCTTCCTCCGGGTGATAGAACCAGCCTTTTCGGATCGACACGTCGCACTCCGCTGGCATCCACACCTCGCCGCTCGGCGTGCCGGTGTTGTTCAGCTTCGTGTTCACATCACCGGGAGAAGCGGGGCCGCCGTGTTCGCCCTGCTGCGTGATGGTGGCCCAGCAGTTGTCTCCGGCTACGCCGCGCTCGTTGCCAACCCAGCGCAGGTCCGGCCCTGTGTCGCTGAAGATCACGGCCTCCGGCTGCAGCCTGCGCACCAGCGCCCATGTCTCGGGCCAGCCGTAGTAGTGCAGCTTGTCGATGGTGCGCTTTTCGCGCGCGCCTCCGTAGTAACCATCGCCCCCATTTGCGCCGTCGAACCACACCTCGGTGATCGGCCCGTAGTTCGAGAGCAGTTCCGTGATCTGCGCGCGGTAGATGGGCAGGTATGCGGGCGTGCCATAGGCGGCGTTGTTGCGATCCCACGGGGACACGTACACGCCAAACTTCATACCCTGCTTACGTGCGGCGTCTGAGATCGAGCGCACCACGTCACCCTTGCCGTCCCTCCACTTGCTGTGTGCTATGGAATGGTCGGTTGTCTTAGTGGGCCACAGGCAGAAGCCGTCGTGGTGCTTGCATGTCAGGATCACGCCCTTCGTGCCGCCCGCCTTCAAGTCGCTGATGATGGCGTCCGCATCGAAGTCGGTCGGCGCGAAGATGCTCGGGTCTTCATCGCCCAGTCCCCACTCGCGCCCGGTGAAGGTGTTCACGGTGAAGTGGAGGAAGGCGCAGGTCTCCATGCGCTGCCAGCGCACCTGCCGCTCGGTGGGAACGGCTCCGAAGGGTTTGGGAGCTTCCGCATGAGCGAATGCCGGCCAGGGTGCCGCGCCTGCTGCGAGTGAGGCTGCTACAAACTGTCTGCGATTCCAGTGCATCCGCTTCCACCTCTGCGGTTTGATCGTACCGAACGGCAGCCTCAGTGCAAGGCGCATGTGTCTCCGCTGCTATCCTCAGAAGGCTATGCGTGACCTAACTGGAAGCCAGATTCGCGAAGATTTCCTGCGTTTTTTTGAGGAGAAGGGGCACCGCCGCGTGCACTCTTCGTCGCTTGTGCCGCACAACGATCCCACGCTGCTGTTCGCTAACGCGGGCATGAACCAGTTCAAGGACACGTTCCTTGGGGCCGAGCAGCGGCCGTATGTGCGCGCCACCACGTCGCAGAAATGCGTCCGCGCCGGCGGCAAGCACAATGACCTTGAAAACGTCGGATTCACGCGCCGCCACCACACCTTCTTCGAGATGCTCGGCAACTTCAGCTTTGGCGATTACTTCAAGAAAGACGCCATCGCCTACGCGTGGGAGCTGCTGACCTCGCCCGACTGGTTCGGCATCGACAAGGACCGGCTCTACGTCACCATCTTCGAGGGCGACGCGCAGGTCGCGCGCGACGGCGAGGCCGAGCAGTTCTGGCTGGAAGCAGGCGTGCCGAAGGAGCGCATCTACCAGCTTGGCGCGAAGGATAACTTCTGGCAGATGGGTGAGACCGGTCCCTGCGGGCCATGCTCCGAGATCTATTACGACCTTGGTCTTGAGGCGAGCGAAACCGGCGAAGACAAGCCCTTCGGCGAAGACGACCAGCGCTACATGGAGATCTGGAACCT
>CAZZVI010000053.1:0-16098 GCA_964657335.1 uncultured Terriglobus sp.
CCGGACCAAGGTGAAGGCGAAGCGCGGTCTGCTGCGGGTAGCCCTGATGAACGTCCTGCATAACGCGCTAAAGTTCTCGCCTGACGCGTCCGTGTTGAGGATTTCCTATGACCGGCCGACTGCCCCGGACCATAGGATCCGATTGACCATCGAAGACGAAGGTCCAGGAATCGCTACCGGCGAACACGAGCGGATCTTTGAACGCTTCTTCCGCGGACACCAGCAGCCCCACGAAGGAGCGGCCGGGACCGGCCTGGGCCTTGCCATCGCGCGGCTCATCATCGAACGGAGTGGCGGCACAATTCGTTTTGATGAGACGCGATCAATGGTGCTCGCTGCATCATCGACCTTTCCGCCTACCAGAACTGTGGAGTCACTGATTGAAGCAAAAAATTTAAGAGGCGATTTGCTCAAACATCGGGCCTTGCACTTAGCATTAGTTGACGACGCTTGCATACAACGCAGGCCGTCGGTACTTCGTCTTCAATCCTGCATTAGCACGCACCTAGCACTGGTCAGATGTGAACCAAGGCTCGGCTTTTGTCACGGAGTGAAGGTGAGCTATGACTTCACTCGCGTCAGCGCGGACGCTCGCAAATCGCGTTGGAGGTAATCACGGTCGAGCGCACCAGCCCGCTTCGTCCTAAACCCATGCAGCAGCGGGTACAGTCTGCCTGGCGCGATGGGATACCCGTGTTCTTCGTGCTCGCGGATCGTCGCTAGCCCAAAGATCGTTCCCTCGGTCGCGTGGAGCAGTACGTGAATGCGGATCAAGCCGAACGTCAGCTCACGTTCACATTCATCTCCGGGGGTTCCCTCATCTCGAATGAGCATTGCTTCAGTATTGAACTTCGATATAAGCTGGGCTCGTTTCTGCTCGGAAGTCTGTTTGCGTTATGGGCCGCAGTTGCGGAGTCACAAACAACTTCGCCCAGGAGTTCTGATTTTCGCGTTGCCTTCGTTGGTCTCTCTTTGCCCCATGTGGCCTTGCGGAATGGAAGTCGTGTTGATCGTCTACCGGTCATGCTGGACAGTTGCTTCGGGAATCTTCTCAGCACCCTACGAGTCCGCCGGACCTTTGAAGACCGGCTAACGGCTACGTGACAAGTTTTGGGGCTTGGCTTCCGCGGGAGATGCGGACTTGGGGTGGGGTCACGAAGGGGATTTGAGATCTATACAGACCCGGGAACAAATTCCCCTTCGTCTGACAGTTCGAAGAAGCCTGTACCGTCGTGCAAGCAGAGCAGCATCGCATTACAGGTCAAGCCCGAACGTCGTCCCAACGAAAGATTAGTCCCGCCCGCTCGGCCCCTCACCGCCTTTTCGCAAAAAAAATGGGGTCACGCTAGGCGTGGCCCCTTTCTCCCAGGTCTGTCTTACTTCTCCATCAGAAAGCATCGATGTTTTCTTTAGTGATTACCAACGTCTTACGACCTCACTTAACGATATCCACACCGTCCTTTTTTGGGAATTCTGCAGCCCAGCAAACATCGATTTCTATGAGATAGGGATCGCAATTGCAAGGCACCCAGCAGCGGAGCGAGGACTACGACAGCTTCTGGTGCGAGAGCTAGAGAGACCTTGTACTCAGCGGAGGTATGATTCGGCCGCCTGGCTTGTTCGCAACAGTACCGGCGGAACGCCGAGCTTCAGATCTTCTGTTTGCATCGTGTTGAAGCTCGTCATACCGAAGGCATGAAATAGATCCTGTGTCGCCCGGTCCGTTGGTGGCGTGATAGCTAGGAGCGGGAGCGTAGCAGTCCACTGAGACGCCGGGACGCCCCTGATTTGCGGTAAGAGCAGTTGTGCACACTCTAGACGGCTCATCTGGTAGCGCGCAGTCACGTACTACTCAGTGCAAGCGGCTATGGAACATCTTCAAAACGTCTTCAAGAACTCGATCAATGCACGTTTATCAGCATCCGGCAAAGCCGGTTCCTCCTGAAAGTAGCTGGTCCCGAAGTAATGCCCGCGGTTCACTACGTAGTCGGGGCACTTGCTGAGTGCAAGCATCTCCGGCACAAGGTTTGCGAAGACTGCGCGGGCCTGATCGTCCGTTGCGTTCACTGGCAGATGAGCGAGATCGTACTTGAGCTTTACTAGTAGCTTCGCGACGCGCTCCTGGTGCCGTGCCTTGTCCGCCGGGCTAAGGCCTTCTCCTAGCAGATCAAGATTCGAAAGCAGATCGACCGGAGTGCCCTTGGGAATGGGTCCGATGACGATATCTTCTTCGCCAAAGACAGCCGGCAGCAGACGATGTGCCGGGCTCAACAGTGGCCGCAGGCTTGGCGGTACAAATCCGGCAGGAATGCGTATGAAGCTCTGTTCTGTCGTGCGGTCGATGGTTCCGGGAAGCTGATCGGGCAACAGCGTGTCGCGATCCCGCTTTTCGGGCCATAACATCTTCTCAATGGAATCCTGGAACGACTGCATGCGGGCGTCAACGGCTGGGCTGGGATTGAATGTACCGACGCTGTTATTCAGGAGAAAAGGTGCGGTGGACCAGACGCTGATAAGTGATGGTGGCCTTGTATATCCGCGGCCGCCCGCTGGCAGTACATAGGTGCTTGCCGCACCGGTGTAGGGGTGGAAAATGGTAACGCTGCCGGCCGAGGGTAACTCTTTGTACGTTTGCGATGAGAAATTATCCCAGATATTTCCCGCGATCGCATTCGTTGCAAGCGGACTGCAGGCATTCGTCTTCAGCAGTGTTACCGGCACGCGCTGATCCGTGGAGAGATAGTTATTCTCAAGAAAGTCAGGCTGGTGCACGATCGCACGCATCTTTGCCTTGAAGTCCTCTGTCTTCGTCCATGCCCAGTAGCGATTCCAGCAGTCCATGTATTGCTTGCCGGAGCAACCGCCCGGGTCGAGGCCGGCAGCCGGTTCGGGCACCTTGCTGGAATGGCAGCGCGCGCAGCGCTCAGCAAATACGGTCTTGCCGCGGTTGAGTTGCGCTTCATCATGGGTCAGGTAGGCCGCCCCTCCGGGCGCGTCTTTCAGATGATGCGCGCCGGTACTCTTCAGGAAGAAGAGCGCCATGTCCGGCGTCTGCATCTGGGTTGCATTCCAGTAGGAAGACTTCTTGTTTGCGGTGGCAATCTCAATCGGCGTTACAGCCTGCCCACCAACCAACGGACGGAAGTGCAACAGCCATTCCTCACTGTAGAGACCGATATTCAGATAGACACGGTTGAGTGCACCCAGTACGCCAACGGAATCTGCGCCGTCTTTCAGGACACGTGGCGACTTGGACTGGTCTGGCTTGTGAAAGAACTCTGTCAAAGCACCGGAAGAAATAAAGTCATTCAGCTGCTTGTTATCGAGCTGACCGCCAGTTAACGTCTCGTTTCCCCAACGTTGGGCTGCTGCCATGCGGGACGGCAGATCGTATACAGCGTTCATGGAGCGTGGGTTGTTGATGTTGTCGGTGGAGACTAACGACGTATCCAGTGTGCCCGGCCGCGAGGTATGGAACAATTGGACTGGAAAGCTCTTCGGATCTGATTCCCATGCAAAGATACGATCAATCCAGAAGTACTGCGCTCCGACGTTCGAGCTGAGATTCTCCCACTTAGGGTTTTCCGGGTCGGCAGGTGGTTTCACCGGGTTTGGTCCGATGTGGCAAAACCCGCAGGACATACCCACGCGATAGGGCCTGACGAGGTTCTTGTCGTTATAGTAAGAAGCGTCTTCGTAATAACGTTTAGCGTCCCATCTCTTCGCCGCCTTCTCATCGAATTCTGGATTGGGAAACAGCCGCAAACCAACGATTCCGGTGGCATACCCGTAATACGATCCGACCGGCACTGTCTTGCCCCGAGCGCCGATCTTCACACCGGGATACTTAGATTCGTTCTCGAACGGCTCAGGGCCACATGCGGGGTCCCGCACATCCAGCCAAAGGCCGAAGCGGTTTGGGTCCGGTCCTGTGGGCTGCTTGTAGCAGGGTTCGTTCACCAGGCCCAGGTAGTTCCACCGGTTGCTTCGATTCGCTTTCAGGCCGGGTGTGGAAGAGATGGTTTTAAGGAAGTCGAGCGTGCCAAGGCTGGTAGTGGCCAGCTTGTCCCACATCTTGTCGTTGCCGCCGGTCCAGACGATCCATGTATTGCGTCCCTTGATCTCCTCCGGTGTAAGCGACACCGCGCTGTCCATGTCGTGGTAGTAGTCTTCGCCTGCGGCTGGGAACGAGTCGGCCATTCTGCCGGCGCGCAAGGCTTCGTCCTCCGGATGCCCGAGAATCAGGGGATGGATCAAGGCGTAAATGAGCACGCCGACGCACAGGCTGAGAACCACCGCGACAAGCAGAATGCGACTGAACAATTTCAAGGGATTCCTCCCATCCTGGCGTTTTGCGCGGCAATGAAGGACCTGTTCGGGACCGAAGAATCAGCTAGCCAGGAACGTGCAAGTTGTAACACACCTCCGACATAATGCAAGGCAAAATGATCGACACAGCGGATTGCGAATCTGGAACGGGGCACGAAGGAATGCGACCCAGGGATTCGTCTGCTGCACTATGCTGTGGCGAGCAGCCGCCTGTAAGCGTGCAGCACAAGAACCGCTGCGAAGCGGGGCGGATGATTATCGGGATGAAGGCAAAGTTCAAATGACAATTCCGGCGACAGCGCAGACTGCAGATTGCGAGTACATCGTCATTGGCTCCGGTGCGGGTGGAGGCACAGTGGCTGCGCGCCTGGCGGAAGAAGGCCACTCCGTGGTGCTGCTGGAGGCTGGCGGCGACCCTTGCGTGCTGCAGGGCGGCGATGCGATCAGTCCGAATACCAATCGGCTTCCTGCCGACTATGAGGTTCCATGCTTTCACGCGTTCGCGTCAGAGAACGAAGCGATGCGCTGGGACTTCTTCGTCCGGCATTATCAGGATCAGGCCAAACAGGAGCTCGACCCGAAGTATCGCGAGTCGTACGAGGGTGCGCGTGTGGACGGAGTTTTGTACCCGCGGGCCGGCACACTCGGTGGGTGCACCGCGCATAACGCGATGATCTTTGTTTACCCGCACGATGAGGACTGGCAGACCATCCAGGATCTGACCGGCGATCCAAGCTGGGCGCCCGAACGCATGCGGAGTTACTTCGAGCGGCTGGAGAACTGTAACTACCGTCCGCTTGACCGCACTGCCGCGGAGCTCGGCGTCAACCCTGCCAGGCATGGTTTTTCCGGTTGGCTGAGCACGGAAAAGGCCATTCCGATGTTGTCGCTGGCCAATCGTGACCTGATTGAAACCATTCTCGAATGCGCCGAAACCGCAATCCGCGACATAGGAGACCTGCCGGACCGGGTGTGTTGGCTTGCGGAAGGCATGCTTGATCCCAACGACTGGCGCACCGTCCGCGCGAATGCGTTCGGCATCCGCTACCTGCCCTTGACAACGAAAGATCATGCACGAACCGGTTCCCGCGAACGCGTGCTCTCAGTCAGCGAACGGCTGCCGCGACTCCTGAAGGTGGAACTGAACGCCCTCGCCACACGCGTCCTGTTTGACGACAACAACCGCGCTGTGGGCGTGGAGTACCAGAGCGGCACGCGCCTGTACCGTGCGCATGCTAAGGCGAGCGACACCGCCGGTGAGATGCGCCAGCTGTTCGCTTCCCGTGAAGTCATCGTCTCCGGCGGTGCCTTCAACTCGCCGCAATTGCTGATGCTTTCCGGTATCGGACCACGGCAACATCTGGAGGCACACGGCATCCCAGTGCGTGTCGACCTGCCGGGTGTTGGGCAGAACCTGCAGGACCGGTACGAGATTGGCGCGGTCTATCGCATGAACTTTGCGGAGTGGCACGTGCTGGAGGGAGCAAAGTTCGATACCACGGACCCGCAGTTCGCTGAGTGGGAGCGGTACCGGACAGGGACCTACGCGACCAACGCAGCGGTGCTCGCCATGTTCAAACGATCAAGCGAAGACCGCACTGTACCCGACATCTTCTGTGTCGCTTTCCTCGGCAAGTTCGACGGCTACTTTCCGGGCTATTCCAAGCAGTTCGTAGAGGAACGGAACTGCCTGACCTGGGCTGTGTTGAAGGCTCACACGAATAATCGCGCGGGCAGTGTTTCCCTCAGGTCCAGCGATCCACGAGATACGCCGCTGATCGACTTCGCCTACTTCGAAGAGGGAACGCCCGACCAGGATGCCGATCTGAACGCCGTCGTCGATGGCCTCAAGTTCGTTCGGAGGCTATGTGAACCGCTCATCCGGGATGGCCTGGTTGCTCAGGAAGAAATGCCCGGCGAGATCGAGACAGATGATGAGTTGCGTGCGTACGTGCGGTCCCACGCATGGGGCCACCACGCGTCGTGCAGCTGCGCCATCGGGAAGCCGGACGAGGGAGGCGTGCTGGACAGCGCGTTCCGGGTGCATGGCACGCAAGGCCTGCGTGTTGTGGATGCGTCCATTTTCCCTCGCATTCCCGGTTTCTTTCTCGCTTGCCCCGTGTACATGGTCGGCGAAAAGGCGGCAGACGCCATTCTCTCCGATCTGTGATTTGCAGCTACTGCGGCGTCCAGATGGCCGTCATCTTTGTGGTTGACATAGCGGCAGGGCGGGCGAATAGTGGCTACTGTCTTCCTCCGTCAACATTTGCACCAGATTTCAAGACTGGAACAGGTGGTCCGCCATGGCTTACACGAGCTCTGAACTATTGACCTTGTCGCAGGATGAACTCGACGCACTGTTTCGGGCGGGGAGTGCAGAGACGATCCCCAGCGGCGAAGCGAACGGCACCGCGATCGTTGCTCCCGGCACGAAGTTCAGCCCCGAGATTTCCTCCATCGTGAACATCTTCGCCTGGCAGGGCAAGACCTTTGATGCGGCGCACGGCACGCTGACCAATCGCATCTCCGCCTTCGGCGTGAACGCGATTGTGGCGCAGGTGTACAAGGGCCCTAGTCTCTTCGACGGGAAGGAATGCATCGTGCTTGATTACTCCAAGACCTCCATCGTGGCGAAGCATGTTCGCGATGAGATCCGCGAGATCAGCCCGAATCTCTACCTCGGTCTGGTGTACTGGGACACAAAGCGCACCATTCACTTCGCGCTTGAGTTCCCTGCTAGCTGATCCGTCCTATCGGTTCCATAAAGCCTGAGCAGAGACTCCATTCCATGGAATTGGCACGATGACCGCAGACAACAGCAATCGCGCGGACATTCAGAATCCGGACCGTCCCATCCCTGGAGCGAATACCGGGTCCTGGCTGAGGGACCGCCTCGCGGATCTGTTGACGAAGCTCATCCAGGTTGAGCGGCGTTTCGATCCGCTGGTGCGACCTGCGTTTGACGCCACCCTCCGCGATCCGCTGGCACGGCTCGTCACAGCCGTGATGAACACGCGCCGCAAGGACGAGCGGCTCGGGCTTGCCGAAGAGAAGCTTCTTCCGGAGGAAGAGGCCTTTGTTCAGTCCGTGATTGACGCCTTTCGCCAGCAGATGACTGGCCTGTGGCGGCCGGGAAAATTTGAGCGCGGTGGGAACACCAAGACACACGGCATTGTTCGCGGAGAGCTGATTGTTCATGAGAACTTACCCGAACATCTGCGCCGCGGAGTGTTTGCGGAACCACGTAGCTTTCCAGCGTGGGTGCGCTTCTCTGGCCCGGGACCTTACATCACGCCGGACATCGATGATGTCGGCTTCATGAGCATTAGCGTGAAGCTGATGGATGTGCCAGGACCGAAATTGATGGACGAGGAGCAGCATACGCAGGACTTCCTTAGCGTATGTACCGCGACCTTTGTAACACCGGACATCATCGCCAACGCGCAGTTACAGCGCGCCAGCCTGCAGAACGCCCAAATCTATCATTTCCTCAACCTGCATCAATCTCATGTTCTTGACCTCGTCATGCAGGGGCTTTGGACCAAGACGCAAACCAGCCCGCTTGAGGCGCCGTACTTCAGTTGCGTGCCTTACCTGTTGGGTGAAGGTCAGGCGATGCAGTATTCCTTCTGGCCCACAAACGACCGCCGGACGCCGGTTCCGCGCCTGCCGCGCAGACCGCCCGATGATTATCTACGCCTTGCTCTTGAGGAAACGCTGGCACAGCAGGATGTCGAACTGCAGATGCGAGTCCAGGTACAGACCGACTCCTTTCGCATGCCGATCGAAGACGCGGGTATCCTCTGGCCTGAGCGCCTTTCTCCTCATGTGCCTGTTGCGACCTTACGGCTGCCGCGCCAAACGCTTGACTATCCGGCAGCGCTCGAGTTTGCGCGCCGCCTCTCCTACAATCCGTGGCACTGCATACCGGAGCACCGCCCGCTTGGGAACCAGAGCAGAGCGCGAAGAAGCATGTATGCGGCGCTCTCCGAGATGCGCCACCGCATGAACGCGGAGCCCCACGTCGAGCCTACGCCCGGGGACTGGCCCGGCGCGGCAGCATGACTCCGCAGAGCAGCGTGATGTATGCCGCTCCGGTTCTGCCCGGCGCGCAGGCCCCGCTGCGTGAGTTGCTGGCCAGCCTGAATGAGAGACCCGGTGTCTACGATCCTTCGAACACCTTGGTCCCCTTACACAAGCTGGAGAGGCTGCACTTCTGCCGCATCCTCGTCGTGACCGACCTTGCCGCCGCAGATCGACCGGTGTACGGCCTGTCTGCAGAGGGACTACCGGATCATCTTGTCTTCCTTGCCGAGGTGGATGGCGATGAGCCTGCCTTCCGCCGTGAGCTTGTTTCAGCTGCAGACACGGGATTGTGGCAGATCTTCTCCTTCTGCGAAGGCTTCGCTGCGAGTCCGGATTTGTACACATGCCTGGGTGCTGCGCTAGTTCCCGCTGCGGCTGCCTATGTCAACTGGCTAGGCCGCACGGTAAAGCAGGTGCGGGAAGAAGAAGCTCTGCGCCGTGCTCTCACGGACTTTCTGCACGCGCAACTTAGCGGTGCGGATACTTCGACTGCGCGGCAGTTACATGCCCAGTTGGCAAAGTATGTCGCGGAGCAGCAATCGCAGGGCAACTTACACATAAGCGCCGAAGGGCCGACTCCCTTTGCTTGGCAATTACGCAATCTCTTCCATCTAATCTATGTGCCGATCGTTCTACTGATAGCCTCGCCTTTGTTGCTGCTCTGTCTTCCCTACCTTTTGTGGCAGATCAGGCAGTGGGAGCGCAACGACCCGGGTGTTGCGCCGCCTGTAGAACCGGCGCATGCCGCAGCCTTGTCTGCCATCGAAAACTACGATGTTACGAATCAGTTCAATGTATTCGGCAGCCTGAAGCCGGGCCGTCTCCGTTGGTGGATTGTCCGCTTTCTGTTATGGGTAACCGACTATGCTGCGAGGCATGTGTATCATCGCGGCGGCCTGGCTCGCGTCTCGACCATTCACTTCGCACGGTGGGTGCCCATGGACGGCGGCAACCGCATGCTCTTTTCGAGCGTGTATGACGGCAGCCTGGAAAGTTACATGGACGACTTTATTAACAAGGTAGGTTTTGGACTGAACATCACCTTCAGCAATGGCATCGGGTATCCACGGACACGCTGGTTGTTGCTGGACGGATGCCGGGATGAACAGACGTTCAAGCGGGTGCTGCGGCGCCACCAACTGGCGACTGAGGTCTGGTACAGCGTGCATCCAGGGCTGACTGCTTCGAACAAACATCGCAACATGCTCATCCGTGCAGGCCTCGAGAACCGCTCCATGACGGAAGCCCAGACGCGGGCGTGGCTCGCGTTGATTTGAAGGAGCCAAGGGAGGACCTATGAGCGCTGCGGTCGAGTTCGAGCAGGTGCAGGGCCTTGTCCGCTTTGGCTACAAGAGCCTGACGGACTGTTCGTTTCTGCTGCTGACGATCCGCGACGTGCAGGCAGCGCGAAGCTGGCTGCGCACCGCGCCGGTATCGAACGCTGTGACGCTCGATGCAGCACCCGCCAAGGCACTTCAGATCGCGTTCACACCGGAGGGCCTGCTGCGCCTTGGATTGCAGCCGGAACTGCTTGCGCAGTTCTCCCTTGAGTTTCGAGCAGGTCTGGCGGGAGAGGATGCGCGATCGCGCCTGTTGGGTGATGTCGGCGAAAGCGCGCCTGCCCGGTGGATTTGGGGAGCGGAGCCCGCGTCCCTGCATCTGCTTCTGATGGCTTACGCCCAGCCGGGCAAGCTGCCGTCGTGGCTGGCCGAAGTGCAGACGCCGGATTGGTTTGCCGCGTTCAACATCGCATACGAGCTATCGACTTCCAATCTCGGCGGAGTTGAACCTTTCGGCTTCCCCGACGGGCTGAGCCAACCGGCGATCGATTGGGACAGAAAGCGCAAGCCACCCACCATCGAGGATGGCTACACCAACGAGATCGCCTTGGGTGAGTTCCTGCTTGGCTACCCGAACGAGTATGACCGGTACACCGATCGTCCGCTGTTGCCGGAGGGAGCGGCAAACGCTGAAGAACTACCGCAGGCAGAAGAACAGACGAGCATGCGCGATTTCGGCAGGAACGGCTCCTATCTCGTTCTCCGTACGCTGGAACAAGATGTTGCCGGGTTCGAGCGCTTCCTTTCAGAGCACGCAGGACCGCTACCGGAAGCGCAGGATTCGCTAGCATCTGCGATGGTCGGCAGATACCGTGACGGCACTCCGTTGGCCGCACGAAGCTCTGAAATTCTTCCCGGCGTCAGCGCGGATGATGCAGCCAATCACTTCACGTTCGATGGCGACCCAAATGGAATCCGGTGTCCGTTCGGAGCACACATTCGCCGCGCAAACCCTCGAAACGGCGATATGCCGGCACCGAAAGCGAGTGGGCTGAAGCGGATCCTGGCTCTGGTGGGAATCGGAAACAAGACCTTGCAGAGCGATGCAAAAGCTTCCTCTCGTTTTCACCGGATCGTCCGCCGCGGTCGCGAGTACGGCCATCCGCCATCTCTCTCTCCGGCACACGGCGAAGCGCCATCGTCGGAGCCGTGTGGCATTCACTTCATCTGCCTGGCCGCGAACCTCGCCAGGCAGTTTGAGTTCCTTCAAAGCGCCTGGATGATGAGCACAAAGTTTGACGCTATGACCGACGAGAGTGATCCCCTGCTCGGAAGCCGCCAACCCATTCCTCATGGAGCCTCCACCAACAACTTCTTAATCCCGCGAGAGAGCGGCGTCGCTGACAAGTTCTGCGATTTGCCACGATTTGTGCGCGTTCGCGGTGGTAGCTACTTCTTTCTGCCCTCGCTCGCCGCGATACGCTACCTTGCGTCCGCGAGCAACGATCGTGGTCGGACCGAGGGCTCGGACGAGATGTGAGTCAAATCCTCCAGCAAACCGCAGCGGAGGTAAGCCCCGTTTCTTTCGAGGTGGTTTTTCGCCATAATAGAAGGCGTTATGTCGAAGCAACAATTCCAGACTGAAGTAAGCCAGCTCCTTCAACTGATCGTTCATTCCCTCTACTCGCATCCAGAGATATTCCTCCGCGAGCTCATCTCCAACTCCTCCGACGCGCTCGACAAGCTGCGTCACTTGACCCTGACCGATGACACGTACAAGACGCTCATTGGCAAAGGGGTCGACCCGCCCAGGATCGACCTGGAGCTCGACGAGGCCGCTAAGACCCTCACGATCTCCGACACCGGCGTCGGCATGAACGAGGAAGACCTCGTCGCGCATCTCGGCACCATTGCTCGCTCGGGCACGAAGAACTTTCTCGCCCAACTCTCCGGCGACCAGAAGAAGGACTCGAATCTCATCGGACAATTCGGTGTCGGCTTCTACTCCGTCTTCATGGTCTCCGACACGGTTGAAGTGCTCTCCCGCAAGGTCGGCGAAGACAAGACCTTCCGATGGACCAGCGACGGCAAGACCGGCTTTGATATCGAAGAGGCAACCGGCGCCCAAGCTCGCGCGAGCGCCGGCACCACCGTCGTCATTCGTTTCAACGACGAGGGTGCGCAATACGCCAACAGCTGGCGTCTGCAGGAGATCGTCAAGAAGTACTCCAATCACATCGCCTTCCCGATCTTTCTCACCTACGACAAGAGCGAATGGAACGCCGAGAAGAAGGAGTCGATCAAGACCCGCGTCACCGAGCAGGTCAACGCCGCCTCCGCCATGTGGCAGCGCTCCAAGTCCGAGCTCACGGACGACGACTACAAGGAGTTCTACAAGTCCATCACAGGCGACTACGAGGACCCGCTGTTCTGGTTCCACACCCGTGCCGAGGGCACGCTCGAGTACACCACGCTCTTCTACATTCCGGCGAAGGCGCCGCTCGATCTTTACCAGGCCGACTACAAAGGGGGTCTGAAACTCTACGTCAAGCGCGTCTTCATCCTGGATGATTCCAAGGAACTGCTGCCGCAGTACCTGCGCTTTATCCGCGGCATCATCGACTCGGAAGATCTGCCGCTCAACGTCTCGCGCGAGATCCTGCAGCAGAACAAGGTGCTCACCAGCATTCGAAGCGCAAGCGTCAAGAAGATTCTCTCGGAACTGAAGACGATTGCGGCGAACGACAAAGACAAGTACGCGGAGTTCATCGCCGAGTACAACCGTCCTCTCAAAGAGGGTCTTTACGGCGATTTTGGTAACCGTGACACGCTGCTTGATCTTGTTCGCTTCAAGTCGAGTAAGGTGGAAGGTCTCACCTCTCTGGCTGAGGCAAAGGAGCGCATGCAGCCCGAGCAGAAGGCGCTCTACTACGTGACGGGCGGCTCCGAGAGCATGCTTCGCAACTCGCCGTTGCTTGAGATCTACAAGAAGAAGGACGTTGAAGTTCTGATCCTGGACGACGACATCGACGAGATCGTCTTCTCGGCGGTGCCGAAGTATGGTGATATCGACCTGAAGGCCGTCAACAAGTCCTCCACCTCTGAGGACCTGAAGGACGACGACGCGCCACAGAAGGCCGAAGAACTCAAACCACTGCTGGAAAAGATGAAGACTGCGCTCGGCGACACGGTCAAGGAGGTGCGCGCCTCGTCGCGCCTTGCCGACAGTCCGTCCGTCATCGTTTCCGATGAGGACGAACCCTCCGCGCGCATGCGCCAGATGATGGAAGCCATGGGACAGAAGAACCTGCCGGAACTGCAGCCAACGCTTGAGATCAACCCTGACCACGAGATCATCAGGAAGCTGCTTGCCGGCGCAAGCGATGCCAAGGTAGAAGACGCGGCCTGGCTGCTGCTAGACCAGGCACTGCTGCTCGAAGGCGTGCCGCTGAAAGACGCGGCAACCTTCGTTCAGCGCCTGAACCGCGTGCTCAATGAATCGATCTGAGACCATCGCCGAACGCCTCCTGCAAAGGAGGCGTCGGTGCACCTGCGTCCTGAAGGCGTGGGAGAATCGCTCTATGCATCCGTGTTTACCCGGATCCCGACAATGAAGGTTCTGCACGATGACGCCGTGAACGCGAGTGAGGGGCTGCCTTTGGTGCTGCCTCCGAATCCGCCACCTGAGATCACCGAGGCTCGAGCGCGCGGTCTGCGCAGGCTGCTGAAGGTGTTTGCCGGAGGCACCTTTGGGCGCTACCTGATTGCAGGTTGCGTGAATACGATCGTTGGATACTGCACTTTTTTAATCTGCCTTAGTCTTCTCAGCAAAGTGATTGCAGCGCGCTACTTGTACCTTGCAGCCCCACTGGCGTCGGTGATCAGCACGCCGGCGAACATAACGCTTGCGTACTTCGGCTACAAGTTTTTCGTCTTCAGAACGCGCGGCAACTACCTGATGGAGTGGCTGAAATGCTTCGCGGTATATGGAACCGGGATGATCCCCGGTCTGTTCGCGCTGGGTGCACTTACCCGCATGTTCCAGGGCCTGATCCATACCCATGGGCTGATGCTCCATGCGGTGCTCCGCGCGATGGAAGCACACCTTAGCGGACCTCTTCTGCACGCGGTACAGCGCGCCGCCGCAAGCAAGAACATTGCCGGCAGCCTGGCAGGCGCGATTGTGATCGGATTCACTACGATTTACAGCTTCTTAGGCCATCGCAACGTCACGTTCAAAGCCGCAAAGGCGGACTGAGTACGTCCTGCTGCTCGCTCTTCAGTGAGCGCTACATGTTGACCCGTTCAAGCTCCGTGACGTACGGCCGCTTCTGCACCTGCGTGTAGATGGCTCCTACGTACTCGCCGAGAATCCCCAGGAAGACGAGTTGAAGCGAGGCGATGAAGAAGACGCCGATCAGCATCGGGGCCAAGCCAAAGCTGAACGTCTTCCAGAAGATAAGCTTGAGCAGCAGATAGACGAGAGCGATGACAAACGATGCAACTGCACCACCGAACCCGGCAAAGATTGCCATGCGAAGCGGAACCCGAGAGTGGTTAATGATGCCCAGCATGCCCATGTCGTACAGCGTGTACCAGTTGTTCTTGGTAATGCCGAACTTGCGATTGGGCTGGTCATAGTAGATCTTTTTGTGCGGCAGGCCGATCTCAGCGATCATGCCTCGAAAGTACGGGTACGAGTCGCCGAACGACTTCGCGATCTCCATCACGCGGCGATCATACAGCCCGAAGCCGGTGAAGTTCTGAAAGGTCTCAATGGATGAGAGGCTTTCTGCCACACGGTAGTACTGCTTGCGTAGCCAGAACATCAGACCGGGCTCCTCGCTGGTGCGCTTGATGCAGAGCACCATCTTCACGCCCGCCTCCCAATCCTTCACCAGCGCCGGGATCATCTCCGGAGGGTCCTGCAGGTCTGCCACCAGCGAGATGATGGCATCGCCCGTGGCCTGGAACAGAGCGTGGATGGGCGAGCGAATGTGGCCGAAGTTTCGCGCATTCACGATGATCTTGATGCGAGGATCCTCCGCGGCCATGCGCTTCAGAATAGACACGGTCGCATCCTCTGAGCTGTTGTCGATGAACAGGTGTTCGTAGTTGTAGTCCGGTAGCGTGAGCATCACCTCGCGCACGCGGGCGATCAGCACCTCGACGTTGTCTTCTTCGTTGTAACAGGCAGTGACGATGCTGATGGTTTTCATGTGCTTCGGCCGGTCCTTGGCGTCATCGAACAAACTTATTGTGCCAGTCTAGTGTGCGTTGCAAGGCTTCGCCTAGCGGTACTGTTTCGCGTAGATCGAGCTCCTGCCGCGCACGCGCCGTGGAGGGTACGTACTGCGCTGGAGGTTTGCCTGGCGTGGGTTGCTGCGCGACAGAAATGTTCAACGGAGGCTCACAGAGCGCGGCGGCCGTGTGGGCAAGCTCTGTGATGCTGACCGCATGCTCCGACCCCACGTTGTAGGCACGAAGAGACGGTGCCTGGAACAGGATCGTCCACAACCAGATCGCAAGGTCGGCAGCGTAGAGATACGAGCGCAATGAGGTACCGTCAGACGCGATGGAGATGGAGCGGCCACGAAGCACATCCAGAAGAAAGTTGCCTGCGGCGAAGTGGGCATCCAGAGGCAGGTGCGGTCCGACGAAGGCAAAGCAACGCGCGATCTTGGTTTCCAGCCCGGTCTGAGCGGCGAGCGCGCAGAGCAGTTCCGCGGCGCGCTTTCCTTCGCCGTAGATGCTTCCTGGAGCCAGGCTGTCGGGAGCACCAATGTACTCCTCTGGAATGTGTGAGAGATCGGCCGGCTGCGTCCCATACACCGCGCCCGAGCTGGTCAGCAGCAGCTTGCGTGTTGCAGCCTGCGCTGCGAAGCTCAACACCCGCTCCGTGCCAGCCAGGATCGTTGAGAGCATCTCGTGCGGCTGTTCCGCAAGCTGTTTCGCGCTGGCTTCTGTCGCGGCGTGAAGTACAAAGGCATAACTTCCTTGTGGATAGCTAAAGTCCCGGACGTCTCCCGCGTGCAGTTTGAGGGAGCTCTCGATTCGGAGATGTGGCACCTTTTGAAGAAAGGCCACGGGGTCGCGGGTGAGCACGGTGATCTGGGCATTCAGATCCAGCTCGTGATTGCAATGGAGGAAACTCTCGACCAGCCAGCAGCCAAAGAACCCCGTGCCCCCAGTCAGGAAGAGGCGCTCACCACGCATCTGCTCCCACAACGAAGCCGTCGCAGCGAGAATTTGCTCAAGATCACGTGTCGGTAAGGGTGGCAAACTCATGACGAGGCAACGATGCAGCGGAAGACCTTTGCAGCCGTGGCACGACCAGGCTGGCGTTCGCCGAGCATCACCGGTTGAGAACGGCCCAGCGCTTTTCCAGCATGTCGATGCGCTT
>CAZZVI010000054.1:0-14124 GCA_964657335.1 uncultured Terriglobus sp.
CTGAGAGCCTGTGGGAGGCAAGCGCACGCCTAGCATGGCAACTCGGCCCGAAGAATACGTTTACGGGAACATACACGGCAAACCAGAACCAGCAGAGCAACCGTGGAGCCGGGGGTAACTCCCTGGCCGAGACGGCATACGACGAGACCAGCTACGAGCACACGCTTCGTTTCATCAACATCACAACCGCGTCGGCCAACCTGATGCATGAAGCGCGCTTAAGCGTGCACTGGACAGGCGATCTGTACGCACCGAAAAGCACAGCGCCGCAAGTTCAAGTGGCAGGAGCCTTCACGGGCGGCGGCAACGCGTATGGAGCTCAGACCAACCGGGAGTTCGGCATCGAGGTAGCGGATGACGCGATCTTGACGCAAGGGCCGCACACGCTCAAGGTCGGCATCAACCTGCGTACCTATAGCATCCGCGAGCAGGCGACACAGAGCTTCAATGGCACTTACATCTTCGGCGGCGGCTCGGCGCCGGTGCTGGATCCGAACAATGGTGCGACAGGCAGCATCGTAACGATCACCGGGCTGGAGCAGTATCGCCGCGCACTCCTCGGCCTGCCAGGCGGATCGCCGACGGCGTACTCCGCTGTTACGGGGACACCGGCAATCAACTTCACGCAGACGCGTGCCTCCATCTTTGCGCAGGACGATTGGAAGCTGAGACCAAACCTGAAGGTGTCGTTCGGGGCGCGCTATTACGGCCAGAACGATCCGCAGGTCCTGCTGAGCTTGGTGCCGCGAGCCGGCGTCGCGTGGTCGCCGGACAAGGCGCAGAAGTGGACCCTGAAGGTCCATGCCGGCATGTTCAACGGACGCTACAGCGTGGCCGACTGGATCGAGCTGCGCAGGCTGGATGGCGTGGAACGCAGCAGCAGCACGGTGTATTCGCCCGTGTACGGCAACCCGATCGCCGGTGCGACACCTGTCAGCACCGTCCGCACGCTTGCGCCGCACTTCAGCAACGTGACATTTAGCGAAGAGCAGTTTGAGGTGGATCGCAGCCTTTCGCGCGGCTGGGACGTGCAGGGTACCTTTTACTGGATTCGTGGCTGGAACTTTGCACGTTCTACCAACAGCAATTCGCCGCTGAACGGCCAGCCCAACGGTCCGCGGCCGGGACCGGCCAATCTGAACATCTTGCAGATGCAGAACAGCGGCTCCATGAAGGGCGACATCGAGTTCGTGTCAGTAAACCAGCACACGCTGAAGTGGCTGAACATCTTCCTCGGGTATGCGCGCGTCGATCTTCGCGACAACGTGGACAACAACGAGTTCTTCACGCCGCAGAGCGCATTTACGGATGCCGGCGAGTACGGACGCCGCTCGCGGCAGGACCAGCACCAGATCTTCGGCAGCGGAACCGTGCACCTGCCGAAGAAGGTTGATCTTTCTTCGGACTACTACGTGGGCAGCGGCAATACCTTCAACCTGACCACCGGCTTTGATAACAACGGCGACGGCGACTTCAACGACCGACCCACCTACGCCAAGCCCGGTGACCCCAACGCGGTCGCCACACGGTACGGCATGCTGATCGCGAGCGGAGGCACCGGCGTGGTTCCGCGCAACACCGGTACCATGCCGTTCCGCGTGTACCTCGATCCGAACCTGAGCCGCACGTTTTCACTGACACCGCATGCTGCAAAGGACTCAGTGCAAACGCTCGGGGTGAACCTGCGCGCGGCGAATGTGTTGAACCACACCAATGTGCGGCAGGTCGGCGGCGTGCTTGGATCGCCGCTGTTCGGCAAGGCTTACGGAGCAGACACCGGGCGGCGAATTGAGTTTGGCCTGCGCTATAGCTTCTAGCAGCACGACCGGTTGAACGCAATCACATCACAGCACTGTCATTTCGACCGGAGCAGGATGGCTCATCGTCCTGCGCAGTGGAGAAACCTGCTCTTGTGCCGCCTTGAAAGGCAACAGCAGGTCTTTCCACTCCGCTGCGCTTCGGTCGAGTGACAAATTGTGGCACCTGAACCCGTGCCCCTCCGCAATTGTATGTATCGCGAGCTAGTCGCCAGCCGCAGGCGCAGGTTCCATGCCCGGATGGTGTGCGTGCTTCGGTCTGCGTGAGAAGCGGCGGCTCATGCGTTCGGACCAGCTGCGCAGGCGGTCGAAGTACAGATAGATGACTGGCGTGGTGAACAGCGTCAGGCACTGCGAGACGATCAGGCCGCCGACGATGGTGATGCCCAAAGGACGGCGCAGTTCCGACCCGACGCCGGTGCCGAAGGCCAGTGGTACGCCGCCGAGAAGGGCTGCCATGGTCGTCATCATGATGGGCCGGAAGCGCTTGATACACGCTTCGTAGATCGCGTCTTCGGGTGACTTGCCGCCCTGCCGCTCGGCCACGATAGCAAAGTCGATCATCATGATGGCATTCTTCTTCACAATGCCGATCAGCAACACGATGCCGATCATGGCAATCACGGAGAGATCGACTTGCGTGATGAGCAGCGCAAGAACCGCCCCGACACCTGCGGACGGCAGCGTGGATAGGATCGTCAGCGGATGGATGAAGCTTTCGTATAGAACGCCCAGCACGATGTAGACCGCTGTGAGCGCGAGCAGGACCAGGATCGGCTCGGACTTGAGGGAGTCCTGGAACGCCTGCGCCGAGCCCTGAAAGCCGCCATTGATGTTGGCGGGCATACCGATCGAGTTGCGGGCGTTGTTGATGGATTCAGAGGCTTGCGACAAGGCAACGCCAGGCGCCAGGTTGAAAGAGAGCGTTGCCGCGGGCGACAGTCCCTGGTGGTTCACCTGCAGCGGAATGCGCTGCTGTTCGAAGTGGGTGATGGCCGACAGCGGAACCTGTGAACCGTTCGATGCCTTGACGTAAATGGTGCGCAGCGATTCGGGCGTCAACTGAAACTGTGGCGCCACTTCCATCACAACGTGGTATTGATTCAGCGTCTTGTAGGTGGTCGACACCTGGCGCTGGCCGAACGCGGAGGACAGCGTCTGATCCACCGCGAGCGACGTCACGCCGAGGCGGGACGCGGTGTCGCGATCGACGACCAGCTTCGTTTCCAGGCCATGGTCCTGCTGATCGGTAGCAACGTCGCGCAGCTCGGGCAGCTTCTGCATGGCGGCCATCATCAGCGGCGACCAGTGGTTCAGATCGCTGACCGAGTCGGCGGAGAGCGTGTACTGGTACTGCGTTGCCGACTGCCTGCCGCCAATGTTCAGCTCTTGCTGCGATTGCAGGAAGGTCTGCAGGCCGGGCGTGTGTGATAGCGAAGGACGCAGCCGGTTGATGATCTGGTCGGCGCTGGCCCGGTCCGGGCGCTGGTCCAGCGGTTTCAAGGAGACGAACATGTTGCCGCGGTTGGATGCGCCACCGCCCGGGCCGCCGCCACCGACGAAGGCCATCACGTTCTGAATGTCAGGATCCTTCTTTACCGCAGCCGCGGAGTCGATCACCTTGTCCTTCATCTGGAAGAAGGAGACGTCCTGCTGCCCCTGGATGCTGCCGCCGATTCGACCCGTGTCCTGCTGCGGAAAGAAGCCTTTCGGCACAAGGATGAAGAGGTAGATATTCAGAGCAAAGGTGACAAGCCAGATGATCATCACCGGCCACTGGTGCCGCAGAACCCAGCGCAGGCCCAGGTCATACTCCGAGAGCAGCCACGCGAAGAAGCGCTCGCCAAGCTTGTAGATGCGGCCGTGTTTGCGTGCGGAGTGCGGCTCAAGGAACTTGGCCGAGAGCATGGGCGTCGTCGTGAGCGAGACCACCAGCGAGACGCAGATGGAGACCGAGAGCGTCACCGCAAACTCGCGAAAGAGCCGGCCCACAATGCCGCCCATCAGCAGGATGGGGATGAAGACCGCGATCAGCGAGATCGACATGGACAGGACCGTGAAGCCGATCTCCTTGGAGCCGAGCATGGCCGCGTCGTAGGGCGTCAGGCCGTCTTCCAGGTGTCGCGTGATGTTCTCGATCACCACGATGGCGTCGTCCACCACAAAGCCGGTGCAGATCGTCAGCGCCATCAACGACAGGTTGTCGAGCGTGTAGCCCAGCAGGTACATCACGCCGAAGGTGCCCATGATCGAAAGCGGCACGGAGACGGATGGAATCAGCGTCGATCGCACTTCCCGCAGGAAGAAGAAGACCACCAGGATCACGAGGACAATCGTGATGATCATGGTTCGCGTGATGTCTTTGACGGAGGCGCGAACAGTCGATGTGCGGTCGAGCGCTACCTGCAGCTTGATGGCCGGCGAGATGGACGCCTGCAGCAGCGGCAACTGCTTCAGCACGGCATCAACGGTTGCGATCACGTTTGCGCCCGGCGACTTGAAGATGGTGATGAGGATCGAGGGCTTGCCGTTGGTCGTGCCGAAGTTGTAGGTGTTTTCGTTCGCGTCCACCACCTCGGCTACGTCGCCGATACGCACGATACCGGCCGCGTTCGTGCTCGTGGTCGCCACGTTTGAGGCTAGGTTGCTCACCTGCGCCGAGGCGTAGCCGGTACTGGAGTCGATGTTCGCGTTGGCGTTGTTGCCTGCGACCGCGGTGTTGGAAGCAACGGCGCTGGCGACACTCGCCTGCAGGCCGTTGTTTGCCTGGGCGTTCGTAATGGAGCCGCGGCTGGTTGCGATGACGAGCGGACGATACGCATCCGCGCCGAAGAGCTGGTCGGTCGTGCTGATCGCCCATCGCCTGCCGTCCGGCCCGTCACCGTTCAGGAAGCCCTTTGGCTTGTTCACGTTGATGGTCTGCACTGCGGCGGCAAGCTGGACCAGCGACAGGTTGTAGGCGGTGAGCTGGTTCGGGTTGACCTCGAGACGGACGGCGGGCTTGGCCGAGCCGCCCACGTTGGTCTGTCCCACGCCCTGAACGGCGGCGATCTTCTGCGCAAGGATGGAGTCGGCTGCGTCGTACAGCTGGGGCACGGGGATGGTGTCGCTGGTCAGCGCGAGGATGAGGATGGGCGCGTCCGACGGGTTGATCTTGCGGTAGGTCGGATTCATCGGCAGGTTGGCCGGCAGCTGCGCCCGCGCCGCGCTGATGGCCGCCTGCACGTCGCGCGCCGCACCATTGATGTCGCGGTTCAGGTCGAATTGCAGCGCAATGTTCGCCGAACCCTGCGCGGAGTTCGACGTCATCTGATTGACGCCGGCGATGCGCGAGAACTGGCGCTCCAGCGGCGTCGCGACCGACGAGGCCATTGTCTCGGGATCGCCTCCGGGCAGGCTGGCCGATACGGAAATTACGGGAAACTCTACGTTCGGCAGGGATGCGACCGGCAGCAGCTTGTACGCCACGGCACCGGCCAGAAGGATCGCGATCGAAAGAAGGAACGTGGCAATCGGCCGCTGAATGAACGGCGCGGAGAAATGCACGCCGCCCAGCGAGCCAAGTGGGCTGCTCTCGGCTTCGGAGGGCTCGGCATTCAGGAATTCGTCTTGCTGCGAAGCGTAATCGGTCGGACCGGTGTCACCGCCACGCAGGTTTGTGCCATGCAGCTTGGCTTCGTCGCCGGGCTGCACGTGATCAGTGGGCCGCTTATCGCCGGGTTCGGGTGCGTAGTTCATTGGTCAGCCTGTGTTATGACGTATCTCAGTCTGCGGTGTTCACAGATCTTCTAGTCTCCCGCTGCGTACTGCGGTTCGTTCTCGTGGCGGTGTTTCTGCATTTCGCGGTCGGCCTTTGCCGTGCCGAGGTACTTGCGACCGATGCGGTCGAAGAACAGGTAGACGACCGGCGTGGTGTACAGCGTGAGCACCTGCGAGACGATCAGTCCGCCGATGATGGTGATGCCCAGCGGCCGGCGCAGCTCTGATCCGGTGCCGGAGCCGAAGGCCAGCGGCACGCCACCCAGCAGCGCGGCCATCGTGGTCATCATGATGGGACGGAAGCGCAGCAGGCAGGCCTGGTAGATCGATTCTTCCGGCGTCTTGCCGTGCTCGCGCTCGGCCTCGAGGGCGAAGTCGATCATCATGATGGCGTTCTTCTTCACAATGCCGATCAGCAGGATGATGCCGATTAGCGCGATCACCGACAGGTTCGTGCCGGTGACAAACAGCGCAAGGATGGCGCCGACACCGGCGGACGGCAGCGTCGACAGGATCGTGATGGGGTGAATGTAGCTCTCGTACAGCACGCCAAGAACGATGTACACCGTAACCAGCGCGGCCAGGATCAGAAGCGGCTCGTTGGATAATGACGCTTCAAATGATGCGGCCGTACCCTGGAAGTTGGCGTTGACTGAAAGCGGCATGTTCAGTTCTTTTTCCGCCTTGCGGACGGCGGATACCGCGTCGCCGATGCTGTAGCCGGGTCCCAGGTTGAACGAAAGGTTGACCGCGGGGAACTGGCCCTGGTGCGAGATGGCCAGCGTGGCCGGCTTCTGCTCGAGGTGCGTAAAGGTGGATAGCGGAACCTGCGTTCCGTTCGCGCTCTTCACGTAGATGTTGTTCAACTGGCTTGGATCGCGCTGGAACAGCGGCGAGACTTCCAGAATCACGTGGTACTGGTTCTGCTGCGTGAACATGGTCGACACCTGGCGCTGCGCAAAGGCGTCGTCCAGCGTGTCGTCGATGTTCTGCGGTGTAATGCCGAGCCGTGATGCGGTGTCGCGATCGATGACAAGCGCTGCTTCCAGCCCCTGCGTCGTCTGGTCGGTAGCGACATCGGCGAGTTGCGGCAGCGAGCGGAATTTCGCGAGGATACGATTGGACCAGTCCACCAGTTCCGCGCTGTTTGCATCTTCGATGGCGTACTGGTACTGCGTGCGCGACGTGCGGTTTTCGACGGTCAGGTCCTGCAGCGGCTGCATGTAGGCCTGAATGCCTTCCACGCGCGCCAGCTTTCCCTGCAGCCGGCGGATGATGTCGTTGGCGCTCGTCTTGCGCTGCTCGCGGTCGCGGAGGTTGATCTGGATGCGGCCGGAGTTCAGCGTGTTGTTGGTCGCGTCGATGCCGATGAACGACGACATGGAATCGACGTCGGGGTCCTGCAGGATGACGTTCGTCAGGGCTTGCTGCCGCTGGCTCATCGCACTGAAGCTGATGTCCTGCGGCGCGTCGGTAATGGCGAGGATTACGCCAGTGTCCTGCACCGGGAAGAAGCCCTTCGGCACGATCGTGTACAGCACAAAGGTCAGGACAAACGTGGCGAGCGTGACCAGCAGCGTGAAGACCTGGTGCCGCAGCACCCAGCGCACGCCGACGGCATAACGGTCGATGACCCAGTTGAAGAAGTCTTCCGAAACCTTGTAGAAGCGGCCCTTCTGGTTCTCGGGCGTGTGCTTCAGCAGCTTTGCCGCCATCATGGGCGTTAGCGTGAGAGAGACAACCGCGGAGACAAGGATGGTGACGGCGAGCGTCACGGCGAACTCGCGGAAGAGGCGGCCCACGATGTCACCCATGAACAGCAGAGGGATCAGAACGGCGATCAGCGAGACGGTCAGCGACAGAATGGTGAAGCCGATCTGCTCCGACCCCTTCAGCGCCGCGTCCAGTGGCGTGTCGCCCATCTCGAGGTAGCGGTCGATGTTTTCGACCATGACGATCGCGTCATCCACGACAAAGCCCGTCGAGATGGTAAGCGCCATCAGCGACAGATTGTTGAGCGAATAGCCCAGCAGGTACATCACGCCGAAGGTGCCGACAATTGACAGAGGGACGGCGACGGAAGGAATGATGGTGGCGCGCCATGACCGCAGGAAAAGGAAGATCACCGCGACCACAAGGCCGATGGTGAGCAGCAGCTCAAATTGCGTGTCAGACACGCTGGCGCGGATGGTGCCGGTGCGGTCGGTCAGCGTTTCCAGCCTGATCGACGAGGGCAGTGCAGCCTGCAGCTTTGGCAGAAGGGCCTGGATGCGGTCCACCACATCGGTGACGTTCGCGCCCGGCTGGCGCTGGATGTTGATGATGACGGCAGGGCTGGTATAGGCGGGCTCATCTCCCTGAGCTGCGCGGCCCATCCATGCCGCCTGGAAGGCGTTTTCCGCGGCGTCCGACGCGACGGCAACGTCGGACATGCGCACCGGCGATCCATCCCGATAGGCGACGATCACGTTCATGTAGTCGGCCGCGGACAGCAACTGGTCGTTTGCGCCGATGGTGTAGCTCTGCTTTGGACCGTTCAGGTTGCCCTTGGCCTGATCGACATTCGCCGCGGCAAGCGCGGTGCGCAGGTCTTCAAGGGACAGGCCGTATCCAGCTAGCGTGGTGGGATTCGCCTGAATGCGTACGCCGGGCTTCTGGCCGCCGGCGATCGTCACCAGGCCGACGCCCGTGAGCTGCGATATTTTATTAGCCAGCACCGTGTCGGCGAGATCTTCGATCTTGGTCAGCGGCAGCGTGTTCGAGGTGAGTGCGAGCGTCAGGATCGGCGCATCTGCCGGATTCACCTTGTTGTAGATCGGGGGCTGCGGCAGATCGGTGGGCAGCAGTGCCTGCGCCGCGTTGATGGCGGCCTGCACGTCCTGCTGGGCGACGTCGATCGACTCGGCCAGATTGAACTGCAGCGTGATAATAGAGCCGCCGCCGGACGAGACGGATGTCATTTGCGTCAGGCCGGGAATCTGGCCGAACTGCCGCTCCAGCGAGCCGGTCACGGACGATGTCATGACGGCCGGCGAGGCACCGGGGTAATACGTCTGCACCTGGATGGTGGGGTAGTCGACCTGCGGCAGCGCCGAGACAGGTAACTGGAAGTAGGCCACGGTGCCTGCCAGCAGGATGGCGATCATCAGCAGGGCAGTCGCGACCGGGCGGAGAATAAACGGCCGTGATGGGCTCATACGCAGGAACTCCAAAAGTCGCCGAGCGGCCTAACGGCTCGCCGGGTGTAAATCGCCGATGGAACCTGGCATCGCCGTCCGGGCGAAACCGCCGCGTCTCGCTATGGGGATTGCTCCCCATAGCAGTTTGTTCCGAACCGGCCAGCTTCCTCTAACGGTATCTCGCCGGAGATGTTTCCAACGTTCTGCTTCTTCCCAAGATCAGCGAGCACTGCCTTACGCGGTGCAGCGGCTCACTGAGTTCCGCCTCCAGGAGGAGGATGATGATGACCGCGGCCCGGGCCACCTGCGCCGCCTGAATCCTGTGAACCGTCGCCGCCAGGACCACCCGTTCCGCGATGATGACCGCTTTGTCCACCTGCACTTGGCCCACCTGCGCCGCTGCCATCGGCGCTGCCACGTTGACCGTGGCGGCCTGCGCTGGCGTTCGCGGCTGGATCGAGGTCTGAGCCGCGGCCGTTGCTGAATGCGCCTGCATTGGGATCGTTCGGGGGTGGGGGTGTGCCGCCTGCCGCACGCGCCTGTCGCGCTGCCACCATATCGGCGGACGGACGTGGAATCACGCGGCTGTTGTTCTGCAGCTTCTCCGTACCATCCGTGACCACCTGCTGCCCTGGCTGCAGGCCGCTCTTGATGATGACGTCGGTCCCCTGGGTGCTGTCGACGACGACATTTACGACACGCACGGGATAGTTGGTCTGCGGCCCACCGCCGTTAGCGCCGCCGCCTCTGCGTCCGCCGCCTGCACCGCCCGCACCTTGACCACCAGCTGCCCCGGTAGCGGAACCTCCGCTCGCGCCGCTACCCATCGTTGCGTCAGCACCTGCTCCGCCGCTGGTCGGGTTGGTGACTGCCCCCTCGCTGCCTGCTCCGGTATTGCCGCCGCCGGGACCACCGGCCGGTGCTACTCCACCGGCTGCGCCGTTTGCGCCGGCGCCGCGGCGTCCGCCGCCCTGTCCACTGGCGCCCGGTGCACCACCGCCGGCCGCACCTGCGGTCTGCGGCTGGGTGCGGTCGATCACGTAAACGAACGAGCCGTTGTTGCCGGTCTGGATGGCCGCAGCGGGAACCACGATCGAGTTCGCACGGTTTTCAAGTACCAGGTGAATGTTGACGAATTGATTGGGGTACAGCGAGTTATCCGCGTTGTCGAAGACGGCCTTCAGCTTCGCCGTGCCCGTGGTGGTGTCGATCTGGTTGTCGACGGTCAGCAGCGATCCGGTGGCGATCTTCACCGTGTTCGCACGGTCCCAGGCCTCCGCCACCAGCTTGTGGCCGCCGCGCATGTGCTCGAAGACCGCAGGCAGCGAGTCTTCGGGCAGCGTAAAGATCACGCCGATAGGCTGCACCTGCGTGATGACGACGAGTCCTGTTGCGCCTGCTGCCGTCACAATGTTGCCAACATCCACCTGGCGCAAGCCGACGATGCCGGTAATGGGCGAGGTGATGTGGGTGTAGTTTAGGTTGACCTGCGCCTGCTGGATAGCGGCGCGGTCTGCTGCAAGCGTACCTACGGCCTGGCCCGCCGTGGACTCCTGCGTCTGGTTTGATTCTTTCGAGACGACGCCCGCGGCATAGAGCTGGTTGTAGCGCTGTGCTTGCACCTGTGCCAGTGCTGAATTTGCCTGATCGCGGATAAGATTACCCTGCGCGACAGACAGCGTTGCCTGGTAGGGCTTTGGGTCGATCTCGATCAGCGACTGACCCTGGCGGACGTGCTGACCTTCTTGGAAGTTGACCTTGATGATCTGGCCGTCGACGCGGCTCTTCAGCGTGACCGTGTTGTACGCGGTCACGGTTCCAAGCGCGGTAAGCGAGATGGGGATCGTACGCTTTTGCACCACGTCAAACGAGACGGGAACGATGGCGTTTGCACCTCCGCCTCGACGACCGCCGCCGCCTCCCGGACCGGCCTGCTGCGCCGGCTTGTTGGTGACAATGCGATAGGTCACAAACCCGATGGCGCCGCCGACAACAAGGATCAGGATGACAATGCGCAGCCACCCATTCTTGCGTGGCGCGGGATGCTGCGAGGCGTCGTTCGGCAGGCCTGTAGAAGAAGGCGAAGCGTGCTCCGGAAGCGCTGGAGTCTCGTGCGAGGAAGCGTCAGTGGGCTCGCTGGAAGATGAAAGCATGATCTAGGGAGAACCGTCCTGGTCTTGATTCGTTCAGAAATAATCGCGCGCTCCGGGTTCACCGGAGCCACAACAGGCGCATTGTTAGACTACAGGCAATGACGGAGTACCCCGCCAAGAGGTTTCGAGGTATTTCGATGCGGCGGCAAGTGGCCTGCCCGCAGCCACATGCGCGGCAAGTGCAGGGTCGCGCACGGTCGCGGTGCATCCTCACGATGAGAGCAGGCAGGTATGCCTGAGACATCGACCCAGCCGGTCTCCGTTCACGATGGGCTGAACGCGGCCGAGCCGCCGCTTTGCGTCGATCTGGACGGCACCCTCGTAAAAAGCGACACACTGGTGGATGCTGTCCTGCTTCTGTTACGGCAGCAGCCGCGATCTCCGCTGCAGTGGCCGGGCTGGCTGCGATCTGGCCGCGCCGGCTTCAAACGCGAGATTACAGATCGCGCGGTCGTCGATGTGGAGCACCTGCCCTACAATCAGCCGCTGCTCGCGTACCTGCACGAGGAACGCGCTCGTGGCCGGAAGATCTATCTCGCTACGGCCGCAGACCAGGCGTTTGCAGAGCAGGTAGCGGCGCAAGTTGGCCTGTTCGACGGCGTACTCGCATCCGACGGCACGAACAATCTCGCCGGAGCGAACAAGCTGCGCGCCTTCGAAGAGCGGTTCCCTGACGGCTTCACCTACATCGGCAACGCCCTGCCCGACCGTACTCTGCTGCGTGCGAGCCACCAGCCGATGGCGGCCAACCCGCACCGAGCCCTGCGCAAGGCGCTGAGCCACGACGGCACGGTGCTCCATCGCGAATTCAGCGACCGGGAGCCGGCGGCTAAGGTTCTGCTCAAGGCAATTCGGCTGCACCAGTGGTCGAAGAACATCCTGGTATTTCTGCCGGCTGTGCTGGCACATGATCTATCACCGCGCAGCCTCGGTGTGTGCGTGCTGGCGTTCCTGTCGATCTCGTTCTGCGCCAGTGCGACCTACCTGATGAACGACCTGCTCGACATTGAGGCCGATCGCCGCCACCCGCGTAAGCGCCACCGTCCGTTCGCCGCGGGCGACCTGTCGCCCATTACCGGAACGGTGGTGATCGCGATCTTCTTTGCCTTCGCCATCACGTTGGCGATCGCTCTGCCTTACCTCTATACCGCTCTGCGCGGAGCCGGCGGAGTCTACGGATCGCTGGCTGCGCCACATCAGTTTCTGATGTGGCTCGGCGTCTACACCGTCACAACGCTCGCCTATTCCTTCGCTTTAAAGCGTCTCGCACTGGTGGACGTGCTGGTGCTAAGCGGCTTGTACACGGTGCGCATTCTTGCCGGGTCGGCCGCGGCTGGGATACCCGTGTCCGCATGGCTGGGCGCGTTTTCCGTGTTCTTCTTCCTGTCTCTGGCATTTGTCAAACGCTTCTCAGAACTCGCGCTGATGGCGGAGGGTGGACGGACGAAGGCCAGCGGCCGCGGCTACCAGACGGCCGACATCGAACAACTGCGATCGTTTGGCACTGGCAGCGCCTTCGCCAGCGTGGTGGTGCTCACCATGTACATCTCAAACCTGGCTGCGGCGGACCTGTACGGACACGCAACCCGCCTGTGGCTACTGGTGCCGGTGCTGCTGCTGTGGATCAGCCGCGTTTGGTTGCTGGCGAGCCGCGGCGAACTGCACGAAGATCCCGTGGTCTACGCCATTACCGATCGCACCAGCTGGCTGCTGGGCGCGGTGTCGGCGGCGGTGGTGTGGTCGGCGCTGTAAAATCACAGTCACATGAAGGTCCGCGATGTGCTTCGTCTGGTCCACGAAGACGGATGGAGATTGTCTGCACAGCGTGGCAGTCATCGGCAGTTCAAACACCCGGTCAAGCCGGGAAAAGTGACTGTAGCTGGCCATCCTTCGGTTGAGATGGCTGAAGGCACTTACAAGAGCATTTTGAAGCAGGCGGGTCTGAGCGCATGAGAGAGTACGCAGTCGTTTTCGAGAAGACTTCCACTGGATGGAGCGCCTACGCGCCGGACCTGCCGGGGCTTGGCGTTGCAGGCTCGACCTACGACGAGACAGAGACGCTCATTCGTGACGGCATCGAGTTCCACATTGAGGGTTTGATTGCCGACGGTGATCCCGTACCGGAACCCCTGGCTCGTGTGACGAGGCTGCCGATCTCTGCATGATGTACAAGCTTCCGGAAGATCTCGACTACTCCAACGACCTTGCTATGCGAAGCGCGTTTGCCGAAGCGCAATCAGCTTTCGACAAGGAAATTAGTGAGATTGCCGATACTGAAGCGCTCGAAGCATTTCGCGTGCGATGGTTCGGCGACAAGGCTGGGCTCGTCAAGAAGGGAATAGCCGGTTGGCTCCGCTTTGTCCCACAAGGGAGTAAGCCTAATGCCGGTGTAGCCTTTTCGCTACTGAAGGCGACAACCGACGAGCTCTTTCGGCAAAAGAAGGCGGAACTTCTAAACGATCGGAAGTTCGACGCTATCTATCACGGTGCTTTAACTAATAAGCAAAGCCAGCCTCTTGACATCTCGCTACCCGGCATCCGCCGCAGCATCGGCGTGGAGCATCCGCTGACGCGCACCATGCGCGAGATGACGGCGGTCTTCGCCGCGCTTGGCTACTCGGTAGGCGTGGGGCCTGAAGTCGAGACGGACTTCTACAATTTCGAAGCGCTGAACTTTCCGCCGAACCACCCCGCACGCGATACACAGGACACGCTGGTCGTCGCCGGCCAGGAAAGCAAGCCGCTGCGCGAACGCCTGCTGATGCGTACGCACACCTCGCCCGTCCAGATTCGCAGCATGGTGGCAAACCCGCCGCCGCTGCGCATTGTGATCCCCGGAAAGGTGCACCGCAATGACGAAAGCGACGCAACCCACTCGCCCATCTTTCACCAGGTAGAGGGGCTGTGCGTGGACACGAACATTACCTTCAGCGACCTGAAGGGCACGCTCGACTACGCGATGAAAGCCTTCTTCGGATCGAGCGTGAAGACGCGCTTCTTCCCATCCTTCTTCCCATTCACGGAGCCGAGTGCGGACGTGCAGATTTCGTGCCCGTTCTGCGGTCAGAAGGGCTGCCGCAAGTGCAAGTTCTCAGGATGGATTGAGCTGCTGGGCTGCGGCATGGTCGACCCCGCCGTCTTTGCCGCGGTCGATGCGCACCGCATCGAGAACGGCCTTGAGCCCGCATACGACACGAAGAAGATCAGCGGCTTCGC
>CAZZVI010000054.1:14224-15995 GCA_964657335.1 uncultured Terriglobus sp.
CCGGGTGGTGGACATCTCTTCGAGATGGACATAACAACGAATCGTGTCGATGCGATGAACCACTACGGCATCGCGCGCGAAGCAGCGGCAATCTATGGTGTGCCGCTGCTGACACTGGAAGACAGGCGTGTCGTCCACGCGGAGCTGGGGGAAGCGGCAGGCGGTGCGTTGCCATCGCTTGCCTGCGATGTGCCAGCGCCTTCGCAGGGCTGGACGGGTGATTTCCCCGTGCGCATTGAAGCCGAGGACCTTTGCGGCCGCTTCACTGCGCAGGTAATTCGTGGTGTCACGGTTGGCGCAAGCATTGGCGTGGTCGCCGAGCGATTCGTGCAGCTTGGACAGAAGCCGATCTCGAACGCGGTCGACGTGACCAACTACACGTGGCTCGCGATGGGGCATCCCACGCACGTCTTCGATCTCGACACCATCGAAGGCGGCATTGTCGTGCGGCGTGCTCGCGCTGGCGAGCAGATCAAGCTGCTGGACGGCAGCGAAAAGACGCTGACCGCTGACGACCTGGTGATTGCTGATGAGAAGAAGGCGATCAGCCTCGCCGGTGTAATGGGCGGATGGGATTCGCGCGTGACGGAGGCGACGAAGAACATCCTGGTGGAGGCGGCGTGGTTCGATCCCGCGGCCATCCGCGCGACGTCGCGACGCAATGGCCTGCACACGGACGCATCGCATCGCTATGAGCGCGGCGCCGATCTGGGCGCGTGTGCGCTTGCGAACCGTCTGGTCACACGCGGTATCCTTGCAGCGTGTGGCGGCGAAGCCGTCGGTGCGACCACGGACGTGAGCGTTCCCGCCCAGGAAGCTCGCACCACGCAGCGGCCGCAGGTTCTGCTTTCCATCGACGAGGTGCAGCGCCTGCTGGGAACGACGCTCGAGCGGGGCAGCGCGGGGCACCTCGTTCCACCTGAGGTGATCGAGCAATACCTGCAGGCGCTCGGCTGCCACCTGCGGCCCGCGGACGAACCGGGTGCGTACGAAGTCACGCTGCCAAGCTGGCGTCTTGACCTGGAGCGCGAGATCGATCTGATCGAAGAGATCGCGCGCGTCTACGGCTACAACCGTTTCGCGGACACTCTACCCAGCTTTTCCGATGGCGTCGCCGCACTGCCGCATGCGGCGAAAGAAGACATGCTTCGCAATGTGCTGCGGGCGCTCGGATGGACCGAGGCGATCAGCAGTACCTTTTGCAGCGAGGACGACGCGAAGACCTTTGCTGCTCCGGGTGAAGCGGGCGTGCCGATGGGGAATCCGCTCAGCGCGGAGGCCGGCATGTTGCGACCGTCGCTACTCCCCGGCACCGTTGGCATGCTGCAGTGGAACAGCACACGCGATGTACGCGACGTGCGTCTGTTTGAGTACGGTACGGTCTTCACGGGATCGACCGCGCAGGTGCATGAACGGCCGTCCCTCGCGTTCGGAGCCTATGGCAACGCCGCTCGAACCGGCACCATCAGCGCCGCCGACGCGCTGTTCTTCGAGGTAAAGGGCGCGGTGGAAGAACTGTTGTCGCGCTTTGTGACGAACTCGGTCGCGTTCGATAGCGAAGCTTTCCCCGCGTGGATTGAACCCGGTCGCGGCGCGCGGATTGTCATCGACAATGAAACCTGCGGTTGGTTGGGAGAACTAGCCAGTGCGGAGCGCGAACGCCGTAAGCTGAAAGAAACAGCCGTCGCCGCAGAACTGGTGATCCCGGTGCTGTTTGCTCACGCGCTGCGGCAGCCGCTGGCGCAGGAGCCGTCACGCTACCAGGCGGTCG